>JAZSAM010000075.1:0-17672 GCA_045601905.1 Acutalibacteraceae bacterium | reverse complement strand
CATAAAACGCAAAAACCTTGTTTTTGCCTGCTTTTGCTGATTTTTACAGTTTTAAAGGGTTTCTTTGGTAGTTCAATACCGAAAGAAACCCTTTAGTTATCTTGTTTTATGCGGTCTGCACTTTTTTTACAGCCCCTTTTTGTTATTAAATCGGGTAGATATAAGTGTCCTGAAATTCCTCGTAATCCTTTAAGCTTGTTACTTTAACTCTGTTTTTCTTAAGGAGCTTAAGCGTATGTGTCAGCTCCCCGGGAGTTTCGTCGTTGCTGATGATGTAGTTTTCGTAATCTTTATCTATGACGATGTAAAGCTCTTTTTCTTCCGGACTGTCATCGTAGGAGTCCTTGTAGGAATAACCTTCAATCAGGAAGAATTCAAGCTTGTCACTGTCAAAAGGCAGGATTTCATTTTTAACCTTTGTTCCAACATAAATTCCCGTGTCGTGAAGTGCGACGGTCTGTGTGTTGAAAAAGTAGTTGTAAGCTCCGGTGCCGATTGCAACGGCAAAGCAAATAACAGTAAGAATTACGGTGGCCAGCTTATCGGATTTTGCGTGCTTTTGTGAAGCGTGAGTTTTTTTAGTGAAAAGAGACTCCATTATTTCGGTGAGTATGCATTTGTAGGAAAGAAGACCAACGAAAAAGCTGAAGCCTGAATCTGTAGAGCAGGCAATGATGTGATAAAGCCCGTCAGGTAAGGATTTAGCACAGAGATTTTCGGCAACAATAAGTGTCAGAATTTCAAGAATTCCCGAGATGATATAGGACGGTATTTCAATAAGAAGATTCTTATTGTTTGTTTTAACCTGTTTCTTTACTGAAGCTTTTACCGATTCGGAAACAGGCTTATAGCCGTTTTCGTCAAGATGTCTGTAAAGGCGCTGTTCAAAAACGGTAAGCTTGTTTTTCTTGCTTTTGTTTCTGAAGTATTCATCCAGCTCCTTGTACTTGTCACTGTTAGCGAAGGCGACGGTAAGGTCGGCTCTGCCGTGAAAATAAAGGTTGAGCTCGTGTTTTTCAGCGTATTTTCTGAAGTTTTCTCTGAGCTTTTCGGGTGTAATTTTTTTGGAAACAACTGAAAGGTCGTGCTCGTAGTTGTCCTTCAACTGCTTTTGAAGAAGCAGACTTCCCGAAATGTCACCGATTTCCTCACTGTGTTTTTCAATGAAGGACAGAACGGCGGCAATTGCTTTTTTTACATCGTCATCATCGTGAAGAGTGTGGAAATCGAGGGTTTCAAAATCGGTGCAGTCAAGTACATTGTGAATGTCATAGGGAGAATAATAAAAGGGTGAAAACTGAAACTTGAATCTTGTAAGTATACAGTATCCTTCGAGGTTTTCAGTGTCCTCGAACAGACGTAAGCCGTAGGAAAGATTATCACCTATATAAAAGTGCACATCAAAGCCGTTGAGGGTGAGCGTTAGGCTTTCCTCTTCGGTGTTCTCGTCGAAAACAAAGCTGCTTGCTGTGAGGTTGTTGCGTTCACAGAAGTCTGCGATTGCATTTTCGATTATGCCTGCAAAATCAGAAATTGTGTCTTTCATTTTTAAAATCTCCTTTGTTGTAATTCTATGTCGCATCCTGATTATACTACGGTTTATTCTCACGTTCAACAGTTTTGGTCAGATTTTTATTCAGTAATAATATTTTATATAGTCACTTTTTTCTATTGTAAAAAGCTTCAATCGGTGATATAATTAGTTGATTATATACATTTTCGGTGGTGAAAAAATGATTTCAGTTGCACTTGCCGCCTATAAGGGCGAAAAATATATATACGAGCAGATAAAATCCATTCTGCCTCAGCTCGGAGAAGACGATGAGATAATTGTGTCCGATGACAGGCCGGGGGGCATTACGGAAAAGATTGTCCGAAAGATGATGGAAAAGGACAGCCGCATTGTTTACATTGAAGGCAGAGGCAAGGGTGTGGTAGCCAACTTCATCAATGCTATAAGACACTGCCACGGTGATAAGATTTTTCTTTGCGACCAGGATGATGTGTGGCTTCCCGATAAGGTTAAGCAGGTTATGAGGGCTTTTTCAGAGGGCGCAGACCTTGTTCTTCACAATGCCTATGTCACTGACAGAAGGCTCGAGGTTACAAATCCCTCCTTCTTTGAAGTCAGAGGAAGCCGTAAGGGAATTTTGCACAACATTATCAAAAATTCCTATATGGGCTGCTGTATGGCGTTTGACAGAAGGATGCTCAAGCACATTATGCCGATTCCGAAGCACGCCCCAATGCATGACCAATGGATAGGTCTTGTCTGTGAGGTTTACGGTAAGGTTACCTTCATTGATCAGCCTCTGATTTATCACCGTATGCACGGAAACAATGTAACGGGCACATCAAAAACATCTTTTTCACAGAAGATGGAGTGGAGACGTTATCTGATTTCAAGACTTTACAGAAGAATTCTCTTCAAAAAGTAAGGAGAAGGAATAATGAACAAAATAAAAGTAAGCGGCTGCATTGTTACCTACAACGCAAAGGGTAAGGTAGATGCCACAATTGAGTCACTTCTGGAAAACACAAAGGGAGTGGATTTTACGCTTTATGTGGTGGATAATGCCTCCGAGGACGGCACCGCAGAACACATAAAAGAAAAGTATCCTACAGTTGTTGTAATTGAAAGCAAAACAAATGCAGGCTTCGGTGCGGGACATAACAAGGTGATACCTCTTTTACAGTCGGATTACCATGTTGTAATCAATCCCGATATTCTTCTTAAGCAGGATGTTATAAGTGAGCTTGCCGTTTTCGCAGAGAAGGATGAAAAAATCGGTCTTCTTTCTCCGCAGATACGCTTTGAGGACGGCAGACTGCAGATGCTTGCAAAGCGTAACCCCACGGTGCGTTACCTCGGAAATCATTGGGTTCACAAGGGCGATGAGCCCAACAGACTTATGACAGAGTACTGTATGCTTGATATGCCCGAGGATGAGCCCTTTGAAATCACCAACGCAACGGGCTGCTTTATGTTCTTCAGAACATCGGTGTTTATGGAGCTTGGCGGCTTTGACGAAAGGTTTTTTATGTACCTTGAGGACTGCGACATTGCAAGACGCGTAAGCAAAAAGTACAAGGCTCTGTTTTATCCGATGGCAACGGTTTATCATCTCTGGGAAAGAGAGAGCAAGAGAAACAAAAAGCTTCTTCTTATTCATATTCAGTCGATTATCAAGTATTTCCTCAAATGGGGAATCAGGTTTTAATAAACAGGAGGGAAAGCCCTATGGCAAAGGTATCGGTTATCATACCTGCATATAATTCCGAGCAGTTCATTTCGGAAACCCTTGACTGCCTTGTAAATCAGACACTCAAGGACATTGAGGTTGTTATCGTCAATGACGGCTCAACTGACGGCACGCAGGACATCATTGATGCTTACTGTGAAAAATACAGCATCTTCAGGTCATACATAAAAGAAAACGGCGGCGTTTCAAGAGCAAGAAATTACGGTCTTGAAAGAGCAACGGGTGAGTACGTTGTTTTCCTTGACGCTGACGACACCTACACTGAGGGCTCCCTTGAAGCCTTTTATAACACTGCAAAGAAAACGGGTGCTGACCTTGTTTTAGGCAGACTGATGAACTTCGGTAAGGACATTGTCAGTAAGCACAACGCCTTTGCCGACAGACTCGCTTCAATGGAAAGCGTTCCCACCTTCACGAAAATTCTTCTGTGGAGCTTTCTTGTCGGTAACAAGTGCTACAACCGTGAAAGACTTGTTGAAAGCGGTGTGCGCTTCCCCGAGTACAAATACTCCGAGGAGGGTGCCTTCTTTATGTCCTATGTGTATACGGGTGCGAGGATTGCAGGTACAATGGATGCCTGCATGAATTACAGAAGACACACCGTTGCAGAGGGACTTTCCGTAAGCCAGACAGTAAACGCCGACCTTGCAAGAAGCTTCAGCGGCTCACTTAAGGTGATTTACGACAAGGCACTCGAGGCACTTGAAAACGCACCTGCCGAGGTTGACAGAGAGGATTACATCCAGGAGGTAATCTACAAGACTGCTTATATTCTCATCTCGCAGTTTTACCGCCTTTGCTGGAGGGGCGACGATGAATGCATGGCTTACTGTGCAGAGGAATTCAACCGTCTTAAGTCGCTTATGACGGAAAAGCGCTTTGCCGTTATGCAGCAGACTGATCCCGACCTTCACCTTGAAAACATTTTTTCAAGCAAAAAGCAAATTGCGGAAAACCCCAACATTACGGTTATCATCAGAAAATCGAACAAGGATATGACAGAGCTTTTTGATTCTCTTTACCGTCAGATTTCCCCTATGTTTGAGGTGATTGTGCCAGAAAGCATGGTGAAAAAGGGGCTGATTCCCGAGGAGTACCTTGCTATGGCTAATGTGAGGGTGCTTTCCGATAAAAAGTATATGAAAAAAGCAAGAAAAGCCGCAAGAGCAAAGTGGATTGTCTCCTTCAGAACGCCGAGGAAGCTCGACATAAGAGATTTCCGCATAATGTTCAAGGTGAAGAAAAAGCTACCCTCATTTGTTGTTGACCTTTTCTTCCCTCACATTTTAAGATGTATAGATTTTCTTCTTACAAAAAGGATTGTTAAGTGATGAAAGAATTCTTTTATTCTCTTTACGCTCTGTTTTTCAACATAAGTGTAAGATTTTTTCCGCTCAAGGAGAACAGAGTCTGCTTTCTTTCAATGCACAACGAGGGCTTCTGTGATTCCCTCGGAAGTGTATGCGAGAAGCTTCGTGAAACAAGAAAGGATATGGAGGCGGTTTTTATCACAAGAGAGGATCTCTCTTTGAAAAATCCCCTCAGGCTTATTTCCTTCTTTCTTGTAAAATCAAGGCTTCTTGCCACATCGAAATACGTTTTTCTCAACGATAATTTTTTGCCGATGGGAAGGCTCAGCTTCCGCAAGGATGCCGTGATTACACAGCTCTGGCACGCTGAGGGCGCATTCAAAAAGTTCGGCTTTCACATCAGCCAGCCCGAAAATGTCCGTAAGGCGGAAATGGCTGCAAATGAAAAGCTTACCTATGTTGTCTGCTCGGGTGAGGGCGTGAGAGAAATTTACGCAGGTGCCTTCGGTGTCAGGAAAAAGCAGGTTTTACCCCTCGGAGCACCGAGATGTGATTACCTTTTAAAAGAGGGTAACGATGAAAAAGCAAAAGCAGAGCTGGAGGCGCTTTATCCCCAAAGTAAGGGTAAAAAGGTGGTGCTTTATGCTCCGACCTTCCGTGACACGAAGGAAGAAAACCTTGAAATTTTGAAGCGCTTTGACACAAAAAAATTTACTGAGGCTCTCGGTGAGGAGTATGTGCTTTTTGTCAAGCTTCATCCTCAGGTGCACGAAAATGTCACCGTGGAAAACGCCGTTGATGTCACATCGTACGATGATGTGAGAAAGCTTGCACTCTTCTGCGATGTGCTTATTACGGACTATTCGTCAATCTGTATGGATTTTTCATTCCTTGACAAAAAGACGGTGTTTTTTGCCTACGACCTTGAAGACTACAGAGAAAAAAGAGACTTCTATTTTGACTATGAGTCCTATGTGCCGGGTGCTGTCGCTTTTACCCTCGATGAATGCATAAAAGCAGTCAGAGGTGAGTGGGACAAGGAGAAGAACCGTAAATTCAAGGAAATGAATTTCAGCTTCTTTGATTCACAAAGCTCAGAGCGAGTGATTCAAAAAATAATAAAATAAAAGGTAAGGTGTTTTATGAAGAGAATTTTTTCTGCCTTTGTCGCCGTTGTGCTTGCAGGCGGTGCAGTTTTTGCCACAATGTTCTGTAACGGACTTTCGGGAATAAGAGTCAACCCCTCTTACAAAAAGGGACAGATAAAGGTTGCTTGCGTGGGAGACAGCGTCACCTACGGCCACAGCATAAAAAACTGGCAGAGGAATAATTATCCTGCACTTCTTTCGAAGATGCTCGGTGAAGAATACTGCGTGAAGAATTTCGGAGTAAGCGGAAGCACCGTTCAGCCCGACGGAGACCAGCCCTACATTGCAACCAAGGCTTACACTCAGTCACTTTCCTATGAAGCAGACATTCTTGTTTTTATGATGGGAAGCAATGATTCAAAGCCTGAAAACTGGAAGGGAGAGGAAGCCTTTCTGATGGAGTTCAACAAGCTTCTTGAAGCTTATCTTCAGTCAGAAAAAAAGCCCACTGTTTATCTCTGCACTCCTCCCGTTGCCTATTTCCCCGAGGGTGTAAGTGAGGGGCTTACAAATTACGACATTCAGCCTCAGTACGTGCAGACAGTAAATGAGCTTGTTAAAACCGTTGCCGCTGAAAGAGGAATAACGGTTATTGACATAAATGAGCTTACAACAGATAGCCGTGACCTTTTCGGCAAGGATAATGTCCATCCCAACAATGAGGGAGCAGAGGTCATTGCCAAGGCGGTTTATGCGGCTATAGTATAATTGTTGATAATAAAAAGCATCGGTTCAATCCGCACAAGGAAAGAACCGATGCTTTCATTTTTTCGTCTTATTCAGCAAGAAGGCTGTCAATGATTTCTGCCCACTGGTCGTAAGAGCGTGAGCCGATGTACTCACCGAGAAGCTCGCCCTTTTCGTTGAGGAAATAGGTGGTGGGGAAGCTTCTGATGTAATCAAGCTTTGCCGTGTTGAGTGTGGGTGAGGGGAGAAGGTTGAGGTAGGTAACTCCCGTATCCTTGACAATGTCCTTTGCAAGGTCAATCTTAGCAGTGTCGTTTGCCTTGTCGAGATAGTCAAAGGTGTCACCTACGATGCCGACGATTGCAAGACCCTTTCCGGCGTAATCCTTGCTGAGCTTTTCAAGGTCGGGCATCTCTCTGATGCAGGGTGCACAGAAGGTGCCCCAGATGTTTACCATTGTAAGTCTGTTGCCTGTGAAAGCCTCCTGTGTGTATGTCTTGCCGTCAAGTGCAGTTGTCTCAAAGTCGGCAAAGAAGGGACTTTTCTCCTCAGCCTGAGAGGAAGCGGAGACTGAATTTTCCTCGCTTACGTTTGTGTCACTTGCGTTGCCGTCGCTTACATTGCTTTTACCGCAAGCGGCAAAGCAGGCAACAACTGCAACAGCAGCCAGAAGCAGAGCCAATAATTTCTTTTTCATAGTATTACCTCGTTTATTATTTTTTGAAGCCCGAAATGAGCTTTTTGAAGCCGCCCTTTGTACCGTTGCAAAGGTCAAGAATGCCTTCAACGGTTTTGGGTGAAAGAAGACCGCCGGTAAATCCGCTGAATGAACGAAGGGGCATATCCTTGATGGATTCAGTGATCATATCGGGATTTTCTGCAGTGAGGGCAACGATCTTTGCACCGTTTGTAAGCACCTTGTAAAGACCCTTACCGAAGGGACTTACAGCAACCTGGGAAACGGAGCTGTTGATTGTGAGGTTACCCTTTGTGAATTCACTGTTGTCGGGGATTTCTCTTGAAAGCACTGCGGCAAACTCCTCATCGGAAACAGCAGTTGTGTTCTCTATGTCATAGTAGCAGGGAGCAGTCTCGGTGTAATCGGGTACGGGAGCGTCGGGCTTTGCAGTCTTGACGCTGACCTCACCTTCAAGACGGATGTCCTTTGAGGATGAGCCGACGAGAATGCCGTACTTGCCGCTTTCTGCGTGCCAGTCATTGATAAGCACATTGTAGAAGCTGAAGGCTCTTTCGTCAAGGGTAATTTCAACAGTCTTTTCCTCCTTTGCTTTGAGGAAGACCTTCTTGAAGCCCTTGAGCTCCTTTTCAGCCTTGTAAATTTTACTTTCGGGGTTTACAACGTAAACCTGAGCAACCTCTGCACCGGGAATCTCACCGAGGTTCTTCACCTTGAAGGAGAGAGTGAGCTCTTCGCCCTCGTTTACGGTTTTCTTTGAAAGCTTGAGGTCGCTGTATTCGAAGTCAACATAGGAAAGGCCGTGACCGAAGGGGTACTTGACTGCCTTTCTTGCCTTGTCGAAGTAGCGGTAGCCTACATAGATGCTCTCGCGGTATTCAACGGTCTTGGGGCCCATGGGGAAGTAGGCCGAAACAAGGTTATCCTCGTTTGCAATCGGGAAGGTTTCAGCAAGCTTGCCTGAGGGGTTAGCCTTGCCGTAAATGAGGTCGTAGGCTGCCTCGCCGCCTGCCTGACCGGGAAGGTACATATTGAGTATTGCCTTTGTCTTCTTTTCCCAGTCACCGATTTTAACAGGTGAGCCGCAGGAAAGAACAACAATGATGTTGTCGTTTACCTTTGAAAGCTCTTCAACGAGAATTGCGTGGGAAGCGGGCATATCGATGTGCTTACGGTCAAAGCCTTCACTTTCAAAGGCATCGGTAAGACCGATGAAGACAAGAACAGCCTCCTTGCCCTTTGCAGCCTCGCAGGCCTCAGTGATGAGCTTCTTGCTGTAGCCGTCACCCTTTAAGGTGTAGCCGGGAGCGTAGGTGAATGACTGACCCTTGTTTTCAAGTGCCTTTTTGAAGGAAACAGTTTTCCAGGCATTGATGTGGCTTGAGCCTGCACCCTGATAGCGGAGCTTGTCAGCAAGGGCGCCGATAACTGCAACGCTCTGGTAATTCTTGAGGGGAAGGGCTCCGTTTTCGTTTTTAAGAAGCACGGCTGACTGTGTGGCTGCCTTTTTTGCAGTTTCGTGGTGAGCCTTGAAGTCGATTTCGTAGCCGTTACCCTCATTCTTTTTGCAGTCAAAGGCAAATTTGATCATACGAAGAACGATTTTATCGACATCCTCGATTGTGATTCTGCCTTCGTCGAGAGCTTTTTTGATGTATTTGTTGTTCATACCCTTGTTGCCGGGCATTTCAAGATCAAGACCTGCCTTGATGCCTTCAACTCTGTCGTTTACTGCACCCCAGTCGCTGACAACGATGCCCTTGAAGCCCCATTCGTCACGAAGGATGTCAGTGAGCATTTTTTTACTGTCAGAAAGGTAGGTGCCGTAAATCCTGTTGTAGGAGCACATGATTGTTGTGGGTTGTTCCTTTTTGACAATGTACTCGAAGGCAGGAAGATAAATTTCACGGAGTGCTCTGTCGTCAACAACGGAGTCAATTGACATACGGATGTGTTCCTCGTTGTTTGCACAGAAGTGCTTGAGGCTCACACCGATGCCGTTTTTCTGTACACCGTGAACATAAGCGGCACCGAGGCGTGAGGTGAGGAAGGGATCCTCTGAGATGTATTCGAAGTTTCTGCCGCAAAGGGGACTTCTTTTGATGTTGACACCGGGTCCGAGAACGGTTGTGACCTTGAGTGCCTTTGCCTCGTCAGCAATTGTTGCTCCGACCTCCTCGAGAAGGTCAGTGTCCCAGGAGGAGGCAGTTGTAACTGCAGTGGGGAAGCAGGTGGAGGTTTCCGATGCCTGCATGATGTTTGTTCCGCCGGTCTGCTTTTCCTTACGCATACCGTGAGGGCCGTCGCTCATCCACACAGAGGGGACGCCGAGACGGTCAATTTCCTGGGTAAGCCAGTAGGTCTTACCTGAAAGAAGTGAAAGCTTTTCATCAAGGGTAAGCTGTGAAAGAATATCGAGATATTTCTGTTCGGACATAGTTTTTCTCCTTTGATTTTTTTGTTTTTTAGTGTGGAGGTAAGTAGTTAGGCTCTTATCTTTCGGTCCTAGGTCTAGGCTTTGGCTCTTTCCTTTTGCCCTCAGCCCTTGGCTCTCGGCACTCGACCCTCGACCCTTACTACTCACTACTTACTACTCATTTCTTATGATATCTCAGATGACAGATGTCATCACCGTTAGCGATTGTCTTGGGAAGGTCAAGCTCTGCACCGTAACGCTCGCCGATGCCTCTGTCGCCGCACATTGCGATGTCGCAGAGCATAGCGATTTCATCATCGCTGCAGCCTGCCTTCTGCCATGCCTTTACAAGGGGGCAGTAATGGAAGTGGATTTCAAGCTCATCATCTGTGCAGTTTTTGATGTCCATTTCAAATACCCACTGAGCAGGCTTTGTGAAAAGAGTCTTGCGAAGTCCCTTGAGTGAATCTGTTTTGCCCTTTTCGACAAGTCCTTTTCCCTGCATAAGGCCGCAGCGCTTTACGGCAGCTGAGCCGAAATCCTTGGGATCGAGACCTCTCTTTTGTGCTTCGTCGCAAAGAAGGTAAAGCCAGGTAGCTCGGTGTTCAAGCTGTTCACGGACGGCAACTATAAGAGGATTTTTGATTTTTGCATCATTTTTAACTTTGCTCATTTTTATTTCTCCTTTTGTTTTTGTGTTTTCTTTATATTATATCATAACAATGATATCCTTTTAAATAGTTTACAGGAAAAAGTTTTTAAAACGACAGTTCATTCTGCATTATGGTGAAGGTGTCCTTTGCCTCGGGAGTGGGGAACAGAGGATAAACATGAGGAAGATTCTCCCCGATGTAAAGGGTGTAATCGGCCTTGTCGGTAATGAGCCTTTTTTCGAAAAGAAGAATGTCAGGGTGAAGCATATCCTTTGTACCGGAGAAGATGACGATTTCACCAAGACCCGCGAAGTTGCCGTAAAGGGGGCTTACAACGGGGTCAAGAACATTTCTGTCACCTGCCCATTTTTTTCCGAAAACGCGAAGTCCGTCAATGCCCGTCATAAATTCGTCCTTCTCCAAGGCTTCCATTTCCTCATTTGTCATGGAAAGATCCATCCAGGGACTTATAAGAATGAGCTTGTCGGGCTGTCGGATTTCTGCGTCACGAAGCTGCATTGCAAGAGAAAGGGCAAGATTTGCACCGGAGGAATCACCCATAAAAATCATTTTGCTTATACGGGTGCTGTCTGCGTAAAGCTTGTAAAGCTCCATTATCTCGGCATAGGCATCATCACAGTTGTAGCTTGTTACCTTGAGGTAAATCGGCACAATCACGGGGTAGCCCGTCTGCACATTGATTTTATCAATAAGATTCCAATGCTGTGATTTGGGCTGATCAATGAAGCCTCCGCCGGGAAAATAGAAAATGAGAGTATCGGAGGAGTTGATATCTCCCACGGTGAAATACTGCATCTTTCCGCTGAGACGGCTTGCGATTGTATTGGTCATCCTGGGCTTTTCAACATTTCTCAGGTTGGGAAGCCTCAGGTCCTCAAGTGCCTTGTTTGCGTTTTCCTCGCTTTCGTAAATTTTGTTGAAGTCGGTCATTTCCATGTAGAAGGCTGCAGCCATTGCCGTTACGGAGGTTCCGCAGACAAAGTGTGCATAAAGAAAAAGACCGGCTGTTGACGCAATGATAAGGGCTAAGCTTATAAGAAAAAACTTTTTAAGTCTGCTTTTCATTTTTTTGTAATTCCTCTTTTTTTAAAAATCTTTTCTATATTATAATGTAAAAATGTGATAAAATCTATAGGAAAAGTAATTTTTCACAGTAAAAAGGGGAAAATAATATAAAAATTTTATGAAACGGCAGAAAGTTTTTTGAGTTTTACTCTTTACTTTTGCTTTTTGCTGTGATATAATCTTCAAGCATTATGCCGATTACTCGGATTGCGGGTTTTGCCCAACGGGTTTTTCACCTGCCGCATTCTGGGGGTCAGGCGAATGAAATATTTTTTATGAGGTGAAAAATCATGATGACAAAGGAACAGAAGACAGCTATTATCAAGGAATACGCTGCTCACGAAGGCGACACAGGTTCACCTGAAGTACAGATCGCTCTTCTCACATTCAGAATCAACAGCCTTACAGAGCATCTTAAGGTTAACAAGAAGGACCATCACTCACGTCGCGGCCTTCTTATGATGGTTGGTCAGAGAAGAAACCTTCTCGCTTACCTTCAGAAGAATGATATCGAAAGATACCGTTCAATCATTGCAAGACTTGGTATCCGTAAGTAATTGCATCCACTTGGCAGACATGATACTTTCGTGTCTGCCATTTTTCCGTCATTAAAAGCGTAAATTAATGCGGGGCAGATAAATTGGGTTAGCACTAAATTGAGCTTTGAAGGTGAGCTTTTCACGGCTGAATTTATTGCTAAACCACAGCCTCGTGTTGATATAAAATCAAAATTTAAAGAAAGAAAAGCGAGGTAGAAAACATGTTTAACGAATTCAGAAAATTTGAAACTACTCTTGCCGGCAGACCTCTTGTTGTTGAAACAGGCAAGATGGCAGGTCTTGCAGGCGGCTCATGTCTTATCCGTTACGGCGAAACAGAGGTTCTCTGTACAGCAACAATGGCTGCAAAGCCCAGAGAGGGTGTTGATTTCTTCCCTCTTTCCGTTGACTACGAAGAGAAGCTCTACTCAGTAGGCCGCATTCCCGGCTCCTTCCAGAGAAGAGAAGGTAAGGCAAGCGAAAAGGCAACTCTTTCCTCAAGAGTTATCGACAGACCCATCCGTCCTCTTTTCCCCAAGGATATGAGAAACGATGTAGGTGTTGTTGCAACAGTTATGTCAGTTGACCAGGATTGCCTTCCCGAAATCACCGCAATGATCGGTGTTTCCGTTGCAATCTCCATTTCAGAAATCCCCTGGGACGGCCCCATCAGCGGCGTTTCCGTCGGTCTTGTTGACGGCAAGTTCGTAATCAACCCCACAGAGGCTGAAAGAGAAAAGAGCGAAATGGCTGTTACCGTTGCTTCAACTGCAGACCTTGTTGCAATGATTGAGGCAGGTGCTAACGAAATCGACAACGAAACAATGTTCGACGGTATTATGTATGCCCACAAGGTTAATCAGGAAATCGTTGAATTCATCAAGGGCATCCAGGCTGAGGTAGGTAAGGAAAAGGTTCCCTTCGAATCACAGGATCCCGCACCCGAAATGTTCGAGGCAATCAAGGAATTTGCAATCGACGACATCAAGTTTGCTCTTGACACAGACGATAAGAGAATCCGCGACGAAAGACTCAAGCCCGTTTACGAAAAGGTTCACGAGAGATTTGACGAGGAATATGCAGACGTAATCGAGAAGATTGACGAATGCCTTTACAAGCTTCAGAAGTTCGTTGTAAGACGCTGGCTTCTTGACGAAGGCAAGCGTGTTGACGGCAGAGGCATCAACGATATGCGTCCTCTCGATGCTCAGGTTGACCTTCTTTCACGTGTTCACGGCTCAGGTATGTTCACAAGAGGTCAGACTCAGGTTCTCACCGTGACAACCCTCGGTCCCATGAGCGATGCTCAGCTTCTTGACGGCCTTGACAACGAAAAGGAAAAGAGATACCTTCATCACTACAACTTCCCCTCATACTCAGTTGGCGAAACAAAGCCCTCAAGAGGTCCCGGCAGACGTGAAATCGGTCACGGCGCTCTCGCTGAAAGAGCTCTTGTTCCCGTAATTCCCTCAGTTGAGGAGTTCCCCTACACAATCAGACTCGTTTCCGAGGTTCTTTCCTCAAACGGCTCAACCTCACAGGCTTCAATCTGCGGCTCAACCCTTTCACTTATGGCAGCAGGTGTTCCCATCAAGGCTCCCGTTGCAGGTATTTCCTGCGGTCTTATCACTGAAGGCGACCGTTTCATGACAATGGTTGACATTCAGGGCCTCGAAGACTTCTTCGGCGATATGGACTTCAAGGTAGCAGGTACAAAGAAGGGTATCACAGCAATCCAGATGGACCTCAAGGTTCACGGCCTTACTCCCGAAATCATCAAGGAGGCATTCGAAAAGACCTACGACGCAAGATGCAAGATTCTTGACGAGGTTATGCTTCCCTGCATCGCAGAGCCCAGAGCAGAGCTTTCCAAGTACGCTCCCAAGATGCTTACAACAAAGGTTGATGTTGAAAAGATCGGTGACGTTATCGGTAAGCAGGGCAAGGTTATCCAGAAGATCTGTGCAGAGTGTAACTGTAAGGTTGATGTTGAGGAAGACGGTTCAATCTTCGTTTCAGCAATTGACCTTGAGGATGCAAAGCGTGCAATCACCATCATCGAGACAATCGCAAACGATCCCGAGGTTGGCGCGATCTTCCGCGGTGTAGTTACAAGACTTATGAGCTTCGGCGCATTTGTTGAAATTGCTCCCGGTAAGGAAGGCCTTGTTCACATCAGCAAGCTTGATGTAAAGAGAACAGAAAAGGTTGAAGACTGTGTAACAGTCGGTGATGAGGTTATCGTTAAGGTGCTCGAAATCGACGACCAGGGCAGAATCAACCTTTCAAGAAGAGACGCACTCATCGAAATTGAAGGACTTGTTCCCGAGGATGACGGCGAGGAAGCTCCCAGACGTCCCAGAGGCGGCAGAAGGGACGACCGCAGAGGCGGCAGAAGATAATTAGTGAAAAGCCACGGAAGAAATTCCGTGGCTTTTTTAGTAGTAAGTAGTAAGGAAACGGAAAGTTCTTTGGGTTACCTTTCTTTCAAGAAAGGTAACGGCACGCGCCGAGCGAAAGATTACTCCATCCGTCAGACCTTGCGGTCTGCTACCTTCCTCAGCAATGCAGTTGCGGAATGAGGGAGGTGTAACGAAGTGACGGAGAGAGTAAAAAATAATGCCTCACTACAAGCAATAATTTCTCAGAATCACTTGCAATTTTATTTCTTTAGTGGTAAATTAGTGCTATAAAGTTTTGGAGGGATTAATATGAAAAAAAGCCTGGGAAAAATATTGTTAATTATGACTGTTGTAGTAACAGCAGTGCTCTTCCTCGCTTTTTCGGCGAGTGCACTTAATGCAGAAGGACAGTGCGGTGAAAATGTTTACTGGGATTATAACAGTACAACAGGTCACCTTGTTATTAGCGGTAAAGGTCCGATGTATGAATATAAAAGATCTGAAACTCCGTTTGCCACAAGCGGTATCAAATCAGTTAGTATAAACAGCGGGGTAACAACTGTAGGCAGGTTTGCTTTTACTTCTTGTGCCGATCTTTTAAGTGTAACAATCGGAGATGATGTAACCTCTATAGGCTATGGAGCATTTTATAACAGTACGAAGCTTGCAAATGTAAAGCTTGGAGCCGATTTGGCGGATATAGCTGATTTTGCATTTAACGATTGTTATGCATTGACGGAAGTAACATTTCCCGACAGTATGAAAAGCATTGGTTACGCAGCGTTTAAGGAGTGCTCCGGACTTAAAAGTGTGACAATGGGAAAGAGCTTGAAGAGTATAGGCGATTATGCGTTTCAGCAGTGCCTTTGTCTGACGGGTATAACAATTCCCGACAGTGTAGTAAGCATAGGTGACGGTGCGTTCTACAGATGTGAAGACTTAAAAAATGTTATAATCGGAAAAGGTCTTTCCGATATGGGTGACTTCGCGTTTTTTTATGCTGAAGCACTTGAAGGGATAACGGTTGATAAAAACAATCTGTACTATACAAGTGATGAATGCGGTGTTCTGTTTGATAAAAATAAAACAACGCTTATTAAGTTTCCTCCAAAAAATGGAGTGATCTCCTATGCAATACCCAATACCGTAAAAAAAATTGCCGACTATGCAATTCAGGATTGCCGTTCTCTTAGAAGTGTAACAATTCCCACCGGTGTTAAAACAATAGGCTCAGGCAATTTTAATGTTTGTAACGGTCTTATGAATATAACAATTCCTGCAAGTGTAACAAGTATAGGCTCGGGTGTATTTGTCAGCTGCCATGACCTTGTCAGAATAACGGTTGATAAAAACAATCAGTACTATACAAGTGATGACTGCGGTGTTCTGTTTAACAAAAACAAGACAATGCTTATTAGGTTTCCTGAGGCAAGTGCAGTAAATGTCTATTCAGTTCCTGACGGTGTTGCGACAATCGGAGAATTTGCGTTTAATAACTGCAAACTTAAAAGAATATCGATTCCGAAAAGCATAATAAATATACGGGAGTATGCATTCAATTGGTGCGAAGAACTTAAAGAGGTTGTTTACACCGGTACACAGGAGCAGTGGAAAAATATAACGATTGAATCAAATAATGAATACTTGACCACAGCCACTTTTTATTATGAAAATCAGTATCCGGTATGCACCCTTCCTGCCCCTGATGATATCAAAGCAACTCAAACGGTGGCAATAGTCAGACTTTCATGGTCAAATGTTTCAGGTGCAGATTTGTACAGAATTTATCAGATTACTGACGGTGAATGGAAATCCGTTGCAGTTGTAACAGAAACAAGTTATCTTGTGACAGGACTTACATCGGGAACAAAGTACACATTCGCAGTTAAAGCGGGTGAAACAGAAGGTAACAGTACAATATGGTCTGACAGTTATACAACAATCAGCACAGCAACAAAGCCTACTCCACCAACCGCCATCACCGCCACCCAGACTACCTCAAGCATCACCCTCAACTGGTCAAAGAGTGAAGGTGCAACGGGCTACCGTGTCTACCAGTACAGCCCCTCAAAGGGAACGTATGTGATGATTGCATCCCTCAAGGGAAAAACAACCTACACAAAGTCAAAGAACCTCAAAGCAGGCTCACAGTACAAGTTCAAGATTAAGCCTTACATAAAGCTTACTGACGGAACAGTAATCTGGGGCAGTGATTCCGATGTGTTCACAACGGCTACCAAGCCTATCGCTCCAACAAAGGTGACTGCAACGACAACAAAATCAACCATCACCCTCAACTGGTCAAAGAGTGCCGGTGCAACAGGCTACAGAGTCTACCAGTACAGCCCCTCAAAGGGTAAGTATGTGATGATTGAGTCACTCAAGGGTAAGACAAGCTACAAGAAGTCGAAGAACCTTAAGGCAAATACAACCTATAAGTTCAAGATCAAGCCTTATGTGAAGCTTTCTGACGGAACAGTTATCTGGGGTAGTGCTTCGAGTGCCTTTGCATTCAAGACAAAAACAAAGTAAAATCATTAAGCCGTCGGGACTCCCTGACGGCTTTGCTATATGCTTTTTATTTATAAACTGTCAGCTCTCCGATGTCGTAGCGTTCAACGCCGAAGATTTTTTCGATAAGGCCGCTTTCTCTGACCTTTTCCGTGCTTTCGTGAATGAGAACCTCACCGTTTTCGATAATCACGATGCTGTCAGCTATTCCGACTGCTCTTGTAAGGTCGTGCATGACCGCAAGAACAGTTTTTTTCTTTTTCTTCACAAGGCTTACAAGCAGCCCGGAAAAATCCTTTTCGTGACGGGCGTCCATGTAGGTCGTTGGCTCATCAAGGGCAATCAGTCTCGTGCTCTGTGCAAGTGTCATTGCAAGGTAAGCCTTCTGCCGTTCGCCACCCGAAAGCTCACTTACCCTTCTGTGCTCAAGGTGGTTGATTCCCGTAAGAGAGAGGGCATCCTCAACGCTGCTTTCGTCCTCCTTTGTGAAGCGACCCGCAAAATCAAGATGCGGTGTCCTTCCGAGGCGCACAAGCTCACCGACTGTGATTTCCGCCTTAGGTAAATGCTGAGGCAGAAGTGAAACAAGTGCCGCCCTTTCACGGGATGGTAGCATTGCAAGATTTTTACCCGAAAAGCTGATTGTTCCCGTGTATTTCCTTTCACCCGTAAGGCAGGAAAGCAGGGTGGATTTACCTGCCGCATTTCTGCCGAGAATGACCGTTACGGTGTGAGGTCGGATTTCAAGATTTATGTTTTTCAGTATGTCGGTTTTTCCTGCCGACACGCAGATATTTTCAAATTTAAGCATTGCTGTCACCTTAGGTTGACGAGTATAATCCGAACCCGTTTTTTACAGGCGGATTTTCGCCAATCCCTTGTTAAAATACTCGTAAATCCGAAAGGATTTACTGCGTTTTGTGCCTTGTCTTGACAAAAATTCGCTCTGTAAAAAATCAT
>JAZSAM010000074.1:0-6420 GCA_045601905.1 Acutalibacteraceae bacterium | reverse complement strand
AAGATTTTTAGGTGTTTCTGCAAGACAATGAGCTTGACGAAACGGTGCTCCTGAAATATGTGCAAGTGTTATCAAAAGAGCGTGGACTCAAAGACAACACAATTTGCCGAAAGCTAATTACACTGAAAATGTTCTTCAGTTTTCTTTATGAGCAAGGTTATACTGATGTAAACTACTATCAGAATCACCACTTTCGCTATAAGAAAGAGCGACGCCTCCCAAAGACTTTAGCTGTGAAAGAAACCTCAAAACTACTCACATATTTAACAAACTGTGCCGAAAAGGAAACAACGGGTTTTGATTCTTGGAAGAATTCTCGCAACCTTGCATTAATTGATGTATTAATCAGTACTGGCATAAGAATTGCCGAAGCATCAAATATTTCGCTTAGTGATGTAATTTTTTCTGAACGGACAATCCTAATTCATGGTAAAGGGCGAAAACAAAGGCTTATTTACATATCCTGTAACGACACTTGGAATAATCTTACCCGGTGGCTGAAAATTCGCAAAAGCAGACCGACCAATACGGATAAGATATTTGTAAATCGCGTTGGTGAGCAACTGAGCATTCACGGTATAGAATATATCTATAACTCAGCTAAAAAGGCTTGCGGAATTAACGAGAAATCGACACCGCATTACTTGCGACACACATTTGCAACCAATCTTCTTGCAAACGGCGCCGATTTGCGTTCTGTTCAGGAAATTCTCGGACACAGTAGTGTTGCCACAACAGAGATATACACCGAGGTAACAACCAAGAGAAAGAAGCAAGTGCTTAATAAATATAACTATAGAAATAAACTGTAATTATATATAGGTACATATATGTTAAAACTATCGCAAAATGGGAAGTAATTCAATCCACTCTACAAAAACGCTTCATTTTTCGACAAAAACGCTTACTTTTCACCAAACTCCGCCACAGCCTTCCTAAACGCACCAATCTTCCTTGACGAAGTATACACCAGATCTTCCTTATCCCCATATCTTACCTTGACGAAATCCTTTGTGACCTCCGCAACATAATTCAGATTGACTATGTAGCTATAATGAGGCTGGGCAAAGGAGTTTTCGTCGAGGACGGTCTTCCAATGCTCTATGGGGTGGTAGGTTTCGAGCTTTCTGTCCGTCAGGTACATCACGGACTTTCTGCCCTCAATGGCAATGTACACTATCTCGTGGGGATAGACAATGCAAATGTCCTTACTGCAGGTGGTCACCGGGATGCCGGGAGAAAGGTCGCAGTTTCTGCTGTCGTTTACGGGTACAAACAAGCCGTCGCAGCCGTAATATGTAATTGGGATGCACGCCAAATCGTTATCTGACAGCAGCTGATTTATTTCATCTTTTGTTTTTGGTTGTCCGATTTCTTTCACTTCCATAGTTACTTTTCCTTAAAATAAAATTTGTCTTATATAGTTAAAGTGCCGTTAAACGGAAAAAGTAACACCGTTTTTCAAAAAAATATCGAACTTTGTCGAAATGCACAATCAAGACTGCATATAGTTTATGCACTATAACAACAAAAGCCTCGTGGTTAAGCAGATTAACTGCAATCCAACGAGGCAATTATTATTTCATATTATTACAGCTACCTCAGGATTTCTCCTTTGGTAGCTGAGTTTTATATTTTCTCCCTCACCATTTCCACTTTTGCAGGAAGGCATCGTATGTGGCTAAGGCTTCGCTGCGTTTTCGCATACTCATCTGTACTTGTTCGCCGTTAATCAGATGTACGCAGTCGCCGGCGAATCTTTTTATATGTGCCATGTTCACAACATAGCCGTGATGAATTTTGACAAAGCCGTGAGGCTTGAGAAAAGCATAAATATCCTTGAGATTGCCGATGATGTCAAAATCCTCTGTCTTTGTGTGAATAAGCAAATGCTTTCTCAGACTCTCAACATACAACACATCCTGCACATTGACACAGGCACGCTCATTCTGAAATTTCAGCGGCAGCAGACAGTTTCTTTGATTGTTCCGGTGAATTGCTCTGTTAAAAACATCGTTGAAATCCTGCTTTTTCACAGGCTTTACAAGAAAGTGCAAGGCTTCGCACTGAAAAGCATCAAAGACATAATTTTTATGACTTGACACAAAAATGATAATCATATTTTCAGTCATTCGCCGGAGTTGATTTGCAACATCAATACCGTTTGACCGTTCCATTTCAACATCAAGGAACAGCAAATCTATTGTTTTGCCTTTTTTTATGTACTCAATAAGCTCTGTGCCGTCATTGAAGGAAAGCGGCTCCCAATCAAACATATCATCCGGTGCAACATAATCTGCAATGAGTTTTCTTATCTCTCTGTGAATATAGCTTTCATCATCACAAACAGCAATAATCATTCGTCATCACTTCCTTTGATTACCACATTTTCAAACATCTTCCTCTGTTCAGGTGTAAGCTCCGAAAGCAAGTCAAGAGGGTCTTTTATGGCTTCTCTTTGCTTTTCACGGTCAATAGGTTCATTTGTTGTCACGGGCTTTATATTAGAGTGAGGTCTGTCTTTTCTGCCACGGTTTTCGAGCAGTACATTAACTGAGAATACACCGCCCTCGCATTTGAATTCTGCATTACCATTGTACTTATGTGCGATATCTTTCACAGCTTTAACACCCTTGCCGTGGAAGATTTTATTTTTCTTTATGGTGAGAAGACTTGTTGTGTCAACCTCATAGTCAACGGCATTGCAAACACCGACAGAAACATATCCGTCAGTAGAAATAAGCTTCACTTCAATGGGTATTCTCTTTTCTTCGCTTGTTCTGTGAGTACCCTCAATTGCATTGTCAAGAACATTGCCAAGAAGTATGCCGAGGTCAACCTCATTAACCTTAATATCCTCTGCAATTTTTATAAGAGGCTCAATGATAACACCTTTTTCCTGTTGTTCATTGATTTTTGTTTGCAGCAGCACATCAAGAATCAGGTGTCCGCTGTTTATAATATTCTGTTCGTCACCGCTGAGAATATTGAGGCTTTTACGAAGTGATTCCGATGCTTTCTGTGTTTCACCCGCTTCAAGTAGTCCCATAACCACAAGAAGCTGATTTTTAGCATTATGACGGAATTCGCTGTTTTCGTCAAAGTGGTCGCACAGTACCCTGAGGTATTGCTTTTGTGCTTTGTACTGGGTTTCATAAAGAAGCAAATCCGTTTTCTTTTCCGTGTAATCGTTCATACGGTCTATGAAGAAGAATATTGAAAGGTTGGCAAAGACAAGAACTATGGATGAAACAAGGGTCAGCACCTGATAATATGTATCGTCAACAATATAACATGTACGGAGTAACAATAGCATCATTAACACTGTCGCAATCGGCAATGGCACAAGAAAAATTACACTTTTGGGTTCGATAGCAGCTTGCTCTCTAACAAAAAGCTTTACAGTTCTGACAATAAAAAATGAAATCAATTTTGATGTAAAATTACATATTGTGTAAATAAAAATGTTTTCCTGAGTGGTTGCAATATCAATATCAAAGAATTGCATGGTCATTCCGACAAAGAATTCAGGTAATGCAAGGATTATATAAAGAATAATTGAATGCAATATTTTTATATACCACTTGGTTACGTACATAAAGTTTAAAATCATAATTGCCGCAAGAATAAAAACAATAACAAAAAACGATTGGCTAAGAACTAAATTTGATCCTAAATACATCACAACAAATGCTCCTATCGTAACAAGAACACGTGTTATTTTATAGCAAGGGGCTTTTTCTCCTACAGCAGAAAGGTACTGTAAAATAATCAACAAGAAAAACAAATCCCCGACAAAATTAACTAAATAATGCAATTCGACTTCACCTCATTACTCTAAATTCTATATAGTATTTTATCATTATTTTAATCTTAATTCAATATTGCAAGCGCTGTTTCGGTTGTCAGTTATTCCCTCATAAATTGCAGTTGTTCCAAACATAAAAAATCTCCTTTTTCTTGTGCTAAAATGCCATTACTGTGAGCGATTTTTTGAAAGGAGATGATAGCGGCTGGATAAAAACTTCATACTCCCTCCGTCTGCGGCGAAAGGTCGCAATTATCTCCCTCACGGAGAGAGCAAAAAACAAATGAGGGAGTAACAATTTATTTCAAGAAAGGAAAACAAAAATATGAAACCAAAGAAATTATTATCCCTTTTATTGGCACTTATGATGATGTTATCAGTTGTGCCTATGTATGCAAGTGCGGCTGAAGCACTTAAAGCAACTAATGTAACTCAATGGCCGACACTTTCATATAAGAATGCAGATAATGTTGTACACTTTGGTCAGACATTAGCAGATGCTCTTATTATCAACGATGATGAGATTGTTCTGGATGCAAGCGGCAGTCAGGTAGCAGGTCACTTTGAGTTTATGAAGCCCGAACTCATTTCAACACCTAAAGTCGGAACAAAGGCTAACATCAAATTTGTTCCTGATGATACGACAACATATTCAGGTTTCAACAAATTGTTTAGCTCTCTTCTTTACGATGTTGTAGCAACAACTCCCGTTTTTGTTGATGAAATCAATGACCCTGTTGTTGCATCTGAAGTTGAAGTTGGTGCCACTCTCGCAACCGCTGTTCTTTCAGGTGGCGCAATGACAAATCCTTATAATGCAAATGAGCCTAATATTCTTGCAAGAGAATGGGAA
Organism: Acutalibacteraceae bacterium; assembly: GCA_045601905.1. Classification (GTDB taxonomy): domain Bacteria; phylum Bacillota; class Clostridia; order Oscillospirales; family Acutalibacteraceae; genus UBA6857. The sequence continues at coordinate 1,759 of JAZSAM010000074.1, read as the reverse complement.
TGGGTTGACGGCACAAGCGTAGTTAATGAAAGCGGATATTATGAAGCCGTATTCTGTCCTACTGGTTATGAATGGGTTTACAAACAGGTTTATGTTAAAGTTAAAAGCAATGCCGCATCCACCACAATCACCGAAGCTCCCACAGCAACACTTACCTATGACGGTGTTACAACATGGGCTGATGTTGAACTCACCGGTGGAAAGGCAATGTCCGGTGACACAGAAGTTGCGGGTAAATTTACAATTGATAACGCCGGTTCAACAGTAATTGAAGCAGGTACTTACACACGCAATATCACATTTACTCCCGATGATACAGAAAACTATCTTCCCTCAACAGGCACAGCAACTGTAACAGTTAATCCTGCTCCTATTAAATTCGTTGACGAAAATGGTGCAGATATTGTTCCCGAAATTACAGTTCCCTACGGCACAACATTCTCAAGCGGTGATGATATCTGCATTGCACTTAAGAATTATCTCAATATTCCGAGCGGTATTTCGAAAAATGTATATGTTCTTGATGATGAAGGCAACATCCTTGACCACAAGACAACTGCTTCTGTCGGCACAAAAGAATATAAAGTTAAGGCTACCTCAGGTAACAAAAACTATGGAGAAGCTGTGCTTACCTTCAAGCTCACAGTTGAACCCATAGTAATTGAAATCAACGGTGCCGGCTACAGTTCCGCAACAAACGAATTATATGCATATATTGGTAAAACAAACATTCCCGGCACATTTGACATTTTTGTTGATGGCGAACTTGTTGGCGATGATCTTGCACTTACTTATGACACTGTAACTTGTCCCTGGACTCCAACAGAAACCGGCGAACACACAATAAAAGTTGTTTATAACGCTGTTAATGAAAATTATGTTATAGCAGATTATGAAAAAGCATTTACGGCAAAAGTACAGAGAACACTTACTTATGACGGTTACATTATGCTTTCTGTTGGTTTCCGCGAAAATGCTACCACAGCAGTAATGGGTGATCTTGTTACAATCAAGCCCGTTCTTGAAGATTTTGGAGTTTGGGTAATTACTGATGCAAACGGTAATGAAGTAACCCTTGAAGGCGTTGATCTCACTGCAAGAGAAATCACATTTACAATGCCCGACCATGATGTAAAAATCAGCTTCAAGACAAATACACAGCTTGAACAGGAAGAAGCTGCTGCAAACTGTGACCATATCTGCCACAGCGACAATCCTCTTTTCCAGATGCTTTGGAAGGTTCTCACATTTATTTTCAGACTCTTTGATGTTCAGCAGTATTGCGATTGCGGCAACCTGCACTATGATGCACCCCTTTTCGGTTAATGAATAATAACAGATTTCAGTTAAGTTCATTTTCATAATTGCACACCAAGGCGGCAGTCGTGTCGGAAACACACTGCCACCCGTGCAAAACCAAGCAGATAGAACCAATCCAACATACAGTTCTATTCTCCTTAGTGAAAGCACCAACAATCCCCGGACACTGACCGTTCGGGGATTTGGTGTATAATGAATAAATACGGAGGTTGAAATGACAAGCACAAAGGAAACAATAAAATGCCCGATATGTCAAAAACGCATCTTTGACATCGTAAAGCACCCTGCAGATGAAGCAGTTATTGAAATCAAATGCCCCCACTGCAGACAAGTGGTAACCATAAGCCTGAAAAAGTAAACACAGGGATATGCGGAAAAAGCCGTATATCCCTGATTTTTTCAGTTATAGATAAGCTCAGCACAGACAACCTCTCTTGCT
>JAZSAM010000073.1:0-6208 GCA_045601905.1 Acutalibacteraceae bacterium | reverse complement strand
TGGGAAAAGACTGTAAACTCTCTTATGGAAGACTTTGATGTTGATATATATGTTACAGGCTCAAACTCAAAGCTGATGTCAAGTGAAATATCAACATATTTAACAGGCAGATATGTTCTGATTCCTGTTTACACTCTTTCTTTTAAGGAATATCTGACTTTTAAAAACAAGGATATTAAAAATGCTCGAGAAGCTTTTGATGAATATGTGCAGTACGGTGGCTTTCCTATTGTGGGCATAAGCGATTTTGATACAAAATCAGCATATCAGGTTGTTGAGGGAATTTACGCTTCTGTAATAACGAGAGATATTTCCAAAAGACACAAGATAAGGAACAAAGATCTGTTTGACAGAGTTGTAAGATATATTATTGAAAATGTAGGTCTGACATTCTCTGCTTCTTCAATAGTAAAATTTCTTAAAAGTGAAAACAGAAGTCTTTCTGTTGAAACGATATATAATTATCTCAAATGGCTTAGTGAAGCATTCATCATCTATCCCTGCAAAAGATATGATTTGCAAGGTAAGGCAATCCTGAAAACTCAGGAAAAATATTATCTTTCCGATATTTCAATAAAATACAGCTTACAAGGCTTTGACAGAAAAATGTTGTCAGCTGTTTTTGAGAACATTGTTTTTCTTGAAATGAAACGCAGAGGCTATGATGTCTATATCGGCAAAAACGGTACTAAAGAAATAGATTTCATCGGTGTTCGCAGAGATGAAAAGATTTATGTTCAGGTTTGCGTTGAACTGCCTACTGAATCAACAAGAGAAACAGATAACCTTATGGAAATCAAAGACCACTATCACAAATATGTCGTTTGCAGAGATACACTTGCAATCGGTAACGATAACGGAATTGAAATTACACATATTGCAGATTTCCTGTTAAGAGAAAAATGGTGATAAAATTACAGCGTGCGGAGTAAAATCTGCACGCTGTTCTTTCGTTGTTTTATTGGAAATAATTGTGATACACTTCATTGATAGTTTCAATGTATACTATAAAGGATGGGTGGTCATAGTTATTGCTTGTAAGATACTGATTCTTTTTCTTTAAGTAACATTCCCGAACTTCAAGCCATAAACCGTTATCCTTTATTGCTTTTGCTTTTTTACTTAAACCCTTTGAATCGCGAGATAAATTCCATATCCACTGGTGCGTTTCCATAAAACTTGTTTTTATATGTTTTAAACGATGCCAACCATACTGGTCTTCGCGAACAATAGCAAGATCAATGCTAAAATCAGTATGATTTCCTTTGATGAAATAACGACGTTCTGTTGTCAAAGCAGACGTTGAGTCGTAGCAGTCACTCCAACCGTTGTTATCTAAAACAATGTTAAATTGCTTCATGATATATTCTTTAATGCTCCGACCATCATTAATATCAATGCCACGGCATTGAACTATGCACAAATTATAGTCGAGGTCAATTGGCTCATTTGCATTCTGCGTTATTAAATTTTTAGCACCGCTACCGACCAAGTGAATGTCAACCTGCATAACGGAATCGTTATTTATTTGTTGCTTGAGTTGATTCATAATATCCGAGCAAACCCGTTTCATATTCCCCAAAAATTCTTTGTCTTTGACATAATGATACATATATTATTTCTCCTTTTTTGCCCATACCAACCCATTTAACATCAAGGTTAAATCATTATAGTATAATCATAGCCAACTTTATTGTCAAGCATTTTTTGAAAATTCTATCAAAAAAGCGCTATATAGTCTTCCCTTCATTGCAACCACCCCATAGCTGCACCCATAATTGAAGTGCCGAAAACCCAGTAAAATCAAGGGTTTCGGGATTTTAAAAATTTTTATGGTTTTCTCTTGACATTTACCCCCGCCGCAAGACGCACCATTGCCGACTTTCTTCACGACACAAACACTCTTCCCTCCGATTATGATGCAATCTTTACAGGTGATCTCGGACTCGTCGGCACAAGGCTTCTTCGTGAATTGCTCCTTAAGGAGGACAACCTTGACATTTCCACGGTGCATCAGGATTGCGGACTAATGATTTTTGACCGTGAGAATCAGGATGTTCATTCAGGAGGCTCGGGCTGCGGTTGCTGTGCGAGTGTGCTTTGCGGGCACATTCTTAATGAAATGAAAAAAGGCAAAATGAAAAACATTCTTTTTGTTGCCACCGGTGCTCTGATGTCGCCCGTTTCCTCAAGAGAAGGGGAGAGCATTCCCGGAATAGCCCATCTTCTTAATATTGTTATATGAGGTGAACTTATGAATAAAATGAAATATGCAAGTGCCCTGAAGCTCCTTTGCTGTATCGGAAAGTGCAGTAAGTATCTGTATTACGCAAAAAAAATGCTTTGTGTAGGATTTTTTGTTCTTGTGGCAGTGCTTGGCCTTTGCTTTCTCGCAAACGGTAAATGTGGCATTAAGGCATTAAAGGGGATGGTCTGATGGGGTTTGTTCTTTCGCTTCTGAAAGCCTTTCTTGTTGGCGGACTTATCTGTCTTATCGGTCAACTGCTTATTGACCTTACAAAGCTTACACCTGCAAAAATCCTTGTGATGTTTGTTGTCCTTGGAGTAATTCTCGGAGCTGTAGGAGTTTATGAAAAGGTTGCCTCTTTTGGCGGAGCAGGCGCAACCGTACCGCTTACGGGCTTCGGCTTTAATCTTGTAAAAGAAACCAGGGCGGCCGTTGATGAGCAAGGCTTACTCGGAGCCTTAAGCGGACCTCTTTCAGCGGCTTCGGTCGGTACAATGGCGGCTATTATCTGCGGTCTTCTTGCCTCTGTTTTTGCAAGACCGAAGGATAGAAAGTAACCAGAAGAAGAAAATGGCAAGTCCTTTGGGTTACCTTTCTTTCAAGAGAGGTAACGCCGCGCAGCGAGCCGGAAAAATACTTTTGCAATAAGCCGGTAGAATTTTCAGATTATATGAAAACAAGTTAACAGCGTACGGAGTTAATATGTACGCTGTTTTTGTTTATTGACGAAGGTTGGTGAATGTGGTAAAATAAATGTAATATGAGAAAATTAAGGTGATCCTATGAAAGACATAATGGAGAAAATTGAAAATCTTCTCTCTCAGTATGAGGGCGAGCTTTCTGAAAAAGGCTTATCTTACTCTGTTTCAAAAAAATACTTCGAAAATAAAACGCCTATAACCTCTTTTCGCTATCATGACATCCTTGATATATTTTTACGCCATATTGCGCTGAAAAGGGAAAATAAGAACTTTCATCATCAGCGAAACCGTTTTCACAGTGCGGTGATTTGTTTTTATCCTTCTGCTAAGGGGATTCTTAAAAAGATAGAATGTAAGGAATATGCCTTCGTTCTTAATGAGATTTCACGTCACGAAGAAGGTTTTGCACCTAAAGAGAGAAATCAAAAGGAAAAAAAGATTCTTAAAAAAATCGAAAAGAAAATAAAACGAATTTTAAAGTCAGCTGAAAAGCAAAATGCAGTCAAAGTCTGCAAATGCACTAAGGCCGATGTTATCAGATATTTTTTTCTTAAGCCGTACGGCTATATGAAAAAGCTTGTAGGTTATGACCGTGATACTCTTGATATCATTTTTTCGGCTTTGCTCATCGCGGCTTTCTTGGTAATTTTTATTACCCTGAGTTTTTGATTGTAAAATAAGCGAAGGGAGGTGTCAGCCTCCCTTGAATTATATCAATTAACGCTAAATGCTGTTTGATCTGTTGAATGCAGTTGCTTTTTAGCATTCCGCACTCAGCAAGCGCTCCACCGCTTCAGCCATTCTGTTCTTTTCGATTCCCGAATAGTTGATAATCAGCGTGTGCTCCTTGCTGTTTTTTTTGTCGGAATAATACTGACTCAGGCACGAAACATTAATGCCGTTTTGCCTTGCACTTTTAATCAGCTCCTCGTCGGAAAGGTCAGTTCTGACAGAAAGCAGAAAATGCAGTCCCGAGTTTTCTTCGGTTATGGTCACTTTTTCGTAGAAGGGGTGGCTTTTAATTGTCTGCATCAGCTCGTCGCGTTGTGTGCGGTAAAAGTTACGCATTCGGTTGATGTGCTTTTCAAAGTAGCCTTTTCTTATGAAGGCGGCAAGAGTGTACTGCTCAAAGTTTGCCACTGTGCAGGAGTAAAAGCTCAGCTTTTCGTTGTACTTTTTCATCAGTGCTTCGGGAAGCACCATATAGCTGATTCGGATTGTGGGTGTAAGAGACTTTGAAAAGGTGTTGATGTAAATGACTTTTTCGAGCACATCGATGCTTTGCAAGGAGGGGATAGGTTTGCCTAAAAGTCGGAATTCGCTGTCATAATCATCTTCAATGATGTACCTGTCTCCTGACTTTGATGCCCAGGAAAGAAGCTCATATCGGCGACTTATGGGCGTTACAATGCCCGTTGGGAAGTGGTGTGAGGGCGAAATGTGAAGCACATCGGCACCGGCTTTTTCAAGTCTTCTGATGTTCACACCGTTTTCGTCAAGAGGAACGTGGACACAGTCGACCTCATTTGCCTTGTAAATGTGATAAATTTTCCTGTAACCGGGATCCTCTAGGGCGTAGCGTTTGCTTCTTCCGAGAAGCTGAATAATCAATGAGTAAAGGTACTCCGTTCCTGCGCCGATGATGATTCTGTCAGCGCTTACCTTCATTCCTCGGAAACGGTAAAGGTAATCGGAGATGGCTTTTCTAAGCTCGTAAATCCCTACTGACGGTGAACTGACCATAAGCTTTTTTTGTTCATCTGACATTGTCTCTCGCATCAGCTTTGTCCAGACGGAGAAGGGAAAGGTCTCGTTTGCGGCACTGTTTTTAACAAAGTCGGCAAAAAATTCCTGCTCCTCACTTGTCGTTGCTTCTGTTTCCGCCTTATTATTCAAAGCTTGCTTTTTGCCCGATGAAGCAATGTGTGAAACAAAAAAGCCACTTTTGGGTACAGAATAGATGTAACCTTCAGCCATAAGCTGAGCGTAAGCCGTTTCAACGGTGATTGTGCTGATGTTAAGATGTTTCGCGAGAGCTCTTTTTGACGGAAGCTTTTCATCGGGTGCAAGACGGAAGGAAATGATGTCATCTTTGATGCAGTTGTAAAGATATTCATAAAGGCTTTGTTTTCCGCGATTCTGGAAAGAATAAGTAAGCATAAAATTCACCTCAACTGACTATATAAATTTATTTGATTTTGGTTATTTTAATATGGTCACAAATAGTATAATATATATTTATTGATTTGTAAACAATTATTTTGAAAGTAGGGTGTTTTATATGAAAAGAATTGTAACAGTTCAGGACATCTCCTGCGTGGGTAAATGCTCGCTTACCGTGGCACTTCCCATAATTTCCGCAATGGGTATTGAAACCGCCATTATCCCGACTGCCGTGCTTTCTACTCATACAATGTTTTCGGAGTTTACCTGCAAGGATTTAACAAGCGAAATCAAGCCGATAGCTGAGCATTGGAAGAGAGAAAAAATCGGCTTTGACGGAATCTATACGGGCTATCTCGGCTCTTTTGAGCAGATCAATCTTATGAAGGATTTCTTTGCTGACTTTAAAACAGCGGAAAACCTCATCCTTGTTGATCCTGCAATGGCTGACAACGGAAAGCTTTATCCTGCTTTTGATGAGGCCTTTGCAAAGGAAATGGCAACCCTTTGTGCTAAAGCAGACATGATTGTGCCTAATGTTACTGAGGCCTGCTTTATGCTTGGCAAGGAGTACAAGGAAAAGTATGATGAGGCCTACATAAAAGACCTTCTTGACGGACTTTCGAAGCTCGGTGCGAAAATCTCCGTGCTTACGGGTGTTGGGTTCAAAGAGGGCAAAACGGGCGTAATGGGATACGATAAGGAAAACGACGAGTATTTCTATTTTGAGCAGGACAAGATTCCTTGTGCTTATCACGGAACGGGCGATATTTTCTCAAGCACCTGTATGGGTGCAATGATGAGAGGCCTTGACTGGAAAAAGGCGCTCACTGTTGCTGCAAAGTACACTGCAGAATGCATCCGCATTACCTGGGAAACTCCCGGTTCAAACACTTATGGTGTAGATTTTGAGAGGGTAGTGCCGTATCTGCTCAGATTGTTGAATGAATAAAAATAAAGGGGCTGTAAAAAAAGTGCAGACCGCATAAAACAAGATAACAAAAGGGTTTCTTTCGGTATTGAACTACCAAAGAAACCCTTTAAAACTGTAAAAATCAGCAAAAGCAGGCAAAAACAAGGTTTTTGCGTTTTATGC
>JAZSAM010000072.1:0-5917 GCA_045601905.1 Acutalibacteraceae bacterium | reverse complement strand
ATAAAACAAAATAACTAAAGGGTTTCTTTCGGTATTTAACTACCAAAGAAACCCTTTAAAGCTATAAAAATCAGCAAAAGCAGGCAAAAACAAGGTTTTTGCGTTTTATGCTATAAACAAACCTCGCCCTCGGAGTACCTTTGTACGCCGTCGGGTAAACCAAAATAAAGCTGAACGCTTTATTTTGGCTCGGTTTGCTCATTCTGCGCATTTTTTCCTAGCCCCTAAAAAGGGGATGTAAAAAAACGAGTTTTTTTTACATCCCCAACGTATGACTATTTATTTCTGTCCTTTGTAGCCCTGCTCATTACAGTCGGGATAAATTTTCATCAGTCTGTTTCTTTTATGAACGCCTTGTCCCTTTCGAAAACCTCGACACCGGATGCCTTACCGCCTGCATACTCGCCGTTACTGTAATAAAGCTCCGAATTGACATTCACCGTTGCACCGTCAGATACATATAAATCAGTCTTCACTCCCTCAGGCAAAGTAAGGTCGATGATATAATTGCTGTCAGATTTTTCATACTTCAGAGTGATTAAGCCCTTAACGCTCGGAACAGTACAGCTTAAGCTGTCTGAAAGAGTGTACTGCGGCTCAATTTTCACCCTTTCGTAGCCTGCTTCAAGGGGTGCAATACCTGCAAAATGCTTGCTCATTATAACAAGAGGTCCGCCGCTCCATGCGTGGTTCATAGTACCCTGCCAGGAATTCCAGAACTCCCAGAGGGTAGAATAATCCTCTGTCATCATACCCTCGTATCTCCCCTTGATTCTGTCTCTTGCGGCTTCATATTCGCCCATTTTGCAAAGAGCCTCAAGGACATAGTATTCCATATAGGGGCTTGAATTTTCGGTAGTCTTAAGCACATTCAGAACGGCTTCATACTGCTCTTTTTCTGCAAGACCTGCAAGAACAGCAAGGGCATTGGCTCTGTCGTCGGGATTTTTTGCATCCTCACTTCTGAAGCCCTCTTCTGTCCAAAGCGCCTTGTAGCCTTCTGCGATAGCTTCCTTTCTTTCAGTGATAAACGGGAGGTCATCATCCTTTCCCAAAAGCTCAGCCATTTCTTCTGTTGCCGAAAGAGCATAGTAAACCCACGCATTTTCAATTGCGGTCATATCTGCCTTACTGCCCCAGTCGGGCCAATCCCACGAGCCGCTGCGGTGAACGACAAGGTTGTTTTCACCGATTTCCCAGAGCTTGAGGTAATCAAGGGATGGACCGTAAACCTTTTCAATAAAGCTGAGGTCACCTGTGTACTCATAGTAAGTACGGAAGCCGACAATGCCCGCAAGCTGCTGAACGGGAAGCTCAAAATAGTCGCCGCTGATGGGTACAACGGTCTGAAGCACCTTTGTGTCATCAACGTGTGAAAGCATAGCCTCCACACCCTTCTGATAAAGCAGATAGGAATTACTGTCCATGGAGTACATTGTCATAATCATTTCGCTTGTGACATCACCCCACCATTGAGCTCTTTCTCTGTCGGGACAATCCATAAAGTTGTCACGCATTGTAACATAGTGTGTACGAAGAGATTTCTGCCACAGTGTATTCATAAATTCATCGTCACACTTAAAGTCACCGCTGAAGGTGCTGTCGTAGCCCGTTTCGCGGTACTTAAGAGAAAGAACAGTAACACCTCTCGGTATTTTATAGGTAATGTGCTCACCGTTAAACCAGCCCGGAGCCTCAAACTCCTGCTCGCCCTCTTTGGTTATATAGGTATCCGAAACCGCACCGATAACGGTATTTTCCGTTGTGATACGAATCTTTTTTCCTGCAGGCGCTTTGATTTTAAGATAAGGAGTAAGCTGTGCGTTATAGGGAATGTCTACAGTAATTTTCTTACCGAAAATGCTCTTTACGGTATAGTTTTCATAATCCCTTGAATTCTCATAATCCTTAAGGCCGTAATCCTTAAGAAGAGGTATTCCTCTCGGATAAAGTGAGCCGTACGCACCCTCACCGCCGACAGCATATTCACTTGCATTTTCCCAATCGGAGACATCAAAGCCCTCGTTTAAGAAATCGCTCATATCTTCTCTTGCATCAAAATAAATGCTGTATTCGGGAAGCCTGTAGTTTGGCGGATAAAGCTCAGAATTAACATAAGCACTGCTTCTTTTTGCCTTCCAGCTTTCGTCGGAAATTACAGTGACGCCTTCGCCTATAGCTTCAAAAAGGAAGCCGCCCTGTCCGCTGCTGCAGTAAGAATAGCTCGTTTCATTGTCCCAGTACCACACCAGGGCACAGATTCTGTTTTCACCCTCTTTGAGATAAGGGGCAATATCAACACTGTCATAATAGCCGCTGTTTTTGTCAGGACCACGCTTTACGCTTCCCTCAAAAACCACGGTTTCGCCGTTTATGTAAAGCCAGTACTTTGAGTCGGCCGAAATGTGGGCAACAAGCTCCTCGGGTATACTGTCAAGACTTACTCTTTTGTCAAAGCACATCCAGACATTTTTCTCTGTAAGGCTGTCCTTGTCCCAGATCCACTTAGCCGTCCAGTCGGTTTTCTCATCAGTAGAAATCACGCTGTACTCCGGTATACTGTCGGGAATTTCGTAATCATTTGTAAAAGGAGTCATTACTGCATCCCCCCAGGAAAAGAATGATGAAACAAATGCTGCCGCCATTGCAAGATAAGAAACAATTGTCTGTACAGTCTGCATAAGAACCTCCGAATTTTTTAATGTTACAATATCTATTTTATCATAAGAAATCAGGAAATTCAACTGAAAAATTCCCCTTCCCTTTTACGGTCAGAGGAAATTTCGTTATCTCTTTTTATAAGCAACCAACTCGGGATTTTCACCGTTTTCCCAACGTAACACTGCCTGACAGGCAACAAAAATCCTTTCGGCAGGCTCTTCCCGGGATAAGCCTTTTTCAGTTCTCAGCTCAAATAAAATATTTTTTGTTTTCACTTTGCTCCTACACCTCCGTGAGCTTTATTTATTCCTTTTTCTTTGCCCTTGGCAGCTCATCATACATAGCATTAAACAGCTCTTTCAAAAAGTCTCTGTTATCAACATCTTCGACCATCAGCATTTCTTTAGCGCCCTTATAGGGCAATTCATAAACTGCCTCGGGCATAAGAGCAATTGCTGATTTCACAGGCTTCACAAGCAGTCTGTCGTCGTATATACCGCCAACGATTTTCCCACGGTAATAAATAATGTATTCACCCATCATTGCTCTGTATGTAATTTCATCCAAGTCAGATAGCTGTTCAAGGATGAGATCTAAATATTCCTTACTTGAAGCCATATGTACCCCTCAAATCACTTTTTACTATAATCAATCCCTGCAAGTCTTGCCTGCCTGCAAAGGTCCTTTGTCTGTAATTTATATTCTTTTCCGTCTTTGATAAAATGTGTCCCGCACTGTCTGAATTCAAAGCTGACATTCCTTCCGATGCACTGCTCACGGATACCAAGCACCCAATTATAATCAAGCGGTCTTGCAAATTTGTCCGACTCTCCGCCGACGACAACAAGCTCAATATCATCAAGATACTGTTCAATATCAATTCCTTCAAGCAAGGGCTGAGCTGTGATGCATTTGTGCTTTATGGGCAGATTTTTGAACACAGACAGTTTTTTATCAGCGCTCTTCTGATTTTCAACGGTACAGCAAACAACCACATTTTCGTATCCGTCACCCCAATCATCGGGTATGCAATCAGTAAATCTTTCAATGCGTTTTGTAAGAAAAAGAAAGGTGCAGTCCTGACGCTCCTTTATCATTTCCCAGCATTCGCCTCGCCAGCTGTCCGCTTCTTCAATCAGGAAATCCGTTGAAAAGCACATATAAACAATACCGCTTTTCATTTTATAGCTTCCGTTTTTCAGCCTTTGGGTCGGCTTATAAAAATCTTTGGTTTTAACAATTTCACTTGTATCAATTCCGCGTTTGGCATCACCCTTGTGAATGTAGCAATGAAGGCATCCGTCACTGCACTTTCTGCAACCCCTCCAGGGATTCCACATAGCCATAGCAAATACCTCCCCGGTATCTTTTTATCTCTTCTTGTAATTGAGAACTACATTTCCGTTTATATTTTCCGCCTTGATAAGCTCGTACTCAGAAATCACGCTGTCGGTAAAAAGCGGCTTATCGTCCTTTCCGCCTGAAACAGGCGCTACAACAAGGCTCAGCTCATCAATAACATCTGCTCTTTGAAAATATCCGTTTACAATGCTTCCGCCCTCTAAAAGCAAATTCTCACAGCCGATAATGTTCTTAAGCTTAAAAAGAGCAAGCTTAACATCAATTTCCGTTTTGCCTGCAAATATGTAAGGGATTTCCATGCTTTCAAGGTAACCTAAATATCTCTCGTCAACCTGCTCAGTCAGCACTTCAACAATCTGTGCTTTGTCATATCCCGGATCACCGTCAGGATCAATGATTTTATCAGCCTTCCAGCCAAGCTTACCCTTGGGGTCAAAGGCAACAGCATAGAAGCCTGTCAACTCATCGGGCATAAAGTCCATTTTTAAACCACCGTCATGAATGACCGGCTCATATTCTGAAAGGTCGGGATAATAGCCGCCCGTAAAGCTGCCTTCCATTGTAACCCTGCCACAAATAAATCCGTTCGATTTTAAGTTGCGATTAATCTCGTAATAGGTTTCGCAAGCAGCTGCACATTCGGGATTTCCTAAAAAATCACCTGTAACCTTTCCGTCAAGTGAGGTTACCATATGGCAAATGATGTACGGTCTGTTCATTTTTCAGCACCTCATTTCGTATTGATTTTTAACTGTTACTCTTATTGCCCAGCTGATAAAACGCTACAGCGGAGGCGGCGGCAACATTCAGCGAATCCACGCCGTGATACATCGGTATTTTCACGGTATAATCGCAATCAGAGATAGTGCTGTCGGAAAGTCCGTCGCCCTCTGTTCCCATAATGACGGCGAGCTTCTCTTCATCTGTCAGCATAGGATCATCAATTGAAAGGGAATTATCCTTAAGCGCCATCGCAACGGTTTTGAAGCCGAGAGCCTTTATTTCATCAAGACCTTCTTCCCGCAAAAATGTCCATTCAATCTGAAACACGGTACCCATGCTGACTCTTGCGGCGCGTCTGTACAAGGGATCGGAGCAGCCGGGAGTAAGAACTACCGCATCCATTCCGAGCGCTGCAGCCGAGCGGATTATTGCACCCACATTAGTCGGGTTCATAACCCTGTCGAGCACGACTATTCTTCTTTTGTTTTCACAAAGCTCTTTTACATCGGGCAAAGCCTTTCGCCTCATTGCGCAAAGCATACCCCTTGTAAGCTTGAAGCCAGTCAGCTGTGTAAGAACATCAGCTTCTGCACAAAAAACGGGAACATCCTTTATTCTCTGAAGAATCTGTCTGCCCTCTCCCTCAATGTGCCTTTTTTCCATAAGGCATGAGACCGGCTCATAACCTGCATCAAGGGCCCGTTCAATTACCTTCGGGCTTTCCGCTATAAACATTCCCCTTTCGGGAAACTCTTTGTTTAGCAGCTGTGCCTCGGTTAACCTTGCATAAGCATCCAGCTCAGGAGCAAGAAAATCTGTTATCTCTATAATTTTATTCATATTAATCTCCGTCAGCATTTTTCAAAATCATTGTTTGCCGTACTCATTATAACACAGCTTAGTCAAAAATACCACCCTCGGATGATAAGGCCTTCAGGTGTTGCAGTATTTACCGGCTTCAGAAGGAATAATCCTATCTGTATCACCGTAGGTTGGCGAGCATAAATCCGAACTCGCCTAAAAGTGTGAATTTTTGAGCCTTTTCGGCGTTTCGGACTTGAAAGGCGGCAGCCTGTCGGCATCCTCAACATCCAAAAAGCCTTACAAAAATTCGCACTTTTGGGTCTGATGATTTTTTACAGAGCGAATTTTTGTCAAGACAAGGCACAAA
>JAZSAM010000071.1:0-26981 GCA_045601905.1 Acutalibacteraceae bacterium | reverse complement strand
ATAGCATAAAACGCAAAAACCTTGTTTTTGCCTGCTTTTGCTGATTTTTACAGTTTTAAAGGGTTTCTTTGGTAGTTCAATACCGAAAGAAACCCTTTAGTTATCTTGTTTTATGCGGTCTGCACTTTTTTTACAGCCCCTCAATGGATTAAGCTACAAGGCTTCTGTTTAAAAAGTCAAAATCACTTGCAACTCCGAAGTAAATTCTGGAATAATCCGAGGGTATGTCAAAAAGGCTGTCCTCGGAGAAGTCGGAAAGACTCTTCACATAAGCTCTTGACTCAAGTCCGCGGATTCCGATTTCATCGATTGCAAGGAATTTACCTGCTTTGAAATAGAATCGGATTTCCTTTGTTTTGTCAGGGCTTATAAAGCTTTCACAGATAGCCTTTTTTGATTCAAAGGTTACAACGGATGCCGATTCACTCCAGTCCGCAGAGGGAATAAAGCCTTCCATTTCCTTTTCAAGATCGAAAAGAGGAGCAACAGCGGAAGGCACCTTTAAATAACTCTTGTTTTCATCAAGCAGGATATAAGCTGAGCCGTCTGCCTGATTAAGAAGAGTATAAGGTCTCTCGTTCACCTTTGTTCTGAGATAATAATCATCGCCGTTTTTTGAAACAGTAGCAGAAATCTTTCCGTATTTGTCGTCGTTTATAGAGTATGAGAAGGTGTAATCCTCATTTTCGAAAACATCACGGATAGATTCGATTCTGTAAACAAAAGCGTCCATAGCACCCGGATTTGTTGTGACCTTAAAGGTGTCACTGGGAGTAAACCACGTTACACCTGAGCTGTTTTTCTTGTAAGCACGCACACGGAATTTGTACTCCGTGTCACTTGTAAGATTTTTAATACTGCAGGAAAGAGTTTCCGGGTTTGTTACCGTTGCAATTTTAGTCCAGCTTCCGTCGTGAACATAAACTCTGTAGCCTGATGCCGACGGTGCCTTTGTCCATTCAAGTCTGACAGCGCTGTCAGACACAGACTTGCTTTTTACTGTAACCTTGTTTGGATCATAGGTTCTGATTTTCACATAATTTGAAACAGGGCCCTGAATTGCCTTGCCGTCGCCCTCGGTGTAGGCTCTGACAGCAAAGGTGTAAACCTTGTTGCCCTTAAGCTCCTTCACCTTGGCTTCTCTTCTTGTAACAGTGCTGACTTTCTTCCAGGATGAGCCGTCGTGTCTGTAAACCACATAACCCGAAGCACCGCTGACCTTTGACCAGCTGAGCTTTACATAATCGGGATAGGCAGCACCCGTAAGCTTGGTTGCCGAAAGTCCCTTTGTCTTTGCTTTGGCAGTGGTATAGCTGTCGGAAACAGAAACCTTTGAAGATGTCTTTTTAACTGTTCTTACTGCAAAGGTATAGGTTTTTGAAGCCTTTAAGCCTGAAACAATTACCGATGTTTCTTCGGTGTCCTTTGCCGTCTTCCAGCTTCCGTTCTGCTTATAGTAAACTCTGTAGCCGCTTACACCGGAGCAGGCTGACCACTTGAGCTTTACCTTGTCAGCAGAAGTCGCAACAACCTTCACCTTAGCAGGTACAGGGAGCTTTGCCGCCGATACGTTTACTGAAAACAAAGAAAGAACAACAATCATACACGAAATAAGTGCTGTAAATTTTTTAATAATTCTCATAATTACAAATCCTTTAAATGCTTACTTCTGCTGGGGTGTCTTAATTTTCTTAAAGCCTTTGCCTCAATCTGTCTGATACGCTCTCTTGTAACATTGAATTCCTTACCTACATCCTCAAGAGTGTGAGGTGTGCCGTCACGAAGTCCGAAGCGAAGACGGAGTACCTCTGCTTCTCTTGCAGTAAGGGTTTCAAGGACCTCGTTGACCTTTGTGCGAAGGAAGGTCATTGCTGCAGCATCAGCAGGTGAAAGTGCGTCCTCATCGGGAATGAAGTCACCGAGATGGCTGTCCACCTCCACACCGATGGGGGTTTCAAGGGAAACGGGCTCCTGAGAGATACGAAGGATGTCACGCACCTTGTCAATGGGCATCTTAAGCTCCTGAGCAATGTCCTCGGGAGAGGGATCCTTGCCCTTTGTGTGAAGAAGCATATTGCTTGTCTTTTTAACCTTATTGATGGTTTCAACCATATGAACGGGAATACGGATTGTTCTGCCCTGGTCGGCAATAGCTCTTGTAATAGCCTGTCTGATCCACCATGTTGCATAGGTTGAGAACTTGAAGCCCTTTGTATAGTCAAACTTGTCAACAGCCTTGATAAGACCGAGGTTACCCTCCTGGATAAGATCAAGGAACATCATACCTCTGCCGACATATCTTTTTGCAATGGAAACAACAAGACGGAGATTTGCCTTTGTAAGCTTTTCCTTTGCCTCTGCGTCACCGTTGGAAATACGGATTGCAAGCTCGATTTCCTCTTCGGATGAAAGAAGCTCAACACGACCGATATCCTTGAGGTAAACCTTTACGGGGTCATCAATGACACTTTTGGGATCTCCGAGCATATTATCGTAATCCTTGGGGATGTCAATGTCAACGGAAATGGCATCAAGGTTTTCTTCACTGAGGTCATCAATGATTTCAACACCGAGAGCCTCAAGCTTCGAATAAATCTTTTCCATTTCCTCCATGTCAATGTCAGCCTCGATAACAACAGTATCAATTTCTGTTG
Organism: Acutalibacteraceae bacterium; assembly: GCA_045601905.1. GTDB lineage: Bacteria > Bacillota > Clostridia > Oscillospirales > Acutalibacteraceae > UBA6857. The sequence goes on along the minus strand of JAZSAM010000071.1, from coordinate 24,327 downwards.
TTGTGAGCTTTCCTGCTGAGCTACCCTTATCAATAAGGGCCTTGAGCATAAGATTTTTATCTGATCTTTCCATAATGTTAATTTCCTTGCCTTTCTGAATGTTTATTGAAAAATTAAATTAATTTTTAGAAAACAGCCTGAGAAAATCTTCATCACTCAGGTTATTGAAGGAAACCTTTTCTTCCTTCATTTGCTTTCCCTCACGCATTGCACTGAGACAATCAGCACAGACCTTCAATGAAAAAGTGAGATTCTCGTGCTTGCGGACAATAGAAACAAGCTCGTCCATTTCCTCGGGAGCAAGCTCGTGTGCAAAGTAGGTAAGCTCTATACTTCTGCTTTCCTCGAACATCTCCTTTATAAGAGTGAAAAGTCTGCCGTAAAGAGGAACCGAAAAATCCTCCTTGCTGATGCTGTCTCCCATACTGCGGAGATTTTCGGGGCTTCGCATAAGTGCCGCAAGGAGAAGCTGCTGAGCCTTTATGCTTCTTATGTCCGTGTCGTTTGCAATAGCCGCCTTGGAGTTTTCGCTGACAGCCCGTTGCTGAATGTCACGGAACTGCTTTTTTTCCTGAGTTCTTGCAGCTCTTTTTGAAAGCTGCTCGATTCTTATGAGAATCGACTGCTTACTGACGGAAAGCTCATCAGCAAGCCTTGAGGCGTATATATCCTGTGCAATGTGGTTTCTTGTGTCAGCAAGCACCTCTGCCGCTTTTTCAAGAAACTTCATCTTACCGTCACTTGTTGAAAGGTCAAAGTCGCCCTTAAGCCTTACAAGTGCAAACTCAATGTCATTTGCCGCACCCTCAATAAGACTCCGTATTCGCTCGGGACCGTACTTGCGAAGAATTTCATCGGGGTCCTTACCGCCGTTCAGGTGAACAACACGAAGCTTCATTCCGATGGAATTGAAAATCCCGATTGCTCTTGCCGTTGCCTTCTGTCCGGCTTCGTCGGCATCATAGCAAAGCACAACCTCGTCACAGTAACGGGAAAGCAGGTGCGCCATCTCACTTGTAAGAGCCGTGCCCAGACAGGCAATTACATTGTCAAAGCCTGCCTGATGAAGAGAAATGGCATCCATATAGCCTTCCACAAGTATGAGGCTTTTTTCCTTGGAATTTTTTGCAAAGTTGAGTCCGAAAACACCGAGACTCTTTTTATATACCAATGTGTCCGAGGAGTTGATGTACTTGGGCTTGCTGTCGTCAAGGACTCGTCCGCCGAAGGCTACGACATTTCCTCTTGCATCGATTATCGGTACCATCACACGGTTGCGGAAGGAATCGTAAAAACGGATTTTGCCGTCCTTTTCGCTTTTATTTGCGAGATTTGCCTCGTAAAGCTCTTCGTAGGAGTAGCCCTTCTGCCGCATATGACGGAGAAGCCCGTCCCACTTGTTCGGAGCATAGCCGAGGCCGAATTTTGTAACCGTGCTTTTTTTATAGCCGCGCATTTTGTAATATTCAAGGCCTTCCCTGCCCTCTTCGGAGTAAAGAAAGCTGTTGAAAAAACGCGCCGCTTCTCTGTTGATTTCATACATCCTCTTGCGTTTCTCGGCAAGGGAGTTGTCGTATCCGTCAGAGGGCATTACCATGGAGCATTTGTCGCAAAGGTAGCTGACTGCTTCAACATAGTCGAGGTTTTCAGCCCTACGGATGAAATTTATTACCTCACCGCCTGCACCGCAGCCGAAGCAGTAGTAGCTCTGACTTTCGGGATAAACGGTAAACGAGGGAGTTTTTTCATTGTGAAAGGGGCAAAGACCGACAAGATTTTTGCCTCTTCTTTTAAGCTGTACATAAGACGAAATAACCTGCTCAATATCGCAACGCATACGAAGCTCATTGAGGAAATCGTCCGAAAATCTTGCCAAGGCTTCTCCTCCTTCCTGACTTCTTACTACCGGCTACTGACTACTATCTGTCGCTCCAGCCCGACGGGATAAAGTAATGTGAAAAGACCTTGAGTGCATAGCTGTCGGTCATACCTGCAATGTAATCGCAGGCGGCTCTCTGGGCACCGTCACGCCAGGCAATTTCTATATATTCATTAGGTAACTCGTCGGGATTTGTGCTGAAGAAGCTGTAAAGCTGCTGAATCATTGCAATTGCTTTACCCTCTTCGCTTTTGCAAACGGGGTTTGTGTAAACTCTGTCAAACATAAACTCGTGCAGAATGTCAAAGGCTGACTGAACATCCCTGTCGAGGGTAACTGTTTCTTTTGTATTGTTTATGGCAGAGGTGACAAGGGTATTGATTCTTTCACTTTTAGTTTCACCGAGGATTTTCCTTGCTTCCACGGGAATGTTTCCCTCGGAAATAACTCCGCCTCTGACGGCATCGTCGATGTCGTGATTGATGTAAGCGATTCTGTCGGCAAGCTTTACGATTCTGCCCTCAAGGGTGCTTGCCTCCTCGCCTCTTGTGTGGCAACGGATTCCGTTTCTTACTTCGTAGGTAAGGTTGAGTCCCTTGCCCTTATTTTCAAGCTTTTCAACAACACGGCAGCTTTGCTCGTAATGCTTGAAGCCTTCGGGATAAACCTCATTGAGCGCTCTTTCCCCTGCGTGACCGAAGGGTGTGTGTCCCAGGTCATGTCCGAGAGCAATTGCTTCGGTAAGGGTTTCGTTAAGGGAAAGTGCCATTGCAATTGTTCTTGCAATCTGCGAAACCTCAAGGGTGTGTGTAAGGCGTGTTCTGTAATGGTCGGAGTCGGGTGAAAGGAAAACCTGAGTCTTATGCTTAAGGCGTCTGAAAGCCGTTGAATGAACGATTCTGTCTCTGTCACGTTGATAAGCGGTGCGGACGGGACATTCCTCTTCCGTTCTTTCCCTGCCCTTTGTGTTTTCGCAAAGCATTCCGTAGGGAGAGATTATCTTTCTTTCAAGCTCAAGGGTTCTTTCTCTTATATCCTTCATAAAATCACCGCCTTTTATTAATTATACGCAGGATTTACCGTTTTCCCCTTAAAATTTTTAAATTTCACAGAATTTTTCGTCGATTGCTTCGCTCGAAAACTTTCCGCAGGAAACATCAACAAGCTTCGCATCGAAAAAGGGAAGCTTTTCCTCCGGAATTCTGAAGGTAACCTCAACGGCATCGGTAAATTCCGTGTCCTCGATTATGCCGCCCTCCTCACAGATAAGGGGCACAAGTCTGCCGTAAAAATTATAATCGGTTTTGACTTTAACGATTTTGCAAAGGGACATTGTGATGATTCCGCCGCTGTCAAGAGCAATTTTTGCCCCGTGGGAATAGGCTCTGACAAGTCCGCCTGCACCGAGCATTATTCCGCCGAAATAACGGGTTACAACAACGCAGACATCGGTGACATCCTCTTTCAAAAGCACATCAAGGCAAGGTATTCCTGCCGTACCCTGAGGCTCTCCGTCATCACTGAAGCGCCTTGTCATTCCGTCACGAAGGACATAGGCATAAACATTGTGAGTTGCATCCCAATGCTTTGTTTTAATCTGCGAGATAAAGTCAAGCGCTTCCTGCTGAGTCTTTACCGGCTTGACATAACCTATAAAGCGGGATTTTTTGACGATGAACTCATCCTGATTTTCATTTTTTACTGTTTTGTATGAAGCCACTTGACTCACCTCTTTTTATCAGGCTATTTACAGTGTTGACACCATTAAAGAAAAAGAGACGGAACAAATAATTTGTACCGTCTGTTTTTTGATTGATAATTATTTGTTCTTTGCAAGGTTGAAACGCTTGTTAAATCTGTCAACACGTCCGCCTGTATCAACAAGCTTCTGCTTACCTGTGAAGTAGGGATGGCAGTTTGAGCAGATATCAACACGGAGATCCTTCTTTGTGGAGCCTGTTGTAATAACAGCACCGCAAGCGCATCTTACCTGAGTTTCCTCGTAATTGGGATGAATACCGTTTTTCATTATGTGTCACCTCTTTCGGACAAGATTATTACATTAACGCTTGGTAGTATATCACAGTTATAAAGAAAAATCAACACATTTTTAAAAAAATATCGGGATTTTGGGAAAATATTTTGAGAGAGTACGGAATCCCTTTTTAATACTCACCCGGTATCCTTAAAGAATAGTCATTTAACTGCTTTAAATGTATGACGCCTCATAGGTGAATGCAGAATGCAAAATGCAGAATGCAGAATTAAGGGTCTGCGACGCATTTATAATGCCCTCTGTCGGCTACGCCGACATCTCCCACGGGAGAAAATTACAATCTGCTTTCTAACCATTATATCCCACTCCCTCTGCGGAAAGAAATTAAATATCACACCTATCTATCACGCGACCACAATTCTGCATTCTGCACTTTGCATTCTGCATTTATAGTGGTTCCTGACTACTGACTATCGGCTACCGGTTACAGCACCTCAATCTCCTTACCGAGATAAAATGAGTAAAGTACGGCGCTTTTAACATTGTAGCCTGTGCATTCTCTGAGAGCTTTTTTGTATAAAAGCACCTGGGAAGCATACTTTACAATGAAATCGGTTTCATTTTTGAGAGCATCGGTTTTGTAGTCTACAACCACCAGCTCACCGTCCTCAAGAAAGGCACAGTCAGCAATACCCTGAATCATCATCTTTTCCGCGGAAAAGTCAGAAAGCTCGGGGTAAACCTCGCTGACGGGAACTTCAAGAGTGAACTTCTTTTCACGCATTACAAGCTCACTTCTTCTGATGCGTTCAAAAAGATTGCTTCTGAAAAACTCACCGAGCGCTCTGCGGTTGATTCCCTTCGACTGAAGGGCTGTGAGAATGCCTTTTTTTGTAAGTCGGTCTATTTCAGCTTCAAGGTCTGACGATGCATTTTCAAAATCTGCAAACTGGATAAAGGTGTGGGTTGCAATACCTCTTTGTGCGCCCGTAAGTCCCCCTTCTGTAAGAAAAGCAGGAACAGATGAGGCAAAGTAGTCTCTGTCGATGTAATTGCGGTCGACCTCGGAGGCGGCTCTTTTGGTAATTACACCCGAAAGTGCCTCATAGGGGTAACGGTAGGAAAGCTTTTCCTTTATTTCTGCAAGAAGACCGTTATCAACAGGGGCAGTTAACTCTTTATCTGCCCCCTCACTTGCTTCAGAGAAGATTTTTTTGTAAACCACCCTCAGAGGTGACGGACAAGGCAGAACAACATCGTTTGAAACCGAGCCTTCAAGCCGAAGCTCTCCGCAGTCGGGATGCCTCAAAAGTGCCGTAAGAAGCCAGTTGCCGTAGCTTCCCGCTTTTGTTACGGCATAAGGTGCAAGAACTCTCTTTTTCGGATTAATATCAATACTGCATTTAGAAAGAAAATCTCCGCATTTCTTCTTTTGTGCAACCATTATGAGCTTTTCCTTTGCTCTTGTCATTGCAACATAAAGCACACGAAGCTCCTCGCTGATGCTGTCACGGTGCATTGCAAGCTTAACGGCACTGTGGCAGACTGTGGGATACTGACCGAAGGTGTCAAGGTCGCGCCTTACAATGCCAAGACCGTGGCGGAGGTTTACGATAAGGTTTTTCGTCTCGTCCATCCGATTGAATTTTTTCATACAATCCGAAAGGATGCACACAGGAAATTCCAGTCCCTTTGATTTATGAATAGTCATTATTTTAACGACATCGGCACTCTGTATTTCACCGAGAGCGCCCGTCAGATCCTGCTTCTGACTGCTCAGGCGGTCAATGAAGCGAATGAAGGACGAAAGTCCCGTATAGCCCGATTTCTCATAGGTGCAGGCGTAATCGAAAAGAAGCATAAGATTTGCCCTTTTCATCCCCGACTTGTCGACGGCGTCAAAGGCAGACACAAGTCCGGTTTCGCCGTAAAGCTCTGTTATCAGCTCGCTTGCAGGAAGACAGCAGGAAAGGCTTCTCCACCTTTCGAGGCTTCCGAGAAAAGCCTTGGCCTTTTCGTTGCCCTTGCCTGCCGAAGAGAGAAGGCAGGAATAAAAATCGCCCTTGTCGCTCATTCTGATAAGGCTGACATCATCGGGCGTAAAGCCGAAAACGGGTGACATCAGCACAGAAAGAAGCGGAACATCCTGCTTGGGATTATCAATGATGCGAAGGAAATTGAGTGCAAGGCTGATTTCCTTTGAGGAAAGGAAGCTCCCTCCCGTTTCCGTAAAGCAGGGAATCCCCTTTTTGCGGAAAACCTCGGCATAAATCTGTGCCTTTTTGTTTACCGAGCGAAGAAGCACGGCAAAGTCGCCGTAGCCGGCTTTTCTTTCACCGTCACCGTCCTTTACGGTAAAGCCGCTTTTCATCATTCTGTTGATTTCGTCGGCAACATAGTTTGCCTGAAGGGTGTCGTTGTCATCCTCACCCTCATCGTCGGTTGTGTCAAGAAGGTGAAGCTCCGTTGCCGCCTCCTGCTTCTCACTGTAGGCTGCAAGGGGCACAAGCTCCTCTTCACTGTTGTATTCTATGTCGCCGCTTTCCTTGCTCATAAGCTGAGAGAAAACGAAGTTGATGATGTCCGTCACTCCGCTGCGGCTTCTGAAGTTATTTCCGAGAAGAATTTTTGCGGGGAAAGCCTTTTCCTCTCGGTTATAAAGGGTGTAAAGCTCCTTAATCTCAAGGAAAATCTGCGGCATCGCCTGGCGGAAGGAGTAAATGCTCTGCTTGACATCACCGACTCTGAAAAGATTATCTCTTGAAAGTGCGGTAAAGAGCATATCCTGAGCCTTGTTTGTATCCTGATACTCGTCAATGAGAATTTCCTCGTAAAACCTTGAAAGGCTTTCTGCGTGTGGGGTTTTCTCCCATCCGTTTTCCGTTTCTCTGACAAGCAGCTTCAATGCGGCGTGGGTTATATCGTCGAAATCTGCGATTTTCTTTTCTTTTTTCAGCACGGCATAGTTTTTGCCGTAAAGCTTTGCCGCTTCAACAAGGCTTCTGACCATCGGTGCAAAAAATTCCATATCCGAGGTGAAGTCAGCCTCACTGCAGCAGAAAATCTTTGCAAGCTCCTTGATGTTGTCCGTTGCCGCCTTTCTTTTTTCGACAAGAAGTGCTGTTGTCGGATCATCCTTGAGGTGCTTCGGCGTGTTTACCCGTCTTGTTGCCTTGAAGCTTTCCGAGGCCGTTTTTGCCTCGTCCCAGCTTCCTTCTCTTATTCTTCCGAGTATGTATTCATACTGTGCCTTATCTGTTGAAAGAGCCTCGTAAAGCATTTTTTCAAGGTCCTCGTCACCCTCAATTTCCTTAAGACACCCCTCTGCGATTGAAAGACTGTAAGCACATACGGTCTCAGCGTAGGAAAGAAGAAGCTTACCGTATCTGCTTTCCCTGAGCTCGGGGCAGACTTCAAAGTCATCTGCAAGTGAATCAAGCCAGCTTTCGGGAAAAGGAAATGACCTTGAGCTTTTATAAAGAGAAACAATGCTCTCGCAAAGCTTACTGTCGTCTCTACCGGCAAAAAGAAGCTCAACGAGGTTGCGGAAGCTTTCATCCTTTTTACCGTAAAGCTCCTCCATTGTGATGTCGCAGGCCTCCGACGAAAGAATGCTAAGCTCCCCCTCATCGGCAATTTTGAAATCCGGGGCAATGTCAAGAAGGTTGAAGTTTTCCCTTACAAGCGCCGAGCAGAAGCTGTCGATTGTACATATCTGTGCGGCAGAAAGAAGAATTTTCTGATTGACAAGGCGTGTGTCCGTGGGATTTTCAGCAATAAGTGCGCTGATTGCCGCATCGATTCTTTCACGCATTTCTCCCGCAGCGGCACGGGTGAAGGTAACAATGAGGAAGCGGTCGGCATTTACGGGATTTTCACTGTCAAGAATGCGCTGAGTGACACGCTCAACAAGCACGGCAGTTTTACCCGAGCCTGCGGCAGCGGAAACGAGGATGTTGCCCCCTTTTGCATTTATGGCATCCTTCTGGGCTTCAGTCCAGCTTCTCTTCATTCTCTTCACCTCCCGAAAGTAAGCTTAAGCACTCACTGTGGCTTTTTTTGCTGATGTATCTGTACTGCGGCTTTTCCTTCATGCAGATGTCGCCGTAATCGCACCAGGAGCAGACATCGGTGTAAGCCGAGCCGCAGACGGGCATTGCAGGAATCAGTCCGTTCTGAAGGTTGTTGCCCATTTCACAGATTATATTATCCATTTTTTCCGCAAGAGCCTCAAGGTTTTTAAGGGAAATGAAATCACCCTTGAGCTTCTGCGTCTTTTTATCGAGCTTTGCAGGTATAAAGATACCTCTTAAATTTTTCTCCATACGGGAAATAACATCCCCGTCATCAACCAGCATACCGCTCATCTGTGCCGTAGCAAGACGGCTTTCGTCAAGATTTTGGGCATCCCTCTCGCAGGAGAAGGGTGAAATCCTCGCAGGGAAATACAGCACTCCCGAGGGGGTGATGTTTTCGTAAAAGCCCTTGCCGTTACGCCAGATGCTGACAAGATAAAGAAGCATCTGCATATTCATACCCTCAAGCACATCGCTGAGCCTGAACTTTTTTTCACCCGATTTATAGTCAACGATTCTTATATATCTTTTACCGTCAAGGTCGAGACTGTCAACACGGTCAATAAAGCCGTAAAGGTGAGCAGTACCCTTTTCGAGATTATAGGTCATCGGCTCAACATCCTCACCCTTACCGATACGAAGCTCAAAGTCGCAGGGAGCAAAATCGCTTTCCTCAAATTCTGCTCTCAGTCTCTGCAGAATGAATTCGAGAATTTTGCCCGTACGGTAGTAAAGGTAGTTAAAGCGCTCGGTTTTGCTTTCATCGCTACCCATACTGTCGTTCATATATTCGCGGAGAATTGTTGCGATTTCAATGCGGAGCTTTTCATCGGTAAGTGAAAGAAACTCCTTGCCCTTATACTTTCTTAAGAGCATCTCAAGGACATAATGTATAACCGTACCGCTTTGCGATGCATCAAGCCTTGCCTTTTGTCTGGGCTTTGCTTTAAGCCCGTAACGGCAGAAAAACAGGAAGGGACACTTGCCGTAATCCTCGAGCTTTGAAGCAGAAAATCTCATATTCTCGCCGAAGAGAGCAAGAGAGTTTCCGGCATTTCTGAAGGAGAAGTTTTCTGCGTCTGTAGCACGTTTTATTGCAGTAAGCCTTGAAGCGTAGCTTTCATCAAGAGAGAAATACTCCTTAAGTGTGTTTGTGAAGGTGTCATTTTCCTGCCATCTTCTGCTCATAAGCTCAAATGCCGCACCCTCGCTTTCAACAAGCTCCTCAGGACGTGTCTCACTGTCAACAAAAACTGAAAGGTCACGGAAAATCTGCAGTACAGAGTCAATGCCCTCGCTTTTTGTGAGCTTTTCACCCGAGGCTCCGCTTGTGCAGAAGGAAAGATGAAGCTCCCTTGTTGCCGAGGAAAGTGCATTGTAAAGCAAAAATCTTTCCTTTGCAACCGTGCTTTGTATATCCTCACCGATTTCAAGGCCGAGAGCACGAAGACTGTCCTTTTCCTTACGGCTGAAAAGCCCCCTTTCCCCAACAGAGGCAGGAAATACTCCGCTGTTAAGTCCCATAACAAACACAACGGGGTAATTTACGGTAAGCATTCTGTCAGCAGTGCTTATAAGCACCTCGTCAAAACCGTCGGGAAGCTTACCGAGGCTTTTTGTGCCCGCAACAAGGCTGAAAAGCTCGCAAAAGCGCTCCTTACTTACGGAAAAATCACCAAGGGTGCAGGCGATTTCATCAAGAGCCTCCATCAGCAGATCCCACACCTGCTCCTGCTCAAGAGCAAGCTCAACAAGTCCCCTTTCCTCAAGGGAAACGGCATAAGCCTTAAGTGCCTCGTCGATTCCGTTTTCGCGAAGAAAAGAGTAAACAAGGGCACTTTTTTCCTTACCTGATGCATTTTCAAACTCCTTGTAGAATTTTTCCAGAGGCACGGCAACGGCTTTTCTTGAAGCGTTGATTCTGTCGAGGACAATTTTTCTTTCATCGGTCATTTTTTCACCGAGACCGTCGGGGTTTTCCGTAAAATCAGAAAGCCACTTTTTTCCCGAAATGTCCCACATGAAGCAGTAGTTTTCTATTTCGGAGATTTCTTCATAAGAAAGAGTTGTGAGTCCCGTTTTAAGAAGACGGAAGATGTAATCCGAGGAAAGTCCCTTTGATGCAATAAGAAGCAAGGACGAAACAAAGGAAATAAGAGGCTGATTTTCGATTGCCTGACGCTTATCCTCAAAAAGAGGCACACCGTATTTTTTAAGAGCGTGACGAAGATGATTTTCGTATGCATCGCCGTTTCTGAAGCATACGGCAATGTCACGGCATCGGTAATTTCCCTTACGGATGAGTTTTTTAATTTTTCTTGCAACAAGGTCACATTCCGAGGTGATGTTTGCCGCACAGCAAACCGAGATGCTGTCACTTTCACCTGAAAAGGCTTCCGGCACCGCTTTGTAAAGCTCTTTTTCAAGATGGTAAAGCGAAGGAGCATAATTCCCCTTTTCTCTGTGGCAAAGGATGATTTCACCCGTTCCAACAGAGTGGTTGCCCGCAGCAAGCCTTAATTTTCTTGCCGCCTGATTACACACGGCAAAGGGAGAAAGCACATCCGTATTTTTTATGTCATCACTGCAAAGGGTAATGTAAACCTCCTTTGCAGATGAAAGCATTTCGAGAATTATATCTGTTTCGGCTTTCGTGAAATAAGCAAAGCCGTCAAGCACGACTGTTTTGCCATTAAAAAAGTCCTTGCCCTTAAGAGTTTCTGCAACAAAAGAAAGCAGGTCGGCATCGTCAAAGTAATTCTGTGTGACAACAGCCTCGTAGGCACGGAGAATCAGCACGGTTTCACGGATTTTTTCTCTTAAAAGGTTATCCTCAACGGCTGTAAGGCTTTTTTCAAGCTCATCGGTGCTTACGCCCTCTTTTTTCATTTCATCAAGGGTGTCGAGCATTTTTGAAACAAGGGAGATTTCATTTTTATGCCTTGCGAAAACCGTAAGCTTATCTGAAAGGCTTTCAATTGCAAGGGACATAAGGATGCTTCTTGCACCCTCCTTGGCTATGGGTGAGGTTATCCCGCCGTAGGTCTGCATAACAACCGTTGCAAGGCGTGAAAAGGAAAGCACCTCAACCTCGCAGGCGTCCTTTGGCCCTAAAAGTCCGAGTATGCGTTTGTCACTTTCAAAGGTGAACTGCTTGGGAACAACGAGAACCGCCTTTTCTCCCCTTCTTACAGCTTCACCAAGAAGCCGATGCGCCTTGGCGGTCTTTCCGCTGCCCTTTGTGCCGATGATAAAATTAAGCATTGTTATCTCCTCAAGAAATACATATATTGCTTCTATTATACAATAAGACAAAGCTTATTTCAATGATAATATTTTCTTTATCGACCTGTTTTCAGTACAAAAAAGCGGAACACCCGTACATTTACCGAGTACAGGTATTCCGTATATCATTTTCTGTTATATTATCTTATTCTTCGTCGTAGTCCTTTGCTGTGGCAAGCTCGAAGATTTTAGCAACCTCTTCGGAAGGTGTCTTATCGATAAGACTTACTGAAACACAGGCAACGAGACCTGCAACAAAGCCGGGAAGAATTTCATAAATGCCGGTTGAAGCAGTAAGGAAAACAAGCCAGAGAACATCAACAACAGCTCCGCATACAACGCCTGCGATTGCACCCTTGTAGGTTGTTCGCTTCCAGAAGAGTGAAAGGATGATAACGGGTCCGAAGGATGCACCGAAGCCACCCCAGGCGTTTTCAACCATATTCATAATTGCCTGAGCGCCACTGCCCTTACTGTTTGCAATGAAATAAGCAACAACGGCAACAATGATAACAACCAGTCTGCCAATCCAGAGAGTTTCCTTATCGGAAGCGTTCTTTCTGAAAACGGTTTTGTAAATGTCGCTGGTGAAGGATGATGATGCAACAAGAAGCTGTGAGTCAGCCGTGCTCATTGCGGCAGCTACGATTGCAGAAAGCAGAAGTCCTGCGATGAAGCCCGGGAAAAGATCCGTTACAAGCTCAATAAAGATATTTGCCTGCTTGCCTGCGGCAACAAGCTCTGCGCCCATCATCATTCTGCCGAGAATTGCAATGACAATTGCGGCACCGAGTGAAAGGATAACCCAAACGATTGCAACAGTTGAAGATGTCTTAATCATTGAAGCCTTTTTGATTGACATGAATCTTACAAGTATGTGAGGCATGCCGAAATAGCCCAGACCCCATGCAAGTCCGGAAATAATCTCCTGAGGCTTAGCGGCAAAGGGATTTGTGCCGAAGGTGTTCATCACACCGTCAGTACCCATAAAGTTAAGTGCGGAAGCATCAAGCTCCTTTGTAAGAAGAATAACAAAAGGAACTGCAAGAAGGGCAACAAGCATCATAAGGCCCTGGAAAAAGTCTGTCCAGCAAACTGCCTTGAAGCCGCCTGAGAAGGTGTATGCAATAATTATAACTGCAAAAATCATAAGCGCAATGCTTTCCTTGCCCTGAAGCTGAGGAACAACAGAAGTAAGAACGGTTGCACCTGCAACAAAGCTTGAAGCAACATAAACCGTGAAGAAAACGAGGAAAACAACTGCACAGATAATCTGAAGTGCAGGGCTTGTGGCAAGGAAACGGTTAGTCATATACTGAGGAAGTGTGATTGAATCCTTTGCAGCTTTTGAAAAATTACGGAGTCTCTTTGCAACAAATATCCAGTTGGCGATTGTACCCAGAGCAAGGCCGATTCCGATCCACACCTGTCCCATACCAAAGGCAAGGATGCTTCCAGGAAAGCCCATAAGAAGCCAGCCGCTCATATCCGATGCCTGAGCACTCATTGCGGTAACCCAGGGACCCATTGAACGGTCGCCGAGGAAATATTCCTTGTCGCCGCCGTCCTTTGTGCGAATCATAAAAAATACACCTATTCCGAGAACAAGCATAAAATAAAGTATAAATGCTAAAAGTTGTGATGTCATTGATAACTCTCCTTTATTTTGCTTTCACTTTAATGTGATAAAGTTAGATGTATATATTAACATAAGAGAAAGAAATTGTCAACCTTTTGAGATTTTTTTATAAAATTTATAATTTACTTTTTAACCCCTATAAGTACGCATTTAAAAACATTTTTATATTTTTTCTGTAACATTTTCCTGATATAATTGTCTAATAAATGACGGAAGAAAAGTCATGACAAATCCGCAAAGGTGGTGAGAAGGTGCCGTTCAACAGTAAAAAAGGAAAAATAAGCGAAAAAACCCTTTGTGCAGAATACGAGGCGGTGTACCACTATACCCTTTCACTGTGCCATGATGAGGCTCTTGCTCAGGACATCACTCAGGAGGCCTTTCTCAAGGCCATGAGGTCCTCGGACAAATTCAACGGTGACAGCAGTCTTTACACCTGGCTTTGCGCCATTGCGAAAAGACTGCTCATCAACAGATACAAAAAGGACAAGCGTGAGCTTCCCACCGATGATTTCAGCCTGATTCATGCGAAAAACGAAAAGTCGCCCGAGGAAATCATCGGCGACAAGAGCACAGCAATGTACATACACACCATTATACACAAAATGGACGAGCCCTACAAAGAGGTTTTTTCCCTTCGCGTTTTCGGTCAGCTGTCCTTTGCAGACATCGCAAAGCTATTTTCAAAAACCGAAAGCTGGGCAAGAGTCACCTACCACAGAGCAAGAAAAGCAATAAATGAAGAACTAAGAAAGGATGAATTTTATGAATAACTACACCATAAAGCAGCTTGATTGTGACATTGTCACGGATTTACTTGAGCTTTACCACGACCGTGCAGTAAAGCCTTCAACGGAAAAGGCGATAAACGAACACCTTGAGGAGTGCGACAGCTGCAGAGAGGAATATGCAAAAATCAAAGAGGATTTTTCAGTAAGAGGCGAAACAACATCAACAAAAAAAGCCTTTCTTAAAACGATGAAGGCATCAAAAATCAGGCAATGGATAATCGGCGTGATCTGCTCACTTACGGTTGTCTGTGCACTGCAGTACACACTCACAGTCCCCCGTCTGTTGCCTCTTGACGATGTTCAGGTAATAAAGGTATACAGAATCCCCACCGAGGAGGGCGACAGATATTTTCTTATGTACTCAACGGCAATCGCTTCTGGTACTACTCCCGTGCTTAAAAAACATGAAGCAACCGAGGGCAGACTAACCTACGAATTCATCCGTAAGGTTCCCGTAATTCACAATAAATTTGAGGATTCCCGTTATGTCGAAACCGATTTTTTTGATGCAGGCAATTCCGATGAGCTGATTTTTGGCGGCGAGGTTATATGGACAAGAGAAGACAACGCCGACGATGAAATCCCCGGCTATGTTTATGCCTACAATGATTTCAGAAACGGCAACCGGGATGAATTCGGAAGCAGCGATGAAATTTCCTACGGTGTTAACATTGACACCGATAACTTAGAGAATCCCGACAATTACATTTCCGTGGGTTATCCCGACAGATTTGTGAAATGGAGCCTTGACGGTGAGATAATCGAGGAAAGAGAAAAGAGCGCTGCCGAGATACGTGAGGACGGGCTTGATAAATGAGGCATCTGTGATTCAATTTTTATAGCTTTAAAGGGTTTCTTTGGTAGTTCAATACCGAAAGAAACCCTTTAGTTATCTTGTTTTATGCGGTCTGCACTTTTTTTACAGCCCCTTTTCACTCAGAAGCGACGGTCACGGGGAACCTTGTCTGTTATTTTGTTGAAAATTTTATATAACAGGAACATAATCTTATTGTCAAGATTCAGCCAGTACACAGCCTGAATTACTGCAAAAGCAACAACAGCCACAACAACAAGAATAATAATTATTTTGAACAAAAGAATTAATATACTCATATCTGTTCCTCCTTACCAGCCCTTGGAATCGTCGAAATCGAGCAACGATTCGTCAAGGGGCTTTTCGTTCATAACCGAGAACATAAAGTCGTTAAACTGCTTTCTCATTTCGTTACGCGGAATCGCACGGGGATCAATAAGATCATGTGAAATCCATACCAAAGGAATGCCGCGTTCATTGGCAATATCCTGAATCATACCCGTCATAGACTTGCTGCCCTTACAGGTAATGTCATCATAAAAGACTATCATATCACAGTTGAAGCGCTCGTATTCTTCAAACATTTCAAGCAGATTCTCATAGCCGCCTACAAGGTGACGGCGCATAATCGCCTGCTCCCAGAGCTGAGCAACACCCCAGAGTGCCTCCTCTTTGTCATCCTCGGAAATAAACTCGTGATGGGACATATTGTTAAGAACGGCAACGGTATTTACGCCCCAGCACTCATACATCCAGGTGGAAAAATGCATATAGTAGGATGACGGAGCACCGCAGACAAGTGTTCTGTGGCGTGTCTTGGGACGGACATTGATTTTTTCCTTAACACACCTTTCGCATATTTCAAGCATTTCTCTGCCAATTTTTGCACATTCCTTATTAAGACCGCTTGAGAAGGAAAGCTGGAAGGAACGGTAAAGCAGATTGGGTACACTCGGCACGGGGTAATAGGGAGATTTTGCGAGTTCCCATAATTCGTGCTGAATACGGGTTTCCTCATTATACTGACGGACTGTTTCAAAGAAGGCATCCCAGTCAAAGGTCTCACCGGTACAGTCTTCAATAAATTTGATAACCTCTTTAACGTGAGCGACTGCATACTCTCTTGTGTCCTCATCCTTCCAGCGCATCGGTGTACAGCCCTGAATTGAAGGCACCTTGAGACGGCGTTCAACAACTGCTGAGTTCATAACAGAGGAATCGCAGGGTGCATTACTTGTGATAAGACAGGCACCGTAGTACGGAAGCTGGTCATCAATGGCAACACCGCAGATTGCCGACGAGTTTCTGCAGGAGTCCGAGGGTAAGCCGTAGGAATCGATGATGTCGGTGAAATAATGTCCTGCGTGCTGGTCGTTTGCGGTAGCAAGAATATGGAAATAAGGCTCTTCGACTGCATTCTGGAGATTCGGAAAGCCACCGATAAGAATGGGAGATGCATCCTGCTCAAAAATTACGGTTTTCTTGGAATACTCATTTTCACCGAAGCGCTCGTCTGTTTTCAGAATCTGAATCAGAGCCTTAACATTGCTCTTTAAGAGAAACTGCATATATTTATGCGCGATAATCAGGGCCTCACCGTGAGCGTCGTCAATAGTACGGTCAACCATACTTCCGCTTCCGAGATAGGGCGCCATCCAGTGATAATATGTAAGTGCCTTAAATGCACGGACAGGGTCAGCCTTTAAAAGCTCACCGCTTATCTTTTTTTCTACAAGCCACTCCTTAAAATCAATCCAGGAATCCTTGAAGCCCTTCCATTTTCTGTAGCGTGCAAGCTCATAACCGTTATAAAAACGCTTTCTGCTGCCGAAGTTTTTCTTTTCAGCCATTCTTCTCTCCCCTTTCTGCGATTTTCAGCTCAAGTGCTTCAACAAAGGCCTGGAAGCGTGTACGCAGCTGTCCCGTTGAAGTGTTGATATATTCCTTTTCGATACCCATACAGGGAAGACCATAGTCGTTTTCCATAACGTGCTGACAGTACATACGCTCATACTCCCAGTATTCGCAGAACTTCATCTGCTGAACGATAAGTCCGTCTGCACTATAATCCTCGGCAAGCTTCTTGAAATACTGCTTTCTGCCGTTAACCTTTTCAGGATTCATAAATCTCGGGCACTCGTTGGTATCAATATAGTGTCTTGCAATTGCATTCATTGCCGTTTCACCTTCACGGATTTCGATTTCTTCTCTTCCCGGAAGTGAGCCGAAGCAGTATCTGTCCGCAACAACAAATGCACCGCAATCCTCAATAAGCTTGGTGAAATAGGGGTCATCATTCTCTCCGCCTGCAAGAACTACTCTTACACGGTACCGGGGCTTTTCATCGGGAACTCTTGTTTTAAGCTCCTCGAGAGTTTCCTTGAGATAAGGCATTATCAGATCGTGCGGACAGCATTCGCTGACAAGCTCGATAAGATGGAATTCATAGCCCGTAAGAGGAGGATTTTTCATTTTACGGTAGTTACCGATTTCAGTAACAACACGGCAAAGCTCGTTATGCTTTTCGATTGCCCTGCGCAAGGCTTCTTCTGAAACATCAACACCGTAAACCTCGTTAAGGCGGTCAAGAACGTGCTTTTTCAGCTGCTTTTCATAATGCTTTACTGCATAATCCTTAGTGACAAAGGGCGCATCAACATGTGAAACAAAGAATCTTTCATTCTGCTCCTTTACAAGGTCAAGCATCTCAAAATGCTCGTGGGAGCGATGCATCATTCCACAGGTTTCTGTGCTCAGAAGTGCAGAAAAGAAGTTATATCCGCCCTCGATTGCAAGCTCAAGAATGCTACGCGAGTACATACAGGTTTTTTCTGACATATAATATGTGGCAATAGCCGTATCAGCTATGCCGGGCGCTCTGAGACGGACGGAAAAGCAACCGTCAAGATTCATAAGCACCTCGGGTATGTAGTAGCAGGAATAGCCAAGAGCCAGCTTGCCGTCAGCAAGCGCTTGGTCAACCAATTCGTTTTTTACATCTTCAAGAAGATTTTCAAAAAATACGCTGTATTTCAGATCTCTCATTTTGTACTATGCTTCCTTTCAAATATTTTCAGCTTTATATTTGTCCAAAAAATAAGATGCCTTTTATTGCTCCTTTATTAATATAATGTTTTCCATCAGGTCAATGTCACAAATTTCACCCTGCAGCACGGTACGGGCACCCATCAGATCATAAACTATAAGCTCTCCGTCCTTGCATATAACACGGGCAACATTTTTAAGAAGAAAAACATTTTCATCGTCACTCTTTTTATAAATTGATGACAGACACATTTTTATCCCTCCGATTCTTTTATTGCCTGATTGATTTTTTCGGTTGATTGATTCAAGAGACTGACCGCCTCTTTAATGAGCGCCGCCGCATCATCAGAAAGTGAGTTGGCAGTTTCCAGAAGCTCTTCAGCGTGGTGGGCATTGTGATGCGCCATATATTTAAGTAAAGCTATTGTTTCCCCGTCGGATGAGTGATTGTGTGTGTGATTGTGTTCCATATTATTTTTTCTCCTTTTCCATTTTGAAATGTAATTCTCTTAAGCCCTCCACCTCATCGCAGAGGGGCTTCATTTTGCATGACGCACAGTCAAGCTCATCCAGCTGCAAGGTGCTGTGTACCGCATCGGTGATTCTTTTTGCCTTTTGTGCAAGGACTGAAAGCTCACGGTAATCAAAGTCCTTCTTTGTGATAAAGACGGTTCTGACAGCTTCAACATCATCATTTTCCTTAAAGGCACGAATCAGACTGCATCCGACATTCATAAACGAAAGAGGCTGTTGTGAAATTAAAGCATCCTTTGCCACACGCACCTGCTCCTTTGAAGCAGACGGCGAAATACGGATGTGGTAGCCCTTCGGGTAAAGCTGAAAGGCGGTAAAGCCTATATTCTTAAGCTGCTCGTAGGTAAGCTCCTCGTCATTCTTCTGCTTCAGGCTTACAAAGGTCAGATGAGCAAAGGGAGTATCCTCTTTTATCTCGCTTAAATCCGGCCCGAATAAAACCACCTCGTCCTGCACAGACGGCAAATCGGTAAACACTATACTGCTGACAGAAGGTTTTCCGCTGCCGCCCAATTCATAAGCCGTATCGCTACGGAATAAAATTGCGTTTTTGTCACCGCTTTCAGCACAAAGTGAAGAATCGAACAAGACTGTTTTATCAGCAACTCCGGGAAGCAGCGACAACATTTTTTCTGTTACATCGGCAAATATTTTCATAGTATTTTTTCCTCCAACAGAGAGAACAGTGCTTTTTTTGCACCGCAGTATAAGGGGGAATCAGAGGTCAGATTAAAAACGCTTTCACCCTGCATATCGTTTTCTGCCTGGTTTTCATCCTCACCGATTACCGAAAGCACATCGGGAATATCCGTAACAGAGTATGCGTCAAAGGTGCTTCTTGTACGGTTGAAAATAACTCCGCATTTTTTGTAGGCTGTAAGCTTTTTTGCAACATCCTCAATAACGGAAATTACCTGTATGCCCTTTTTGCTCCCGTCACTTACGAGCACAAGGTATGTGATGTTTTCCATCACACGCCGGTTAATCTGCTCAATACCCGCTTCGCCGTCAATAACCACAAAGTCATAATTTTCACAAAGCATTTCTATAACCTGCTTAAGATAGGCGTTGACCTTACAGTAGCAGCCTGCCGCCTCAGGTCTGCCGATTGCAAGAAATGAAATGTTACCTTTTTCTATAACAGAGTCCAACAAATGAAATTCGGCTTCACTTAAAAGCTCAATCGCCTCTGTTGTTTTGCCTTGTTCTATATTCTCTGCAATCTGCACACGGATGTCATCAAGAGTAAGTGTCGGCTGCATTTGCAAAGCTGTCGAAAGCCCGACGGCAGGATCAGCATCAACAGCAAGAATTCTTCTGTCGGGAAAGGTTTCCGAAAGAATCCGTATAAACGCTGCGGAAAGAGATGTTTTTCCTACGCCGCCCTTTCCTGCAAAAGCAAAGATTTTTGTTTGCATAAGCATCACCTTTGTAATGTAACAAATGTTTATTATTTGTATGTATTTTATGTACAACAAATTATTATGCATATATAGTAGCACAGGTCTGAAAAAAACTCAACCAAAAAGTGACATATAACGAAATATTGTCAAACCCATAAAAAAGCAAATACATTAATTGTTAACTCTGACAATGTATCAGCCTTTTTTAAGGAAATTGATTGTTTTGTAAGATACAAGTCTCAGAAAAGCTATGTCGGATAAGCTTTACACAAAAAACAAATGACATCTCAATCGAACCGCATCAGTTCGGATTCGGGATGTCATTCATCACTTTAAAACCACGATTATCGTTCTCGGTTTATTTTGTAAGAATTGAAATAATAGAATCCAGTTGAGATTCATGCACACCTATCTCTGCAAGAAAGCTATAAGCTTTTTCACTAAGAGTATCACCCGGAGCATTTTTTACATCATTGTAATACTTGCTTTCCGTGAGCTGAGTCAGCTTCCTTTTGCTACCGATTTCAGCAAAATTAGAAAACATATAGTCACGATACAAATCTTCTTCAGAAACGCCCAGAAGAGCATTCAGCAAAAACGAAAGCATACCCGTTCTGTCTGTTCCGATGCTGCAATGGACAATTATGGGATAATTGGCCTCATCTGATAAGATTTTGAAAAATTCCAATATCTGTTTCTTGTTATCGCCGTGTAAATCACCGCTCCAGTCCATCGGACAGCTTATATATTTGACCTCTTCACCTAAAGGACTCGATGTAATGCCGCCTGTTTCACCTGTATGCAGCTGTCTTAAATCCAACTCAGTCTTAACACCCAGGTCCTCAACCATTGTTTTCTTTCCCGCTTCGGTTATTATAACAGAACACCCGTTGTCCGCACTTTCGTTAAGTCTTCCGCATCTGTATATGAGTCCCTGTTTAGTCCGTGTGCCGTCTTCGGTAAGCCAACCCCCTATGTCTCTTACATTGGTAATACCGTCAACACAAATAAATCTCGGTGCGTCACCGCTTGTTGTGAATTTACTTATTTCGCTTGTCTCGCCATTTACACTAACGGTCCAATAATAATCCGTTGCAAGTTCAAGATTGTAAAGTGACAGCTTTCTTTCAGCTGTGGTATATGTTTTTGAATTTGTCATATCCTCGTTTTTACTTATCGATACAACAAATTCAGCAACCTCGTCTTCTCCGTACATCCAGCTCAATTCCACTGCTTCAGGATAACTTTCTTCCTTTTTGCCGTTGATACCAAACGGAAGCCTATCTGCATTTTTTAATAAATATTTGCTTTGCATTTCAGTATGCAAGCTTACCAAACAGTCCACAGGATATACCGCTTCTATTAATGCAGTGCTGCTTTCTGTAGTATTTTTGTTGTTACAACCGGTAAACAAGGTGAACGCAAGCAATACAGGCAGCAAAAAGGATAGCAATTTTTTCATCTGATTATTCTCCTTTGTCAAATTCTTGTTTTTCGAAATGATTATATCACACATAACATCAATTTTCAATGCTACAGATCCCGCAAATCCGTTTGCCCGCAGGGCAACTGAATCAATGCGAAGCATTGTATATCATCAATTGCGCAAGGAATTGCATATCATCAAAACGCAGTTTTGTATAACATCAAGCCGACAAAAATACACACCTGAAGGTGTGATGAGATATAACAACGGCGAGCCGTTGTTGATGATATACACGCTAACGCGTGGTGATATACCAAGCCTGTCGGCTTGGATAAAAAAGGGGATGTAAAAATTTTTACATCCCCTTTTTATTGATTATTTAAAAAATGACACTATCATTTTTATAAGAGTAATTAACCAGCATATGTATTGAGGTATCCCCTCTTCTTCGTGTACGGGTCTGCCGCAATCTTCGCAGAGAATTGTTTCACCGCAACGGTCGCAAGTTGTATTGCCGTCTTCGTTGATGTGACCGCCTAAATCAGGGATAACTTCCTGTGCTATTGTCATATCGTCACAGCGTGAGCAGTGCTGACCTGCTGTGAGACCTGTCTGAGTGCACTTGGGAGCAACATAAGCATCGATAACTATATCGTGGTCAAGAGCTGCTTTTTCTACATAAGTTGTGTAAGTACAATCTGTGCAGTATTCGTAAGCATCCCAACCAATTTCTGTGCAAGTAGGTGCCTGTGCTTCAACATTTACGATTTCGTGACTTGCAGGAATTTCATTGTATGTTGTGTAATCGCAAGCTGTGCAGTATACGTAAGCGTCCCAACCGATTTCAGTACATGTCTTTGCTTTTGCATCAACCTGAATAAGTGTATCCTTATGGTTGAGAGCAGGAACAACTCCCTGTTTAACTGTCATATCATCACAACGCGTGCAATGTGAGCCTTCTGTAAGACCTGTATTTACACAATCGGGAGCAACAGCTTCATCAACAACTATATCGTGTTCAACTTTTACAACATCTGAAGTATAAACCGCTGTACCGACAGTTGCTTTACACCAATATAATTTTCCGCATTCGGGGTTCTGTAAGGTTTCACCTGTTTCACCGTCAAGAGCTGTTTCCCTAACAACACTGAATTCAAGTTCAACGGGATTTTCTGCATCGACCATCATTGATTCAATGGTCATTATTCCATCAGTATCGAATTTTACCGTTGCGGTTTTTTCATTTCCTAACGTCAAAAAATAATCACCGACCATTAAGTGTACAAACTTTAGATCTGAATCTGTTGAAACCTTTAATGTGTCACCTGCTTTAAAATCATATAAAAATAAAGGCCCATGTTCTTCGACAATATATTTGCCAATATAGTTTTCTTCAACTTCATACCACTGGAAGGTTGCAGCAGGGTTACTGAAATCGACGGTGTAATTATTATCAATTGTGGGCTGCTGAGTGAGAGCATTTCGTGCTATAGAGACATACTTTGTACCGTTTTCTTCGTCATAACCTGTTTTTTCATGGAATAAGTAGCTATAGCCCGGTTCTACGTTAATTTTATATTTTTCAGCATCTTCTGCAGATTTGATTCCTTTTAAAATTTCAACCTTACCCAAACAATCGATTGTTGAATCTATTTCCGGAGCATCTCCTGTATAGTCTGTTACATCAATAATCATTTCCTTAGCATCTGAATAATTGGACAGCCGAAGATTAATCTGAGCATAACCCTCTCCGCTTTCAAGAACTACATCACCAAGTTTCAATGTTTTATCTATTTCGTGACTATTACAGCAATACACAGCATAACCGTTGCTTACAATTTTACCACCGTAAAGATTTGCACTTGCCCACGTTGCATCTATAGAGCGACATCCTGTACGGGTTGAAGTGTTTTCTATAGTACCGCCGTAAAGGCTGAAAACCGCATCCGTATCATTGAGCCATATAGTATCGAAGTTACTTGAGGTGATTTTGCCTGTTTTGTCTGTTGAAGTATCATAAACAGATAAAGGTGCATTCACAGAAATATAACAAGTATTCAAATCCCATGTATAACCGTTGAGGTCGAGAACTACTTCACCATTAACAGTGAGATAAACGGTTGTTGAAATATCTCCTGTCAGTTTATATTTGCCCGCAGGAAGATATTCCGCCACCTCACCGTCGATATAAAGCTTACCACTAACAGCTGTAAGCACCTTAGCGTCGCTGAAATCAGGTATTTCATCTGCCGCAAAGGCAAATGGTACGGTTGTTGCAATCATTAAGATTGCAAGGATGATTGATAATGTTTTTTTCATTGATTTTACTCCTTTCATAAGGTCTAATCAAATTAAACCTCGGTTTACTTTAATTATACTTATAAGAAATTGGTTTGTCAATAGAATTTTCGAAAATAGATAAGGTCTTTTAACAAAGGCATGTATAATTCTTTACTCTCGCTTTTCAAAACAACTGACATAATTTCCGGTGAAGACCGAAGAAACAAAAGGTAAAAACTAAGCTAATTAAAACAGTTCAAGCACATAAAACTAAATTTTATATGTAGCAATACAACTAACCGTCTGAGTAACAGAATTTTTAACACCTATAATTGAAAAGCTGTTCTTAATCCATAGTTTGTGTGACGGAATATTATTCTTTTGATAGTAAGCTATTATCTGATAGCTACCATTTCGTCGGGCTTCGCTTATAATGTGCTGTACTAAAGCACTTGCTATGCCTTTATTTCTATTTTCTTCTTTGAAAACCTCAATCACTAATATCAAATCTTCTGTTTTATTTGGTTCGTTGACTATTTTTCTTTTTTGAACAAAAGCAAATCCCCTACATTCATCATTAATCTTGTCGACATAAAGCGTACCTTTTCTTTTTAAATAAGGTTTTGTATAAGGATAAGATTTTATTAGCTGTTTTTTATCTCTGTAAGAAGCAAGTTCAATCATAAACGCACCACCAAATTCATATTTTTACCATATAATTATATCACACATAACATACAATTTTCAATGCTATAGATCTCCAAATCCGTTTGCCCGAGGGCAACTAAATCAATGCGAAGCATCGTATATCATCAATTCCGCAAGGAATTGCATATCATCAAAACGCAGTTTTGTATATCATCATTGCGAAAGTTTTTTATACACGCTACGCGTGATGATATGCAGTCCTGACGGACTGATGAGATACAACAATGGCATATTTGCCATTGTTGATGATATACCATTGCTTTCGCAATGGATAAAAAAATTCGACAAGTCGAAACTTGTCGAATTTTTTGGAGGCGCCACCCAGATTTGAACTGGGGAATCAGAGTTTTGCAGACTCGTGCCTTACCACTTGGCTATGTCGCCATATTCAATTTTAACAAATTTGGATAAAAAAATGGAGCGGATGACGAGGCTCGAACTCGCTACCTCC
>JAZSAM010000070.1:0-16693 GCA_045601905.1 Acutalibacteraceae bacterium | reverse complement strand
GTTTTCATTCGTCAAGGTAGTATTGAAACAATTTACTACGCAAATTCTTTCAATCTCCACCTTGACAACAGTAGGTAATGCACTTACCACCGGCTTACCGATGTGCTGACACTATCGGCTTACCGATGTGCTGACCGTGCCCGTCGCAGACCTTAATTCCGCATTCCGAATTCCGAATTCCGAATTCCAAATTTTCCGTGCGGCAACAAAAAAAGTCAGAACACGGTTCTCGCGTCCTGACACTTACTACTCACTACTTACTACTCACTACTTACTACTTAAAGTACATATACAGCTGGCACTTGATCATACCGTTATAGAGCTTACGGCGTTTATCTGCCTTTCTGCCGAAGAAGACCTCAAAGTCCTCACTCGGGCTGATGATGTTGTACGCCCAGCCTCTTTCCCGGCGGAAAACCTTGCCCATGGACTTGTAGATTTCCTCTGCATCCTTGAGCTCGAGAAGTCTTTCACCGTAGGGCGGATTACAGATAACAGTACCCTTTTCACTTTTGGGTGTGAAGCTTCTCACGTCGGCCTTTTCGAAAATGATGTGCTTGTCAACGCCTGCTCTTTTTGCGTTTGTCAGGGCAACCTCAAGGCTCTTACTGTCAATGTCGGAGCCGTAAGCAACGAACTGCGAATCAGCAAGCTCAAGGCTCTTTGCTCTTTCTCTTTCCTCGTTCCAAACACTTTCGGGGATGCTTTCCCATCTTTCCGCTGTGAAATGCCTGTGAAGTCCCGGAGCGATGTTGTTTACGAGCATTGCACCCTCAATAAGAATCGTGCCGCTGCCACACATAGGATCGTAGAGTGTGTGGTAAGGTCTGAGCCTTGAAAGGCAGCAAAGAGAGGCTGCAAGGGTTTCCTTGATGGGTGCACCGTTTGCCTCAAGGCGGTAGCCTCTTTTGTGAAGTCCGTAGCCCGAGGTGTCAATAAGAAGGCTTACCTTGTCCTTCATAATCGAAAACTGAATCTGATGAAGGGGGCCCGTTTCCTCAAACCAGGAAATGTTATACCTTGACTTAAGGCGTTCAACAACTGCCTTTTTGATGATTGACTGACAGTCGCTGACGCTGAAAAGTGTTGAATTGAGAGAATAGCCCTTCACGGGGAAGGCATCGTAAGCGCCGATCCACTCCTCCCAGGGAAGCGCCTTTGTGCCCTGAAAAAGCTCCTCGAAGCTTCTTGCTTCAAATGAGCCGACAAGTATCTGTATTCTTTCGGCATAACGGCAACAGATGTTTGCTCTTGCGAGGATGTGCTCATCACCCGAAAAAAGGACTCTGCCGTTTTCGGAAACGACATTTTCTGCACCGAGCTCCTTGACCTCGTCGGCTATAAGCTTCTCAAGTCCGAGTAGGCAGGGAATGACAAAATTTATCTTCATAAATGAACTCACTTTCAATAAAAATCCCGTTGGAATTAACCAACGGGAGAATTATATCACACAATTAAAATTAAATCAATCGGTATCGGGAATAATCAGTCCGTAGCCGCCGTCTTTTCTTGCGTAAACCACACAGATTTTCTCGTTTGCGCTGTTGAGGAAAACATAAAACTGATGGTCAAGCAGATTCATCTGCAGGATTGCCTCCTCAACGCTCTGGGGCTTGAGGGTGATTTCCTTTGAACGGACAACATCGTAATCATCCTCGGGCTCAAAGGCATCGATTGCATCGTAAGCCTCAAAGGCTCCCTTTTTAAGCTTCTTTTCAACACGGGTTTTGTTTTTGCGAATCTGACGTACAAGTGAATCTGCACAGCGGTCAAGGGCATCGTTCATATTCTGTGCTCTTTCCTGTGAACGGAAGATGTAGCCGTCGTGGAAAATGGTAACCTCAACGATCTGCTCGTTTTTTTCAACGGTTGCAGTTACCTTTGCCTCAGCATCCGAGCCGAAGAACTTTTCAATTTTGGAAAGTCTCTTTTCAGCTCTTTCCTTGAACGAATCTCTTGGTGTACATTTTCTGCCGATAACTGTAATTTTCATACTGTCAGCTCCCTTCGTGAAATAATGCAGAATGCAGAGTGCAGAATGCAGAGTTAATCTGCTGCACCGTGTATTCTTACAGTTTTATTATAGCACACATCAGGAATTAAATAAATAGTTTTTAACAAAAAATGTGAGTTTCATAGAAATATTTTGTGAAATGTGATGAACAGGCTGGTGCGTTTGGCTTTAAAGAACTTGCCCCTTACTGCTTACTGCCAAAAAAAGCTCCCGAAGGAGCTTTTTGTTAAACATTTTCCGCGTAAATTCTGTCAACAATTTCGTTCATCTCGTCCATATGCTTTTCCATTTCCTCAACAAGCCTGAACTGATTTCTCGCTCTGACAAGGTTGTGATCGTCATAAGCTGTCTTGAAATAAACATCACCGTCAAGGTAGTCGGCAAGGAAGCGGATACCGCATTCGTAGGTCATCATCTTTGCACCGAAGGCAAGATGCTTTACCTCAGCCTTTGTAAGTGCAGTTGCACAGGCTGAAAGGAAGCCCCTTGTGAAGCTTTCGAAAAGAGGAAGTGAAAGCTGAACCTTGCTGAGATCCTTTTCATCCTCAACTGCGGTGTTGGCACCGAAACGGATTGCATCACCGAAATCGTAAAGGGAGAAGCCCGGCATAATTGTGTCAAGGTCGATTACGCAGATGCTTTCCTTTGTGTTCTTGTCAAAAAGAATGTTGTTGAGCTTTGTGTCATTGTGAGTAACTCTCAGAGGGATGAGTCCGTCTCTGTAAAGCTTGAGAATAACCTTTGTATCAGCCTGTCTTGCAAGTGCGAAGTTGAGTTCATCCTTAACCCCTTCCGCTCTGCCCTTTACGTCGGCAGCGGCCGATGCCTTAAGATTGTCGAGACGCTTGGGCGTATTGTGAAAATCCTTTATTGTTTCATAAAGGCTTTCCATGGGATAACCGCTGAGATTTTTCTGGAAAAGTCCGAAGCTTCTGCCTGCGTTTTCGAAAACCGAAGCGTTTTTGATGATGTTGATTGTGTAAGCATCGTCGATATAGCGATAAACTCTCCAACACTTGTCGTTATAAAAGTAGTAATACTTGCCGTCCTTTGCAGGAAGGAAGCTGAGGGTTTCACGGTCAGGATCACCACCGTTTTCCTCTATCTTTTCTCTTAAGAAGCTTGTTACACCGACAACGTTATCCATAAGCTTGTCGGGATACCTGAAAACGTGAGTGTTGATGCCCTGAACAAGATATTTCTTGAATACACTGCCATCGTTTACGACTGCAACATTTGTTGTGTTGATATGTCCGTCACGAAGTGTTTCAACACTTGTAAGTTCGCCTTCGATGCCGAATATATTGCAGACATCCATTATCTCTTTAATAAGTTCCATTGTTTTTTACCTTTCACTGATTATTATATCCGCAAAGCATTCCGGATTGTGGAAACCGGGAGGCAGGGTTGACATTTTGCTGAAGGAATCGTAGTGTGGCTTTACTGTCAGGTCACCGCACTTGTAAAAGTTGCCCTTAAGCCTGCACTCGTCTGCCCGGAAAGCTTCGCCGAACGCCTTTGTGATGAGCTTTTCGGGAATAAAAAGCTCAAGACTCCAGCCATCAGAAGTAACCCTTGTGCTGACAAGGGCTTCTTCATCGGTAAGCTCCGAAAGAAATACTCTTTCCTGTCTGCCCTTGCCGAACTGGCAAAGGTAGGCTCCGTTGGGATTCATTTCAAAATTAAGGTACTCTTCTCTGTGAGCAAAGGGAGAGATGAAAAACTCCATACAGCTGTCCTCCCAGATGCTTTCATCCCTTTTTGTGTTAACGGCACGAAGCTCGGTTTCATCCGTCCTCATACGAAGAAAGATTCCCTTTTCCTTTACAAAGCACATTTTGAAAAATGTGTTATAGTGAGCCTTGCTGTCCCAGTTGGAAAATCCGAGGACTTCCTCCCTTACCTCATCCCACAGGATCTCACCGTCAAAAACAAGGGTTTCGTATACGGCTTTACTCATTTCAGACCCCTTTTATTGCCTTGAGGTAGTACATTCTTGAGTCGTTGTCGAAAATTATTCTCGCGGTAAGAGGATTGAAGCCGGGCTGAACGGGCTTGAAGCCTGAATTCATAAGTGAGTCACCGCCGATGATGTAATCCTCCTTTTCGATGGGAAGTCTGATAATGTCGCAAACGGCATCGTAGAATTTGTTTTCCTCTGTCTTTATGTCGATGGGAAGCACATTGATGTGTGCGCCGAAGTTTTTGAGGTTGATCATCTGAGGTCGGTTCTTAAGCTTATAGTCAAAGCCCTCCTCAAGGCCTGAGAAGCGGATGATGTCGGCGGTGCTGTTGGGCTCAACACGGTTTACAAAGTAACCGAGCATTGATTCAGTCTTGTCCTTTGAGGTGATTTCCCAAATGCAGATGTTGCCGTTTTTGAAAACATCACCGATTCTTGTGTACTCACCGAATTGAAGAAGCTTACGGTGCTTTTTGTAATATTCAATCTGCTTTCTGACTGCTGCCTTTTCAAACTTTGTAAGCTTTGTAACGTCAAGCTCGTAGCCTAAAACGCCGAAAGCTGCGACATTGAAGCGATGCTCAATGTTTGAAGCACGGAAGTCATTGAAGCTGACCTCGCAGGCAACGTGCATTGTCATAACTGACTGAGGATAACCGTAGGAGGTACCCGACTGAATGTACTGTCTGTCGAGAGCATCGGTGTTGTCACTTGTCCAGCACTGAGGCATATAGCAGAAGGTTGCAAGGTCGAAGCGGTTGCCGCCCGAGGAGCATGCCTCAAAGAGCATCTCGGGGAATCTGCCCGTAAGAGCGTCCCAGATTTTGTAAAGACCCATAATGTATCTGTGGAAGAATTCACCGCTTCTTGCATCCTTTCTTCTTGAGAAGATGTCAGTCATATGGCGGTTGCAGTCCCACTTGATGTACTCAATGTTGCCGTAACGGAAAACATCGGTCATTGTGTTGATGATAAATTCGCAGACATCGTCTCTTGTAAGGTCGAGAACGAGCTGATTTCTGCCCTGTGAGGGCTCATACTTGTCTGTGGTAATTGCCCAGTCGGGATGTGCACGGTAAAGGTCGGAGTCGGGGTTTACCATTTCGGGCTCAACCCAGAGACCGAACTTGAGTCCCATATCGTTTACCTTTTTGCTCAGTCCGTCAATGCCGCTGGGAAGCTTCTTTTTGTTTACCACCCAGTCACCAAGGCCTGCCTTATCGTTGTTACGCTTGCCGAACCAGCCGTCATCAAGGACAAACATTTCTGCACCGATGTCCTTTGCGGCTTCGGCAATTGCAAGGATTTTCTTTTCGTTGAAGTCCATAAAGGTTGCTTCCCAGTTGTTGACAAGAATGGGACGCTCCTTATGCTTCCAGTAGCCTCTTACAATATGCTCCTTGACAAAGGTGTGCATATTCCGGCTCATTCCGTTGAGTCCCTCTGCGCTGAAGGTCATAACGCTTTCGGGAGCATCAAAGTAGTCACCTTCCTTGAGAAGCCACTCAAACTCAAAGGGATTGATGCCGTTCTGAATTCTGACAAGACCGTGAGTTCCCACCTCGGCTCTTGCAACGTGGTTACCCGAATAAACAAGGTTGAAGCCGAAGCACTCTCCCCTGTCCTCGTTGCAGTCGTCACGGGTAACGGCAAAGAAGGGGTTGTGTCTGTTTGATGAGAAGCCGATGATTGAGCCTACCTCACAGATGCCGCTGTTGAGCTCGTGCTCGTGCTTATAGCGCTCTCTTGTCCAGGCACCGTCAAAGGTAAGCATCCTGTAATTACCCTTGGGTAAATCGAGCTGCATACTCATAATTGAACGGATTTTAATGGGGTGCTTGCTCTTGTTTATGAGTCTTGCACTTCTTGTAATTATATTACATTCCTCGAAAACAGTGTAAAGAAGGTGAAGCTCTGCACCGATGAATTCGTCAGCAAGGACGATGGTCAGGGTTTCGCTTTCACCGTAGCTTGAGGGAAGCCCCTTAAGGTCGGGCTTTGCTCTTGTGACACCTGCAACCTTGAACTTGAAGTCAGTGGTGTAAATGTCATCGTGGCTGAGAAGCTGCATTGCAGGCTTTTTGAAGTCGCCCTTTCCGTAGGTTGAATATTCAAGAGGAATATGATCAAGTGAAAGGCTTGTGTCATCCTGGCTGTAGGCTACGCCGTTGTTGAATCCCTGAGCGTGCTTGTCGTAAATATGTCTGAAGGAGGCTGCGTTTCTGATTTTCTTGCCATAGTAAACATTTTCAAGATGTCCGCTGGGAAGGGCTCTGAAAATATAGCTTGTCTTCGCTGTCTGAAGATGGAAAACATTATCGTTATTTGTAATAATCATGACATTCTCTCCCTATTGTTTTATTCTTTAATTCTATACTATTATAGGCGTTGTGTCAATAGTAAGGCTGTCAATTCGTGCTTTCTCCCGGGCAGTTTTCATCTGCGCAAAAAGGAATTTTTTAACAAATTGTGTACAAACACCTTGTAATAGATATTATGTTATGATATAATTAACGAAAGGTAATTATGAAGGAGATTTATTATGAAGAGAATACTTGTGGCAGATGACGAAGCTCGAATCAGAAAGCTCGTCAGCGACTTCCTTAAAAAAGACGGCTTTGATGTTGTCGAGGCAGAGGACGGAGACTCAGCCTATGAGCTTTTTATAAAGCACCGTGACGACATTGATCTTATCATACTTGACATTATGATGCCCGGTCTCAACGGCTGGGAGGTCTGCAGAAGAATCAGGGAGCTTTCAAATGTTCCCGTTATTATGCTCACTGCAAGAACAGAGGAGTTTGATGAGCTTACGGGCTACGAAAGCGGCATTGACGATTATGTCACAAAGCCCTTCAGCCCCACAATCCTCGTCAAGCGTGTTGAGGCACTTTTAAGACGTGCCAACGGCTCAAATGTAAAACGTGAAAAGCAGTTCAGCGAGCTTTTCTTCAACGACGATGCCCACGAGGTACGCCTTGACGGAAAAGAGATTGAGCTTACGTTGAAGGAATACAACATCCTTAAAAAATTCCTCGATGCTCCCGGCAGAGTTTTCAGCCGTGAACAGCTTCTTGACAGCATCTGGGGCTACGATTTTGCAGGCGACATCCGCACCGTTGACTCACACGTGGCAAGGCTGAGAACAAAGCTCGGCAGCTGGGGTAACAAGCACCTTAAAACTGTTTACGGCATCGGCTACAAGATTGAGGAAATGTGATGAAAAAAGAAAAAAGCACCCTCAAACGAAGGTTCTCATTCGTAAGTCTTATCGCAATTTTCTTCTGTGTTGCCCTTTTCTCCGTCATACAGTTCTATCTTATGGACGACATTTACGCTCTTGCAGCTAAAATTTCAATGCTTGATGCGGCAAATGAAATTTCGCAGGTTGACTTTGAAAATGAAAGTCAGCTTCCCCTTCTTTCCGACTTTGAGGCAAGTAAGGGTATTTACATCGAAATCTACAACAAGGACGGCGGTCTGATTTACACCTCCGAGGGTAACGATTACATTTACAACCCCTCTAACGAAAGCCGAGATACTCTCCTTCCCCGTAACATGAAGCTTCTGTCCCATTCCGACAGAGCCGACGGAAGCTACTTTGAAATGCGTGAGGAGGTTTACGCAACGGCGCAGTACATCGTTTACGGAAGCTTTTTCGGAGAGGATAACAACTCTATGCAGATTTATTATCCCGTTGACACAATCACGAAAAATGCCGAAACTGCGAGCTGGACTCTCTTCGCTCTGTGTATCGTTGCACTTTGCCTTTTCTATGCGGCAGTTTACATCTTTGCCGCAGAATTTTCAAAGCCTCTTGTTACCATCAGCCTGACAGCAAAGAAAATTGCCGACCTTGATTTCAGTCAGAACTGTCCGAAGTTCAGAATCAATGAGCTTGACGAGCTGAGTAAGAGCATCAACGCCCTTTCCTCTTCTCTTGAAAATGCGCTCAATGATCTCAAGGGTAAAAACATTCAGCTTGAGCGAGACATTGAGAAGGAGCGCTCGCTTGAAAAAAGCAGACGCGAATTCGTGGCGAATGCCTCTCACGAGCTAAAAACCCCGATTTCAATCATTCAGGGTTATGCCGAGGGAATGAAGTACGGAATCGGCTGTGACTCAACAGACGAGTTCTGCGACATCATTATCGAGGAATCGGAGAAAATGAACAGTCTTGTTGTCAAGCTTCTCGAATTTCTTCACATCGGCTCGGGTGAATACCCCGTTTCGCTTCAGGAATTTTACCTCGATGAGCTTCTCATAAGCCATCTCGACTCAATGAAAAACATTCTTCGCGAAAAAGAAGTCAAGCTGGATCTCAGCATCGGCTCAAACCTTCCCGCAATCGGCGATCCTACACTTATAAGAATCGTTTTCAACAATTACGTTTCAAATGCACTCAGCCACCTCAATGAAGAGAGAAAAATCAGAATCGGTGTCACCTCTGATGAAGAAAGGTACACTGTTACCGTTTTCAACAGCGGTGAAAAAATCGCTGAAAATGATATAGACAGTATCTGGCAGAGCTTTTACAGAGCCGACAAGGCTCACGGACGCACAGAGGGCCGCTTCGGTCTCGGTCTTTCAATTGTCGCCTCCATTCAGCAGATCACCTCACAGGATTACGGCGTTAAAAATAAGGAAGACGGCGTTGAGTTTTTCTTTACGGTGAGAAAGGGAGAATTCGGAGCACCTGTGGTGCAGTAAGCAGCAGTCACGCGCGAGTAAAATCGTGCGTGGCTTTTTTCGTTGTTGCCGCGCGGAAAATTCGGAATTCGGAATTCGGAATGCGGAATTGCGGGGAGCACTTCGGGTGACTGAAAGCAATATGCCGCCAAATAACTGCGTTCAGCCTTAGTCGCCCGAGGGGCGACACTACAGAACTTACCCCGACACGAGCAGATGAAAGAACTCTGTAGCGGAGGCGACTGTCGGACTATTCGTTGTTGAAAAACGGGGAGTGCGGAGACCATAACGCAAGAACGGGAATAAGTCTTAAGTAGCGGACTCCCTTGTAAAAAGTAGTTTTAAACAGAGCAGTACGCTCTTATTACCCTCGAATAGAGCTGTAGTAATGTGACTTTTTTCGCAGGGAGGAAGTTTTAGTATATTACAAAGTAAATTTGCGTAACTGTGGTATCAGCCACGACAAAAGTGCCGACGAAAAAACGTCACCGCCACTGCGGCCCTCCACGTTTTAAAAAGAGCGCTTTGCTTACTTTGCCGCTCGGGGCAAAGTAAGTGCCACGCCGGCACGAGGCGTCCGGGGTACAAAAGCAGGTAAGAGACTATCGATAAAAGATGCCGAGCAATTCGTAAAGGGTTCATCTCGGTATAATTCGGAATTCGGAGTTCGGAATTCGGAATTACCCTCTCCGTCAGACCTTAAGCAAGAAAAAGTGGATGTAAAAAAACGAGTTTTTTTACATCCACTTTTTTCATTAAAATTCTGCGAGGTTGTCGGAAGAAAGCTTTCTTTCGCCGCGCTCGATTTCGTGAATCATTTCAACAAGCTTTGTGTTTACGGGTGTGGGCACACCGTACTTTTTACCGTTTTCAACAAAGAAGCCGTTGAGAATGTCGATTTCTGTCTTTTCGCCTGCTTCAATTGACTGTAAGGTTGAAGGCTTAACATCAGAATAAAGCTTACCTACCATACCTACAACAAACTTGCAGATGCCGTTATAAATCTTATTGTTGCCAAGAGCAAGCATTCTGTACTCAAGCACTGCGCCGTACTTGGGAACCTTGATTTTCATTGCCTTTGCAACTGCCATACCCTCTCTTGCAATGTTAAGGAAGAGGTCTCTTGCTCTGTTGTCCTTGAGGATTTCACCGAGCTTTTTGCCTGTGATACCTGCAACGGCATTGATGCAGGAGTTGATGATGAGCTTTGAGTACTGACGGCCCTTGATGTCCATTGTAACCTGAGCAGGTACAACGTGGCTGAGCATTTCGGCAAACTTTTCAAGTGTAGGTGTCTTTCTGCCGTCAAGCATACCTACATAGTATTCGCCAAGGCTTGTCATTGTAACATCATTGTCAGCATTTCTTGTTGCACCGAAGCCGATCATACAGCCGACCGCCTTGTCTCTGCCAACGATTTCTGCAAGCTCTTCTGTAAGGATGCCGTTCTGCATACCTACGATAATGCCGTTTTCAGCAATGTAGGGAAGAATCAGCTTTGCAGAAGCTGCAACGTGGGCGTACTTTGTTGCGATGATGATGATGTCAAACTTTTCGTCACCGAACTCGGAAACCTCGTGGTAGCATTTGAAATCAACGTGGTGCTCGCCCTTTGCACCGTGAAGGTAGAAGCCGTTCTTTTCGATAAGCTCTTTGATTTCGGGAATGTGACACTTGATTCTGATGTCATAACCCTCTTTTTTGAGAAGTACTGCTACGGTACCGCCGATGGCGCCTGCGCCGACTACAAGAACTTTCATTTTATGTATCCTCCGTATCTTTTTATTTTAAATTAATATTTCATTCTTACTTTTTCAGCAAAGCACATTACATCCTTGATTTCAAGCACTGTGCCGTCGTCGAGGATTGCCTTACCTGACATTCTGCCGAAGACCTGATGCTGATCGGTTTCAATGACCTTCAGGCTGATTTTTGCAGCACGGTCAATCACGGGCACAAAGTCCATTTCAAAGCGTCCGTCGCTTGAGGTAAAGGTCCAGGGATCTGTGTAGCTTCCGTTTGCGGGAAGGTTGAAGGTAACATCGTCAAGCTTGTGGGCAACACCGTCATAGAAAAGGATGTTTTCCGAAGCTGCTGAGGTATCACCGAAGCCGTAACCGATGTTGAAGCCGAAGGGCTTGCCGTTTACAACTGTGTTACCGCTGCCCCAGTACCAGGTGTTGTCGTATGTCCACACGCCTCTGCCCCAGTCAAGGGTGCCGAAGTCGGTTTCGGGATTGAATTCGTATCTTACACCGTCAAATTCTGCATAGCCTGAAGCTCTCATACAGTTAATTTTCTGGTTGTAGTAAAATGCCTTTTTGTTCTCCTTCCAGGGAGTTGCAATAACCATAGTGTCCATGGGAGGCTGTGAGAGGGTGATATCAACCTTGAGTGTTTTTCCGTCCTTGAACTGTCTGTACTCACCGACAATTCTTCTCTCCCCGGGCTTTACAAGAAATTCAAGGTCAAGCTTCTTGTCGTGGTATTTTATGTCACCTGCATCAGAGGTACGTGGAAGCTTATACTTGCCCATGGGGAAGAAATTGAGAATTGAGCTTGTCTGCTCCCAGGGGTTCTTTTCATCGAAGACGAGAAGTGAGGCTGACTGCATTCCGATATAGCCGTCATCAGAAAGGGTGAAGGCTACTGCATGCTTGTCAGCAAGGATGAGGTAATAGTCCCACTCCTTGATTCTGAACTTCGGTGCAGCGATGTCCTCTCTGTTGTAGGTCTGGATAAGAGATTTTGACCAACCCGGCTCTCTTAATGTTCCGTCGGGATTCAAGAGATTATTTCTCTTTGTCACTTCGTGGTTTCTTGCCATTGAGTTTTCCTCCTCATATTTTCCTTTTTTCTGATTATACATTATTTATGTTAATAAATAAATAATATTTTAAAAATTTGTGTGAGCAATAAATAATTGAGGTCGCGGATGAGTTGGTTAATTTTATAAATTCCGTTCCGCAGAGAAGGTTTGGATGTGTGGGAAGAGAGTTGATTTTGTTTTCTTCCCGACTTACTCGGCATCTTTTACCGATAGTCTCTTAACTGCTTTTGTACCCCGGACGCCTCGTGCCGGCGTGGCACTTACTTTTGTCGTTTGTGACAAAAGTAAGCAAAAGCACGCTTTTGTCCGTTGTAACCGTCCGTAAGGGGTGACGTTTTTTCGTCGATGCTTTTGTTATTACTGATAATTGGTTACGCAAATTTACTTTGTAATATACTAAACTTCCTCCCTGCGAAAAAAGTCACATTACTACAGCTCTATTCGAGGGTAATAAGAGCGTACTGCTTTGTTTAAAACTACTTTTTACAAGGGAGTCCGCTACTTAAGACTTTTTCCCGTTCTTGCGTTATGGTCTCCGCACTCCCCGTTTTCCAACAACGAATAGTCCGACATTCGCCTCCGCTACAAAGATGTTTCATCTGCTCGTGTCGGGGTAAGTTGCGTAGTATCGCCCCTCGGGCGACTAAGGCTTATATTTGTTCTTCTGCGGCATAACACTTTCAGTTGCCCGAAGAGCTCCCCGCAATTCCGAATTCCGAATTCCGCATTCCGAATTATACTGAGATGTTTCATCTGCTCGTGTTGGGGTAGGTTGCGTAATGTCGCCCCTCGGGCGACTAAGGCTTATATTTGTTCTTCTGCGGCATAACACTTTCAGTTGCCCGAAGAGCTCCCCGCAATTCCGAATTCCGAATTCCGAATTCCGAATTCCGCATTCCGCATTCCCCGCGCGGCATCGGTGCAAAAGCCCACGCAAAATTTATCCGCGCATGACTACTTACTACTCACCTCAGATACCAATCGCATTGATATCATAAGGAGTCCGCTGATAAACAAAGTAATTAAGCCAGTTTGTGAACATCAGCGTGCCGACGTTTCTCCAGGTCATAATCGGCTTTTTTGTCGGATCATCATCGGGAAAATAGTTGTAGGGCACCTTGATGTCGAGTCCCTTATCCCTGTCACGGAAGTACTCCTTTGCAAGGGTATCGGCATCGTACTCCGAATGTCCCGTTGCATAGAAGTTTCTGCACTCAAGGTCGGAAACAAGGTGAATTCCGGCCTGATCGGAATAAGACAGAATCTGCAGATCCTTGCAAAGCGCCACATCGTTGAAATCGATGTCCGTATGGCGTGAATGGGGAACAAAATACGTATCGTCAAAGCCTCTCATAAGAGGATGATAAAGATCAAGCGGTCTGTGAGGAAACACTCCGAACATCTTTTCGGGAAGCTTGTGCTTCTGAATGCCGTAATGGTAATAAAGCCCTGCCTGAGCACCCCAGCAGATGTGGAAGGTGGAGTAAACGTTGGTCTTTGACCACTCGAAAATTCTGCAAAGCTCAGGCCAGTAATCAACCTCTTCAAACTCCATCAGCTCAACGGGAGCACCCGTAACAATCATTCCGTCGTACTTTTTGTCCCTGACATCGTCAAAAACGTGGTAAAACTTGTTAAGATGATTCTGCGAGGTGTTCTTTGATCTGTGAGTTGCCATCTGCAGAAACTCAACATCAACCTGAAGCGGTGTGTTACTCATCAGCCTTAAAAGCTGAGTTTCGGTGACAATTTTTGTAGGCATCAGATTTACAATGAGAATCTTCAGCGGACGGATGTCCTGACTTGCCGCACGGGATTCCGTCATCACAAATATATTTTCATTTTCAAGCAGCTCCCTTGCAGGAAGGCTGTCGTTAATTTTGATAGGCAATGGATTTACCTCCTGTAAATATGCTGATATTTCATTTTAGCACACTACTGAAACTTTTTCAACAGCAATTACAGATAAGATCTGATAACAGCCGCAATTCTTTCTGTTGACTTGCCGTCACAGGCACCCATCTGCTTTTCACGGAAGGCTCTCACCTTCTGCTTTGATTCTTCGCTTCCTGCTCTTCTCAAAGCCTCAAGAAGCTTTGTCGGATCTGTGACAATTTCGCCGGGAAGATCAGTTTCGTAATTGAGATAGAAGTCTCTCTCATAGCTGCCGTAATCGGGACAGTAGAAGACCATCGATTTATCCATAAGCGAAGCGTCAAAAATGACGGACGAATAGTCGGTGATGATTACATCGGCAATCGCAAGCAGCTCGGGTGTGGGGTCAACGGTGTAATCCTTGATTCTCGAATAGAAGTCCTTGAAGAATTCCTTTTTCATAACCGGGTGTCTTCCGATGACGAAAACCTCATCGTCATCAAGGTCATTATTGAGCTGTGCCCAGTCAAGCATCGGATCAAAGTCGGTGACAACGCCGTCGTTTTCTCTGAAGGTGGGAAGGTAAACATAAACCTTCTTGTTTTTCAAAAGAGGATGCTTCTGTGAAATCACCTCACGGCTGTCCTTCACCCTGCTTTCGTCGAGAATGGCATCCGTTCTAGGTGAGCCGAGTGCCTTGATGACATCCATTTCAACACCGAAGGCGTGAGCATAGAACTGACGGACGCTCTCACTTGTGACACAAACATCCGTGTAGGGCGCGTGGGTTCTGTATTCCTCAAGCCTTGTAAGCCTTGAGGGTGCATCAAGTCCGAAGCGCTTGAAGGCGCCGCCTGCGTGCCAGAGCTGGACAACCTTCTGCTCAGGTCTCAGGCTTACTGCACGGAAATACTTCATATAGTCATCGGTGACGATAACCTTGCTTGTAAGCATATACTGCCGTACCTTTATAATGTGCCACAGGGAATGGGGCAGCATCTTTGCAAAGACAACCTTTTTGCAGTCGAGGGCCTCGTAAATGCAGTTGATGTTTTCCTTGAGCATTCCGTCGGCACGGATTGAATAGAAGAAAACTCTGTCCTGCAGTTTACATTTTGTAAAGAAAATTGTGATGAACTTGAGAAGATAATTCACAGCAACATTCTTCACCTTTTTAAGAAGCATTATGCCCTTTCTCTTGTAGGAAGCGAGAGTTACCTTCTTGAAATAAACGCTCTTGTAATTTTTATAAATCTTACGGCAGGGAATGGGCATTGTCTTTTCCTCACCGCGAAGATAGGCAAGTGCTTCGTCCTCGGTATAGGGAAGATAAGCACCTCTGTGTGACACCTTCTTGAAGCGTGAATGCTCGTAAAGCTTATACATATCAAGAATGTTATTATCCGAGAAGGTGAAGCGGATACCTCTGAGGTGCTCTGCTCTGAAGAGCTTGTTGCAGAAGAAAAGGTCAAGGGCAAAGGTGGTGTCCCCTTCCTTTGTGCGTGTCTGCGACATATTGTGATTGAAGCAGAGGTCAGAGAAGGAATACTCCGTTGTTTTTTTGCCGTCGAAGCGGGTCAGCGGTGAGGTTGTGAAGCCGTACTTTTCCGTGCAGGAGGTAAGTGCCTCGTAATGCCTCATAAGAATTTTGGGATTGAGCCTTGCAAAGCCGTCCTGGAACATAATGTACTGTGTACGGCATTCGGAAAGAGCCACATCCTTGAATTCACCGAGAGAGCCTGCCTCAAGGAAACGGATGTTTTCGGCGGCTTTCCATTTTTCGGGAAATTCATCCCTGAGCCTTGCGTCAACAAGAAGCTCGAAGGAGGGCATCGTCTGCTGAAAAATTGACTCAACCTGAATCGACAGTCTGTCACCGTAGTGTCTGCCTCTGATGTCATTTTTACCGACGCAGACCGTTACCTTGGGATTTTCAGCCATTTCCTTACGGTTATCGATAAGCTTGCCGTCAAAGAAGATGTCGCGGTTTTTCTTTTTAAGTGCAGATTTACCCGACTTTGAAAGCTTTTCGTAAAGGGACATAATTATGTCGGCGTACTTCTTTATTCTTTCATCGTCAAGGCTCCAGAAATGTCTGTAATAGCTGTAAAGAAGGACTGTGATTTCCTTGTGGTAGACCTGGTCCTCATAGCAGATTTCAAGCTTCTTGAGCTCCTTACGGCTGAATTCCGTGTCAGCCTCCTCAACTGCCTTTTTAAAGGCTCTCTTGGCTTCTGCGATTATATATTTATATGCATCAAGATAATGCTCAATTTCAAAGCTTGAAACACCCTCGTTGATCACGGGGATAATGTAGCTTGCCGCACCTCTGTTTGTGGAGGCAATTGTACTGCAGTTCATTGCAAAGGGAATTGTAAAAGCGGCCTCTCTTGCCTTTCCGTAGGCGGAAAACTCAATTCCCGACTCCTCAATTCTGCTTTTGAGGAAAAGCTTGTTTGTAACGGCGGGATTCCAGATGAGATTTGTGTCAAACTTTGTGGTTTTTCTGCTTCTTTTAAGAAGTCCCGATGAGGTAAATTCGTGCTTACCGTAAACGTCGGAGGATGCCATCGGAGCAACACAAAGCTCTGCGTTTTCCTTTTTCGCGCAGTCGTACATATTTTCAATGAGGTTATCGGTGAAAATCACGTTGGCATCACCGAAGGCAATATACTTGCCCTTTGCCTCTTTGATTGCAAGGTTTCTTGCACAGGAAATGCTGTCACTTTCCCGTCTTATATATCTGAAGCGGCCATCATCAAGATAGCCCTTCATAACCTCGGCAGTTTCATCCGTCGAGGCGGCATCGACCATTATAACCTCGATGTCCGTGAAGGTCTGGTTACGGATTGAGTCAAGGCTTGCCGTAAGAGAGGAGCCTGCGTTGTGAACGGCAACGGCAACTGTTACTTTAATGCTCAAAATGAACACCCTTTCTGAATTGAATGCAAAATGCAGAATGCAGAATGCAGAATTAGTAATGAGGACCGAGGGCCGAGGGCCGTAGGCCGTACAACCGAAACACGCTGACCGTGTTCGGTTTTGATTTTGGCTTTGTCACAATAAATGGTTGATTTTTGAATGCAGAATTGCGGTCGTGCCGTACCGCATTAATTAAATGAAGTTGCCTTCCGCAGAAAAAGTTAAACTGCAATTCTGAAAAGGCTGATTATGATCATTTTAAGGTGACAGCAATCGAACCAAATGAGTCTTAAATGTACGATTTGCAGCACCTTTGAAATTTTTTCTCCTCGCAATACGCGAGTATTGCTTCGTCGAAGAAAATCCCAAATGCACTACAACCTGAACATTTAAGATTCTT
>JAZSAM010000069.1:0-31405 GCA_045601905.1 Acutalibacteraceae bacterium | reverse complement strand
TTTGTGCCTTGTTTTGACAAAAATCCGCTTCGTAAAAAATCTTTCGACCCAAAGTGCGAATTTTTGTTGGATTTTTGGTTGTTGAGGATGCCGACAGGCTGACGCCTTTCAAATCCGAAACGCCGAAAAGCCAGAAAACTTTACGCTTTTGGGCGAGTTCGGATTATGCTCGTCACCCTAAGCGATTTAGTCTTTTTCCTTTTTTTCAGGGAGGTTGTTAAGCGCATTTACGAAAACAACAATAATGGCTGTTACAACGAAAATGCCC
Source organism: Acutalibacteraceae bacterium (assembly GCA_045601905.1). Taxonomy (GTDB): domain Bacteria; phylum Bacillota; class Clostridia; order Oscillospirales; family Acutalibacteraceae; genus UBA6857. The sequence continues at coordinate 31,137 of JAZSAM010000069.1, read as the reverse complement.
AGCATACCCTTACCCATATAAGGAAGTGATGCAAGAAAAGCTTCAAAATCAATAGCAAAATTCATATTATTTTCCTCCCTTATTTACTGAAGAATGTAAGAATGAGACCGCCGGCGATAACGGAAGCAATCTGTCCTGAAACATTAACGCCGATTGAGTGCATAAGAAGGAAGTTCTGGTTGTCCTCCTCAAGTCCCATCTTATGAACAACACGGGCTGCCATGGGGAATGCGGAAATACCTGCAGCACCGATCATGGGGTTGATCTTCTTCTTTGAGAAAAGGTTCATAAACTTTGCAAGCATAACACCTGCAAAGGTGTCAAAGATGAAAGCGAAAAGGCCGAGACCGATAATAAGAAGAGTGTCAAACTTAAGGAAGTCCTCTGCACGCATCTGAGAAGCGATGGTAAGACCGAGGAAGATTGTAATAAGATTTGCAAGAACCTTCTGTGCCGTTTCTGAAAGGGAGTTAAGAACACCGCATTCACGGATAAGGTTACCGAACATAAGGAAGCCGATAAGAGCAACAGCGTCGGGAGCCACAAGACCTACGATAACTGTAACAACAATGGGGAAGAGAATCTTTGTGAGCCTTGAGGGCTGCTTGCCCTGAGTGTTGTCCATACGGATAAGGCGTTCCTTCTTTGTGGTGCAAAGCTTGATAATGGGAGGCTGGATAAGAGGCACAAGAGCCATATAGGAATAAGCCGCAACCATAATTGCACCGATGTATTTTGAGCCGAGCTCCATTGAAACCGCAATAGCTGTGGGGCCGTCTGCCGCACCGATGATACCGATTGAAGCAGCGTCCTTAATGTCAAAGCCTAAAAGTGATGCAAGGCAGAGTGTGAAGAAAATACCGAACTGAGCAGCCGCACCGAAAAGCATAAGCTTCGGATTCGTAAGAAGCGGCGTAAAGTCAATCATAGCACCGATACCGATGAAAAGAATAAGGGGCATAAGCTCACCGAATTCATTTGAGATACCGAATTTGAAAATAACATCAATAACGTGCTGTGCACCTGAATTGGGAAGGTTTATGAGAATTGCACCGAAGCCCATGGGAAGAAGAAGTGAGGGCTCCATTTCCTTTTTGATTGCAAGGTAGATAAGAATTGCACCTATAACCCACATTGCAACCTCTTTCCATTCGAGAGTCACAAAATTCGCAAATAAGTCAGCCATTTATCACACCTCCGATTAAATAACGATAAGAACATCGTCGGTGTTAACTGTTGTGCCTCTTGAAACAAGAATCTGCTTGACAGTACCGTCACAGGGAGCGGAGATGTCGTTTTCCATTTTCATAGCCTCAAGAACCATAAGCACGTCGCCTGCCTTGACAGCCTGTCCGACGGTTACGTTGACATTTACGATTGAGCCGGGCATAGGTGAAGGAATTGTTGTACCTTCAGCGGAAACTGCCTGAACTGCAGGTGCAGGTGCTGCCTGAGCTGCAACGGGTGCCTGTACGGGCGCTGCAACGGGAGCTGCATCGGCAACACTGACAAGAACTGCTTCGGTTTCATTGACTTCAACCTCGTAATTTTTACCGTTTAATGTAACTACATATTTCATTTTATTTATCCTCCATCAGTTTGATTGACTTGAAAGAAAGTCTGTTAAGGGGAATACCGCTCTTATCTGATACAATCGCCATAATAACTGCGGCGGTTTTTTCGTCAGTGCCGACAAGCTCAAGCTCGCCCTGATTCATTCCTGCAGGCATCGGTACGCCTGCACTTTTTGCTGTCGGAGCTTCTGTTACGGCAACAGCCTCAGCAGGAAGAGCTTTTTTTGCGTTGATTGCCTTTGCTATATAAACATAAGCTACAAATATAACACCCAAAACTGAAACACATATTGCGGGTAAGGGCAGATTTCCTGCAACGGAAATTACTGTAGGACCGTCTGCACCGCCGATGATGCCGATCGATGTTGAAAGTAAATTTAACATATCCTTACCTCCTTACACTTCTCTTATTGTATATCTGAAGGTATTTCTTTCTTTCTCGTCACGCTTATCGAAGAAAGCTTCAGCCTGAGCCGGGAATGCAATATATGAAAGAACATCTTCATCACTTTTTGCCTTATCGCCGATTTCAGCCTTTGCCTTTTCAAAATAAGGCTCAAGGGTATCGGCAAAGCGGCAGGTAACAGGTGTTTCGTCACCGAGAATTTTCTTTGAAAGCTCAGCATTTACTTCACCCGGAGCCTTACCGTAGAAGCCAAGGAAGTAGTTCTTTATTTCCTTTGAAACATTCTTGTATCTTTCACCGGCAAGAACATTCTGTGTTGCCTGAACACCGACCATCTGGCTCATGGGAGTTACAAGCGGAGGATAGCCGAGGTCCTCACGCACTCTGGGCACCTCAAGAAGAACCTCTTCGAACTTGTCAAGCTTACCTACTGCTGTAAGCTGAGCAACAAGGTTTGAAAGCATACCGCCGGGAACCTGATAAGAAAGAGCATCTGTATCCGTTGCAAGAATAACGGGATTGAGAAGGCCGCTTTCAAGTGCCTTTGCTCTGATGGGCTTGAAGAAATCGTTGATTTTCTTAAGTGTATCCATATTGACATCAACCTCATAGCCCTGCTGCTTAAGAGAATATACGAGGGTTTCTGTGGGAGGCTGTGATGTACCGCCTGAGAAGCAGGAAATTGCAGTATCGATTACATCCACACCTGCTTCAACTGCCTTCTGAAGTGTGAGAGCACCAAGGCCTGTTGTTGAGTGAGTGTGAAGAACAACGGGGAGCTTAACCTCAGCCTTGATAGCCTTGACAAGGTCGTAAGCCTCCTGGGGACCCATAATACCTGCCATATCCTTGATGCAGATTGACTTTACGCCCATCTTTTCCATTTCCTTGGCAAGCTCAACATACTTTTCAAGTGAGTGGATGGGAGAAAGAGTATAGCAGATTGTACCCGAAGGATGTGCTCCGCACTTAAGAGTTTCATCAACAGCAACCTCAATGTTACGAAGGTCGTTGAGTGCGTCGAAAATACGGATAATGTCGATACCGTTTTCTACGCTCTTTCTGACAAAGGCACGGACAACATCGTCAGGATAATGCTTGTAGCCGAGAAGGTTTTGTCCGCGAAGGAGCATCTGAAGCTTTGTGTTGGGACAGGCCTTGCGGATCTTACGGAGTCTCTCCCACGGATCCTCGCCGAGATAACGAAGGCATGAGTCAAAGGTTGCGCCGCCCCAGCATTCAAGTGAGTAATAGCCTGCCTTATCAAGCTCTGAAAGAACAGGCTCGAATTCGTCAAAGGACATTCTTGTTGCTATCAATGACTGATTAGCGTCACGAAGGATTGTTTCTGTGAATTGTACTTTCAAATTATCACCCCATAATATAGTATTTGTTACAGTAATCGTTCTACTGCAAATATTCTTAAACATAAAAAGCAACATTTTCCACTATTATATATCATACTGAAAAATTTAATAATTTCAACTCTTTTTTTATTTTTTATCAAATTTTCAGTGATTTAATCATTTTTTCGCCATACTCGAGGTTGTTTTTCATCACTTTTTTCAATTATTTCCGACGATAAATCTTATTATTTCCTGCCGACACAAAAAGCCGGATGTCGTACAAACACCCGGCAAAATATATTATCATATTTTTATTACAATTTTGAGAAACCGAAGCTATTGATAAGTGCGTCAATTTTCACCTTTTGCTTGCACAAGGGACATTCATGTGCAGGCACTGTAAAATAATCACCGAGGTCACCGGGATTGAATACTGATTCAACGGGATAGCCTCCGCACTCCTTACGGGTTGCGAATATTGATGCAATACCGACAACCTTACCGCCATAGTATCTGACAGCGTCAATAGCTGCGTTTGCAGTGTTACCTGTTGCAACGGAAATTGTAAGAACAAGAACGTGCTTATCCTTTACCATAGGCACGATATTGTCTCTGAGAAGAAGCTGAGAGCTGCCTGTCATTTCAGGAGTCACAACATAAATTGTCTGGTGTGCGTTTATATTCATAAAAGAATTCTTTGTAAGCTCATCAGCAAGGCATGTGCCGATAACCTCTGTTCCGTCAAGGCAGAGAATTGTATCAACAATCTTTGTACTATAGCTATTATTACGGCAGAGCTCTCTTGCGACTGCTTTTGCTTCAGAAAGTCTGGACTTCTGTGCGGCAACATCGATATAATAGTTACTGTGTGAGTGTGAGGAAGCAAAATGTCCCTTTGCTACACGAAGAACAAGATCGCTGTATTTGGTTGTAATTTTTGAAGTTTTCTGTGTAGGCATTTAAATACCCCCTTGTTTTTCTTTTTGCCTATAATATATGTGCTTATCGTACAATATTTTTATATAAATTTCAAGGTTTTTGAGCAAATTTATTATAAAAATTAAATATGACTATTTGAATTTCAGAAAATCTGCAAAAAACCGCCCTCTTGTGAAAGCGGTTTCTGTATTATTACGGAAAAAATGGTAAATTTGAGGCATTTTACAGTGATACTTCCCCCATAGTCTACACTCGCTCATTGCGGAAAGCTCCACTCCACACTATTTATATCTTTCTATATTTTTTTATAACCTACGAAAAGGCACGACCGTTTTTCGCAATTCTTTGGCTTCATCAAACATAGCCAAAAACTTTACAACATATTCATCAAAGCTTTTAGGCAAGTCTTTAATACCTTTTATCGTGATAAAAGCATCTCTCAACCCTCGCTAAAACACATATATAATCATACATTACATATATATCAATCACCAACCTTACAAAATCTTAAGATTTCCTCCATTGAAAACCACGCATCAAATCTGTATAATATAATCAGTACAAAACCGGGCGGTGAAAAGATGAAAGCGAAAATCCTAATAGTCGAAGACGATATGTACCTTCGTGAAGGCTTAGAAGAGCTGCTGACAAAAGAAAGCTATGAGCCTGTCTGCGCTAAGAATTGTGCTGAGGCAAAGGCTCTTTTCAAAGAGGACACTTTTGACCTTATTATCCTTGATGTAATGCTTCCCGACGGCAACGGCCTTGACCTTTGCGGATATATTCGCTCTACGGGTGCAGATGTACCCATACTCTTTCTTACCGCCTGCGATGAGGAGTTTCAGATTGTCCGTGGACTTGATGCAGGTGCAGACGATTATGTAACCAAGCCTTTCAGACTTCTTGAGCTTCTTTCCCGTATCCGTGCCCTTTTACGCCGTAAGACCACAAGTACAACCTACCAATTCGGTGATATTACCCTCGATGCCGCAAATATGACAGTGAAAAAAGATGGCGAAAACCTTTTCCTCACACCTACCGAATACCAGATTTTGTCTGCACTTGTTCAGAATAACGGTGTTATCGTGACCCGTGCTTTACTTCTGCAGCGGATTTGGGACAGCGACGGCAACTTTATTGACGACAACACTCTTTCGGTGCACATCAGCCGCCTTCGTGATAAGATAGGTGCTAACCACATCGCAACCATTCGTGGCACCGGCTACAGATGGGAGGAATAAGATGAAGGATACTTTTCTTATAGTCGCTCTTGTCGTTTCGATGATGCTATGCGCAGTTTTATTTGCTTTTCACATCATAAACAAAAAGAAAGTCCGCACATTAACACAGAGCATAGATAAGTTTATTAAAGACGGTACTATGACCGAGCTTTCTACCTCTGACGGAGATTTTGCCCACCTGCAGAGTAATGTCTGTGAGCTTGAAACAAGACTAATTCAGGAGCGTGAGTACACCAGACTCGAAGCCAAAAATAACACCGAGTTCATATCCGATATCTCTCATCAGCTTAAAACACCTCTTGCAGGGCTTCGCCTTTACTGCGAAATGGAGCATAATACCGCTCCCGGCAGTCATACTGAAAAAGAGCTTGCCCTCATAAGCAAAATGGAAAAGCTGATTCACAATGTGCTCAAGCTTGAAAAAATCCGCAGTGATACATACGTGATGAGCTTTGCCGAAACAGAGATAGCCGACCTTTTACTTGACATTAAAGCAGAGTTTTCAGCTCTCTTCCCGACTAAAACTATCACCGTCAAGGGCAAAGGTACTCTTCGTACAGATAAGGGCTGGCTTCGTGAGGCATTCGGTAATGTTATCAAAAATGCCTGTGAGCATACTAAGGCAGACGGCAGGGTTGATATTATCATTGAAGAAGCGGAAAAGTCTGTCAGCGTGATAATCGAAGATAACGGCGGCGGTGTGGCAGAGGACGAGCTTTCGATGCTCTTTCGCAGATTTCACCGCAGTCAGAACGCCTCACCTGACAGTGCAGGTATAGGTCTTGCCATTACCAAGGCAATAGTCGAAAAGCATCACGGTACCATTACCGCTGAAAACAGCGAAAAGGGACTGCGTGTGAGTATGTGCTTTCCGATAATTGATGCAAATTTAAAGCTTTAAGGCAAAAAAGAAAGCACTTGACAATGATAGCCAAGTGCTGTATAATATAGTCAAGAGGTAACCGTTCAAAGCGGTTGGCCAAGAAACGTTATTTTATTATATCAAAACAACCGTCACTTTGCCGAGTGGCGGTTGTTCCTTTTTATCCTTAAAGTGACAGTATAACAAAGTATATGTACCGTAATGATAATAGGCATGCACAGCACCTCCTTTCGGAAGAGCGTGCCAACCGCCTTACTACGCCTCTTGACTACGAGGGTATTATATCACAACCGTAAAATTTGTCAATATTTGTAAAATCCTTAATCTTACGAAATTGTAAGGTAAAAGTCACCGAATCGTAAGGTTGACCGTGTAGAATAGAGTTACAAAATCAAAAGGAGTGTTATTATGAACATTATAGAATGCAAAAATCTCACCAAAGAATACTTAAGCGGTGAAAATGTAGTTAAAGCCGTTGATGATGTAACAATTTGCTTTGAGCAGGGAGAATTCTGTGCTATCACGGGTCCCTCAGGCTCAGGTAAATCAACCTTTCTCCATGTACTCTCTTCCCTTGAAAACCCCACAAGCGGTCACGTTTATTACGGTGGAAAGTCACTCTCGTCATATAATGACAATCAGCTTTCTATTCTCCGCCGCCGTCGCTTCGGCTTCGTTTTTCAGGCCTACAATCTTGTTCAGGAGCTGACAGGCTACGAGAACATTCTGCTTCCCATTATGCTCGACAACAAAAAGCCCGACGAGGAGTATCTTAACAAGGTTATTGATATGCTCGGCATCCGTGACCGCTTGGAGCATCTTCCCTCTGCACTTTCAGGCGGTCAGCAGCAGAGAATCGCTATTGCAAGAGCCCTTGCCAACAGACCTGCTATCCTTTTTGCCGACGAGCCTACGGGTAATCTTGACGGCAAGAGTGGTCGAGAGGTGCTGTCGCTTCTCAAATATGTCAGTAAACAGCTTGGCGTTACTCTTATTCTCGTAACCCACGACCTGCACGTTGCAGAGCAGGCAGAGAGAATCCTTACCATTGAGGACGGCAAGATAGTCAAAGACACCAAGCCCTCAGCCTCCGTATGACTCAGGGAGGTGAAAAGCAATGAAAAGAAAACTCACAATTAATACCCTTGCCATGGGCAACCTGAAACAACGCAAAAAGCAATATACTATTCTTATTATCGGCATCATACTTGCTATGGTTTTCTCGTCGGGTATCACATTTTTTATTTCTTGTTGGCAAAGCTCAATAGAAGAAAACCAGAAAAGAATTCACGGAACTCAGCACGAGATATATTTGAACGCCGGTAACGCCGATTTCGAAAACGGTGTGCTGGCTGATTACGTTACAGAATACAGCTTCGCCCACACGATAGGCTATGCTTATCAATCGGAAGAAAAAAAGGATGTCGGTACTGCCGTTGCGTGGCTTGAGGATAAGGCAGTAGAAATGTACTATCCCTTCCTTTACGAGGGAAGAATGCCCGAAAATGAAGGAGAGGCTATTGTTGAAAGACAGGCTCTTATGACTTTGGGCCTTGCCGATAAAAAATTAGGCGATAAAATTACGCTTGCGATGAAAATCCCCGACGGTAAAGCCTTCAGCGAAAAAACCGAAGAAAGAACCTACACAATCGTTGGCATTATATGCAATAAAAAGGACGCTATCTGCGAATGGGAATCGGGCAAAGCAGAGTTTTTCCCTTCGGTTTTTGTTAATAAAGGCGAACAAACCGCCGTCGGAGGCAAGGAGCTTCTTATTGCATTTGTAAACCTTAACTTATACGGTAATGACGCCACTACAAATGCAGATTGGGAAAGATACTACAGCAATACAAACGATTATATGAGAGTAAACTCGTATTCTCACGATAATTCCGATGACGGAACAAGCGGAACTGATATATGGTCAACAATGCTTTACAGCATCGCCTTTGCTTTGATGCTTACTCTTGTTTCTTGTCTTACTATAGTTAATTCTTTTTCAAATAATCTGAGAGAAAGAAAAAAGCAGATTGGTATGCTCCGTGCCGTTGGTGCAACTAAAAGGCAGATTATATCCATTTATGCCCGTGAAGCATTTATAATAAGTCTTATTTCTGCTCCTATAAGTATTCTTATCTCATATTTTGGCGTAAAATTAATCACAAAAATGATGGGCGATGACCTTGTGTTCCTGCCTGAAATATGGATACTTTTTGTCGGAGCGTTACTTGGTGTTATTGTTGTAATGTGTGCGGCACTTATACCTCTTATTTCTGTTTCAAAAAGCTCGCCTATGCAGGCTATCCGCAATGTTGATTACACCCGAAGACTCAGGAAAAAGAGAATTCACTCACAAGCACAATTCAATGTTTCCTCGCTTCTTGCAAAGAGAAATATCACCCTTTCCCGTTCGAGACAGATAATAGTCAGTGTTCTTCTTGCTCTTACCGTTATAGGCTCTTGCTTTAGCTTTTCGGGACTGAACCACGAAGCATCCCAAGTGAAAACAAGAAAATATATCTATCACATATCCGATCAGGGAGGTTATGACGAAGCCCTGGTTGACTGTACACTTGACTTAAGCGGATTTACCGATAACGATGTTGTAGAGCTTATTACGTCGGGGTATTTTGACGAGGTTGTTGCAACAAAAAGAACAACGGTAAATATTCTGAAGGACGAATTTGACGACTATGAGCTTCTTATGGTTTTAGGCAGCACGAGTGGCTACAGTATATATAAAGAAATTGACAAGGGTATTACGGCAGAAAACTATAAAGAAAAATGTACTGCAAAATTTTCTAAAAGCTATACTCAGGCGAGAGAAAAATTCGGCTACACCTCACTCGTTATTCCCTCAACATTCGTCAGTATGAACGATGCTTATTTTGAAACGCTTAGAAGCAAAGTAATTGAGGGTGAGATAAACATAGACAAAATAAACTCCGGTGAAGAGATTGTTCTTGTTGCGCCTCAGAAAATCGGTGCCGGGTTTAATAAGTTTGATTTAGAGATGGGCTACACGTTTTTGGAGACCGATCATTTCTCCGACACCGACCCGGCGAGTGAATATATCGATTATTTTGAAACTCAGGAATGCACCTATAAGGTTGGCGACGAGATTTCGTTAAGCACTGTAAATACTTCAATGAAGGACGAAACAAACTTTGTCAGAACAGACAGAAAGGTAAAAATCGGAGCAATAGTGCACAGTAACTTTTACGATGTTTTCGACTGGGATTTCCCTTATATAACGAATTTCGGTATACTCACAACAAACTCGGCAAGCAGCCTTTTTGCTCCAACTTGCGATTACACAGATATTCAGCTCAGCAGCGAGAATATGACCGACGAAATGAACTTGACTGTTGTGCCTTATCTTGAAAGCTTTACCCAATCAATAGCAAACGGATATTTACGTAATTGGTATGAATTTGACAGAGATAATCAACAAACGATGAGAATTCTTTTATTCGGATTATACTGTCTCGTAGCTCTTTTTCTTACAATCTGCGGTAGCGTTATTAACAACGCTCTTACTGCCCGAATCCGTGAAGGCAAAAAGGAAATAGGCACCCTCCGTGCGGTAGGTGCTGATCTTAAGGTACTGTCTTCGTCGTATATCAGACAGTTGCTTTCAATCTTCGGTTGGGGTTACGGAATAGGTTTCGGAATTTACATTGTAGGTTATCTACTCTATATAGCAATCCGCAAATCAATGGAATGGAATAAAGATATATTTGAACTCAGAATGGTTGAAACTTTGGTTTTGTGCAGTATTCTTTTTGCAATCTGTTCGATAAATCTTGTTATCAAAATCAAGAAAGAAATGAAGCACAGCATAGTCGAAAACATCAGAGAACTGTAAAAGAGGTGAAAACAATGAAAAAAATAACAGCGTTTATTCTCTGTTTTCTCTTGCTCTTAACATCTATGCTCACCGTTTCGGCAGAGTACAAAAAAGAAACAGTCTATGCCACGGAAGATGTGAATATCAGAACTGAGCCGAACACCGACTGCGACATCATCACCGTGCTTGAGCAGGGCGAGGCAATCGTCCGCATCGGCGAAACCGATGACGGTTGGAGCAAGGTCACCTACGGTGGTAAACTGTGCTACATCAACAGCGAATACCTTTCCTTGCGTCAGGCTGAAGACGAAGAAGAGAGTGCCGGAGATGAAGAAGCTTCTGAAGAGTCCGAACCCGTCACCGAAGACAATTCTACACCGCGGTTTATGGTAAGAGGTTACAAATTAAGTGAGGACAGCCTTTCTCCCGACAAAGCTGCAATTCTTGCCGTTGGCTTTAAAAACTACAGCGAAACAAAGGCACTTTACAACATCAAGCTGAGTCTTTCCGATTCAAGCGGAGAAATTATCACAACAGGTATGCCGACGAAGTATGTTGATGTCATTTATGCCGGGAGCACTTATGTGTGGAAGGTAAGACTGAAGGCAACTCACACAGCAACCATCGGTCAGCATGATTTGCAGGTGTCGGCAGAGTACGAGGACAAAAACTTCAACTCCTACTCTTCGAGTGATATCGTGAGAATTGATGTAAAGCAAAGTGTGAAGCTCTCTTACAGCGGTGCAACCTTACCTAAAAAGGTCATTCAAGGCGACACACAGACCGTTACTCTTGAACTGATGAACACGGGCAAGAGTACAATTTACAACTGCACTCTTGATTTCGACATTGAGGGTATGCAGTCAGGTGGCAGCGTGTTTGTGGGTAACATTGAGCCTGCACAGAGCGCACAAGGCTCGGCAAATCTGCGAATTGACACGGATACTCTCGGCGAGGTTACGGGTAAAATTACCATCACTTACGAGGACGATTACGGCAAGGAATATAAGAAAACCGTAGATGTCAGCACGGTCATCGAAGAGAAGGTGGAGCAGGTTGCTACCACAACCGAAGACGAAAAGGAGAAGAAAAATCCTCTCTGGTGGCTGTTCATTCTTATCGGTCTTGCCGTCGGCGGCGGTTTAGGCTTCGGTATTCCGTGGCTTATCAATGATAAGAAACAGAGGAAAGAGGACGACTTGAGGTTGTAACGGAATAAAAGTTTAACAGGACGGCATTTTGCCGTCCTGCTTTGCTATATCACATATTAATTTGTCATAAATCTGTCGTAAAACCGACTTTTTACAATTTTACTATCTCTCGGAACCCTTGATTTTACAAGGTTTCTGAGAGCTCACAAAAAATGTAACCTCACGCAACTTCACTTAACTTTTCAATCGTTTGGGGTAAATTTGGGGTAAAACGGGGTAGGTTTTTTGAGGGCGTATTTACGGTTAAATCCGGTGGTTATTTTTCGACTATTACAACAGGTTTTGCACCTTGAAACGTATGGTTAAATATTAGCATTGGTTGTTAAAACAAACTTAAAGGGAGTGAATTATTTGAGCTACCTTCATTTTTTCCAACTTTCCCTTTCTCATCTTACATACTATTTATAGAACTGAGAAAGGAGAAGTAAAGCAACAAAACTCAAAACGGCAGAAACAATCAGCATTTATTTGAGTTGAAAGTAGTATAAAAAGAGAAAAACGCACAACAGTAAAGAGGATTTTATTGCCTCTTTGTTTCGTTGTGTGTCTGTTTTTGCTAAAGAAATATTTTTCCACAATTTAACATTGTGGCGTGTTATGAAAAGAGGCTGTCACACTTTCGTGCAACAGCCCCATTAGTTTTTGTATAAAAAATACTACAGTGAGATTAAAAACAGACTACGCACCCGATAAAAGTGCGTAGTTTTTATAGCAATATATAATTTGTTCTGCAGGTTAAATCAAATAGAATTCAAAAACCACAAAAAGTATCCCCCTATAGAACATTGCTACATTATTTCCGATTCAATAAATCTATTACCAAATTTTAGTATTGATTTCTCCCGATTTATGCCCTTTTTAATCAAGCGTTATCATCCATTGAATTTTGAAAAATCAAACAAAGACTATTCCTGTGGAATTACCTATACGATTTTCAATCTCTTGCTTATGTTCTTGCTCTGTAACAACATTTCCACCGTCAGTATGATATATAACATTTCCTTCGCTATCATACTTACCTTCAGCAAAATACTCCAAATAAAATGAACCATCATACTTCACTTCACAATAATAGAACGCACCAGGAGCATCGATAGATCCATACAGATAAAGATGTCTATTATTATTGTAAGCTGAACTCATTCTGTGCAACTGCAACACATCTCCATTTTTATCTTTCGCGGCAACCACTTCATTGTTTTCCGTATGAAACAAATACATATTCCATTGATCCTTAAGCAACAGAAGCGGATAATCAATCTCCTCAAAATTTATAAATGCATATGAAAAATCAGAAACGACATAGTGCAAATTTTCTTTCTCTTTTGTGATAAAATCAAGATACAAGTCTTCCCAGGAGATTGAGCTTATGGTATCTTCGTCAGGCTTATGTTGTTTCCAATTATTAACCTCGGATTCATCTAAAATAGCTGTTGCATTAAGTCCATCTTTTAAAGTTTCTATAGTATCTGTCATATTACCTTCTTCAACCCCATCACCCGATGAACCGTCCGTGCACAACATAAAAAATATCGCAACAGAAATCACCAGGATAAAAACAACAGAAAAAAACAAATAAATCTTTCTCATTTGCGAACCTTTCCGCGGTGTGCGTTAACGCACACCGCAACTAATTAATTACAATCAAGCTACAAATCGGTTAATTCTGAGAATATTTTTTATTGCACTTATTATTCTGAATATAATGTTTGTAACAGCAGAAATTTCCTTTTGAGCTACGATCACACCGTTTTCACTGGAAAAATCAGAACCGTCTGCATTAACAATTTTAGCAGTAATTACTGCAACATCTGAACCGATGCACTCTAACACACATTCACTGCCATCGCCTGAATAGTTTACAGAAACTGCATCCGGATTACTTGATTCCCAAACGACCTTCGATCCATCAGGCTTGTTTTCAAATTTTGCTTTCAGGAGAATCTTATCTCCGTAATAGAATTTTCCAACAGAAATATCTTCAATGGCAAAGCCGATCGGTAGCTTTTCAAAAACTGCTTCAATCACTGAATCTTTTTCAATTTGTGAAAATGTGTATTCCTCAACTATACCTACACTCTCACCGTCAACAAGAACATCAGCAATCACAAATCCTTCATCAGCAGTGATTTTGTAAGTAAGATCAGAATATTTCATCGGTTTTGATATACCCTCAGCTGAAATGCTACCGCCATTACCTGCAATAGCCTCTATTGTGTAATAGTTTTTCTTTTCATCATTTATGGATATGCTTGCTCCATATGTATTACTATGTGTGAGCACACCGTTTGTCATATTAAGATTCAAAGTAGTGTTATCTATGATACCAACACCATTTACAGTTATATCATCTTCGTTTTCTCTTGACGACATTAATGTTACATCATAATAATCATTTTCATCAAGTGTAAGGTTCATACTACAAAGATTTGTCTTGTCCTCAACAGCAAATGATACAACATTCGCGTCTGTTTCAACAACAATACCCAAATCCTCGCTCATCATTTCCGCTTTGAATTTTTCGATATCATCATCCATATTCTCTACTATATAAAACTCAGGTGGCAGATAGAAGAGATTATATTCATACTCATATTGCTCTCCATCAGGATTGTACGATATCGGAACTATATGCTCTGCACCATCTAATTCAGTCTCAAAAACGCCATCAGAATATGTTGCAACCACATTCTTTTCTACATCGTAGATCTTAAAATCATCAGAATTAGTTAAAAGCATATTGGGAATCCAACCCGAAGCAATTGACAGTGAGCCTCTGTTACTCCATTGAGAATTAATAGAACTAAGTGTCTGATATTTTATTGTTCCACCATTACTGCTGCTCCAAATTTCACTGCCTGAAATGTTATAAGACCAACCCGTGTATTTTCCTGAGCTGTTTTTAGTAAGTGAAATATAACGAGCTGTACCACCGGGATAGTTAGAGTCGGAAACATAAAGTCTGTTATTTTCTTTATCAAGCAAATAGCCTATCAATGCATGACCCTGATCGTTATCGAAAATAAGAATTTCAACAATATTTCCCTTGCCAACCGCATCACACAAATTACTTAATCCGCTAATCTGAGCGTTCCTTGCCGTAGTTGAATACTGAGTAATATGCATTAACTCGATAAAAACTTGCAAGCTCATATTATGAGTTCTGCTTACATCTGACGATCTAGAAAGGGACAAAGTACTGCTCTTACCAAAAGAACCCGGTGTGAGATATGTACCGTTCTTAAGCATCATTGCAGTTGCTGACATACCATAGCAAACACCTTCTGAATAAGAATATGCATTAAACAGTCGTGTAGTTCTTGAATTGTTACCAAAGGCCAATCTGAATGTACTTAACGGTATTGTTGTAATATAGTTTGGGAATGAATAGGACAATGAATTTATGTCTTTTCCGGGATCGGCTACTACCTTAACCGTGAAAGACTTTGTTGCAAGCACAGCATTATTTGAGCTTTTGATAAGTTTTATTGTTACAGTTGTTGTACCTTCCTGTTTTGCCGTTATTTTCAAAGGGAAATATGAACCGGTATAACTACCCCAAGTTGCAGAAATATTACTGTTACTCAAAGAATATGAAACCTTTACAGATCCACTTACTCCACTGAAGCTAACGTTATTAGTTGCACTTGCACCTTTGGTCAAAGACATCGAAGAGTTTGTAAAACTAAGATTTGGATTGCTTACAGACTGAACAGTTACTTTACATGTTGTACTGGCAACAACCTTGCCATTTATTTTCAAGCTTACAGTAAGAGTGCCTGTTCCTTCCTTTGTGCCGGTAATAGCAAGATTTGCCTTATTGTTGACAATTTGAGTACTTGTCCACTTACAGGAAAAACACGTGCCGCTTGTACTATAAGACATCACATAATCTTCATACACATTACTTGCTGTTGCTGTCAAAGAAACCTGATTTCCTACTTTTAAAGTAGTTGATGACAAACTCAGGCTTATTGACGGAGCTCCGATTACGCTGACAGTAATAGTTTTTGCCGCTAGGATTGCATTATCACTGCTTCTTTTAAGATAAACAGTAAGATTTGTAGAACCGACTTTTTTACCCGTGACCCGAAGAGCATGACTGTTATTTACCCAAGAACCAACCCAACCTGCTGAACAAATGTTGGAATTTGAAATACTAAAGCTGTAATACACAGAACTTGATGTACCTGAGAATGTGTAGCTGATATTGGAGGATCCTCCAACTTTCAGCGACAGCGAGCTTACAGAACACGAAAGTGAAACAGACTCATTTGATGAAGCAGAAATTGATTTTGTTGCAAGCAAATCATTTGAGCTGTTATAAAGTTTTATCGTAACTGTTGTTGCACCTTTTTTTACTGCACCGATTTTTAACGACCAACCGTTCCAAAAACAAGAAACATTGGAATTGTTGATTGAGTACTGAGCATAAATTGAACCGTATGCATTAGAATATGAAACTTTTACCGATGAAGACTGACCAACCTTTAATGAAACCGAAGTTTGAGACAAATTAATTTGCGCAGACTTTGTAACATTCACTTTAAGCACTTTACTTGCCAAAACAGTACCACTTGAATTTATAATCTGAACTAGGATTTCAGAAGTTCCGGCACCGATTCCTTTGATATAAAGAGGAACAGTATTATTGGTGAAAGACCCCCACTGACAGCTTACGCTATTTCCTTTTGAATAACGGAATGCAACCCTCATACCGACTGTTGCACCTGATACAGTAACTCCTATAGACGATCTTTTATTATAAACAGTATCAAATTCATATTTTGACAATGACAAAGAAACAGTACTGTATACTGTTACATTAATGAATGTTGAGGCGAGTGTTTTATTGGAATAACCATCCTTAAGATAAACTGAAATTCTGGTGCTTCCCGATTTTAATCCTGTAATTGTAAGAGGCACTTTGCTACCCGACCAGGATCCCCACCTCCCGCTGATATTGCTATTGCTTAAAGAGTACTGAAAATATACAGAACCACTATAACCGCCGTAACCAACTGTTACCTTTGATGAATTACCGGCATTTATACCTATACTGGTTGAACTGAGTGTTATGTAAGGATAAGAGGCATTGGTTTCATAACTTCCTTCTTCAGCCACTCTTGAACCTGAGTTTTCACTTTCCTGCGGAACAGAATATTCTTCAATTTCTATTGCTTCCTGTTTACCGCTTCCGGCGGGAATAAACGTGTCTGTTGCAACATCCACTTCACTTTGAGGGGTTCCGTTTGTCAGATTAAGGTTGTTTATAACCTTTTCTTCATCCAAACCCAGTGTATCAAAAGACTCTTCAGCAACTGCTTCTTCATAATTCAGATCACCCTTGTCTCCATCAGGGCTGTCAAATTCAGAAAATTGAGCAGCATCAGATAAAACTTCACCTTCTGTATTTTCGGCATAAACCATATTCAACGGAAACACCGAAAAAAACATAAACATCGCTATAAATACAGCCGAAATTCTTTTACTATTCATAAAAAATTCCTCCCAATTTTTTAATATAGACTTTCTAAAATGTTCTTCAAGATTGAAATTAATTTCCACCAAAAATCAGATACATTAATTTCAAACGTGTCAGTGAATCCTTCATACTCAACAGTAATCGTTTGCCAACCTATTTTCATAGAATCAAAACCAAAGCAATTCAGTTTAGACTCATCGCTGACAAGCATTGAGGTTCCATCAGTATAATTAACAAGAACAGAAAGTCCTTTCTTGACCAACTCTTCGGAAAACTCATATGTATAAACTGTTTTCTTTGGAACTGTCAACACTTCTATTGACTTTATCTGTTTGCTTGTAATTATCGGCTGATTTACACCATTGATTGTCAATGACACTTCAGGGCTGTTGTTAACATTTACGGTCAACTGTTGATTTTTGCAGGACAATCCAACCTGAGAACCATCTCCGACACCTTGTAACGATATTGATTCATATTGATTTTCTCCTGATGAAACAAGTTCGAGCTGGTAAGTATCTCCGACCTTTGCGCCTACATTGATAGAATTAAGATTATATTTTCCATCAACAGCGAAAACTATTTCACTTGATGTTGTAGACACTGATGCACCCAAGTCATCACATATCATTGTAACTTTCAGATCATCAATAGATTCGTCAGTATTTTTGATTTTGTACATATCAGTAGGCAACATTACCATACCCTCCGATGAAACATTCATTTCTGCCACTGACATTGTGTAAACATTATCATTATTTGACTCAAATACACCATCATTACACTCGGCAATAAGATTTCCTGCAATATCAAATATTTCATAATCCTGAGAGTTAATCATCATAACATTAACTTGTTGATTTGCTAATTTCTCCGAGTCTCCCCTATTATGCCAAACAAACTCAATGTCTTCATAGGGAACATAGCTAATCCATGAACCTGTAAAATCTGTTCCCCATTCATATTTTTCACTTAACTCATAATTCCAACCTATGCAATTACCTTCCGAGTCAGTTTTCAGTGTTATAAATCTTTCCGTTTCAGGATAATTACTGTCATAGATGTACAATCTGCTTTCCTGATCGTTTACATACCGGATGTCGTACCCTACAACAGCATGTCCGCCTTCCAAACCGAACAAAGCAATAATTGGATACTTATTTGTGGTTTTGGATTGTTTTATAAGCTCACAAAGTTCATTGAGTTTGTCTTTATTATTTTTGTAATCCTTCTGAATGTATTGACATTTCTGAGAAACCTGCATCATTTCAATGAAATCTACCAGATTCAAATCTCTTTCTTTTTTACTTGAATAATTAATAAACTTGAGTTTATTATGTGTATCCTTCAAATCCAGATCTGAAACCAAAGCCGCAGTCTCATTAAAATCATAAGCCGACATTTCAGACGTTACAAAAGAATTGAACATCAAAGAAGTCGAGGCTATTCCAAAACAATTACCGCCCCACAAACGACCTAAAACGGTAACGTCTTCATAATAAAATTTAGATGCATAAGTGCCTGGTCCGAAAATGTTTCTGTACGCATTAATACCGATCACATAATTTTCGCCGTATTCGAATCCTTTGTAACCATTGAAACCGTCACGGTTATTAATGAATGAATAGGTAAGATCTTCAAGACTTGCATGTTTCATCCACACGGCGTATAATGGAATTTTTGCTCCGTCAACATCTGTGAGATTTTCTATTTGATCTTCTTCATTATACTTTACAGCTCCACCGGGTTCATCCGACCAACCAAGGAATGAATGACCAGCTTTTTCGGGTGTAACAGGACATTTCACGCTATTCACATTATCATACAGCATTGTCTTTGTTGAAATAAGATTTGAACCGTCGTAATAATTTAGAGTGTACCGTATCGGTGACCAGTGAGCATACAAGGAGAGATCAGAACTGATGACAGTATTGGATTTAATCTGTGAACCTCCCGTTCTTTCTGTATACCATCCATCAAACCTGTATCCGGTCTTAACCGGATTTTCTAATTCTCCCGCTATAGGATTAGACCAGTTTGCATAAAGAACATTATCCTTATTCTTGGTATATACGGAGTTGGAATAATAGCTGTCTCCGTCAACATCTATCCAACTTACAAAGCTGCATTTCAGTTCTTTCATTGCAGTTTTACACGCACCACTGTTTGCATCATATGAAATAACGAAAGACTTATTCGGCAAAGTTCTGACAAGTGTCAAATTTTCGTTTTCATATTTAATTTGTGGAGACGGAACATTTACCCCCCCGTTTGCATCATATGAAACAGTGTACGTTTTGATTTCTGACCACTTTGCATTCAAGGTTATGTTTTTTGAAATAACCGTTGTTTCAGTAACAAGCTCTCCTTCGTCTGTATACCAGCCTTTGAAATTATAACCTTCTTTTTCAGCAGTAGCCAGTTTACCTGCTTTGGGTTGTATCCACTGTGCGGTTAAAACTGTGTCTTCGTACTCTGCAAAAATGTCACCCGGTGAATAATATTTACCGCTTTGGGATTTCCATTGATCAAATGTACAAGAAACGACTTTGTTTGTTGCCGAAGCAAAACCGCCGTCAGTTTTGTAAGATATCTTATATGTTTTGACAGGAGCAGTATTATCTAAATATATGCTTTCTTTGTCATACAATATCTGCGCTTGCGGAGCACTTCTGCCTCCGTTTGCATTGAATGTAACATTAAATGATCTTACATTTTCCCAATGAGCATATAATGTAATATTGTCGGTTATCTTAGTTTCAGATGTAACTAAACTTCCGCCATTTTGTTCAGTATACCATCCTTTGAAATTTTTTCTTTCCAAAACGGGTGTAGGCAAGTTGCCGGCAACAGGATCTATCCACTGAGCATAAAGAGTAGCATCTGTTATTGAAGTATAAAAGCCTTCAGGATAGTATTTTTCGCCTTTACACTGAACATCAACATTCCACGAATCAAAGGCACAATAAACAGTACTGGTGGCAGTGTTTACAACACCTCCATTTGCATTAAATCTGATTTTGTAGAACTTCGTAGGTGTTGCTTTAGGAAGAGTAGTACCAACATTATAATCATACTTTATCGATTCAGGAGCATCACTGCCTGTATTAGCATCAAAACTGACAACTCGAACATTTGAAACCAAAACAGCGTATAATGTTTTATTTGCTGTTACAGTATATGAGTTAACGAAATCTGCTACTTCAGCTTTGGATTTATCTGACCAACCTATATATTCGTAATTATCAAGTGAAACCGAAGGCAAAGTAAAAGATTTACCTTTTTCTGTAAGGATAGTTTTCACGGAAACAGTACCCTTACCGGGATTTAATGTTGTCTTATAAAAAGTAACATTATAAACCTCAGACAAGTTTCCAGAAATATCTTTGACAACCAAATAGTAAACCCCATCTGAAGTAACTTTTTTTGTAACAGTATCACTCGTTAGATTCTGCTGCAAAGCTGTGTAATCATTATCTTCACACTGCAAATGCGGTCCCCAATAATAACCAGCAAGTCCTACATTGTCCTTCAGCAAGATATTAACATTTTGACTTGCAGACAATTCATTGGTGCATGTTAAGGATGCTGTAGGCTTGGTTGAATCTTCCCATTGTGCATAAAGAGTTTTATTTCCGCTAACAATGTATGTATTTGAATATGACTGACCTTTACCGTCGGAAGATGTGTTCCATCCTTTAAAAACATATCCGTCACAAGCAGGCACAGGCAATGTAAATGCTTTTCCGCTACAAGTTATAACAGCTGACGGAGTAACATTGCCTTTACCGGCATTTAATGTTGTTTTATAAAATGTTACAGAACTTGAAGATGAAATGTTACCTGACAAGTCTTTTACAAACAAGTAGTACGTCCCGGGATTGGATACAGTTTGTGTTTGCGTTACATTAGGCTTAACACTTGTCAAAGGTATATAAGTATTACTCAAACAAATTGAACTTGTGCCCCAATAATAACCGGCAACGCTGACATTATCCACAAGTTTAAGTGTAACAGTCTGAGTCAATGACACTTCATTTGTAAAACTGATTGTTCCACTTGGAGCAACTGCATCTTCCCACAATGCATACAAGGTTTTTGAACCAGAAACAGTATACTCACCACTATATAAGTATCCCGAACCATCAGAAGACGAGTTCCAACCCTTGAAAGTATATTCCGAATTAGTGGGAGTGGGCAAAGTGAAGGATTTACCGGTTTCTGTAATAATAACAGACGGATCTACCGTGCTTTGCGAATAATTAAGTGTAGTTTTATAAAAAATGATTGAACATGTAGCAGATAGGTTTCCAGAAGAATCTTTAACCACAAGATAATAAGTTCCGGCATCATCTATTTTTTTATTGATACTCACATTAGTGCTTACAGAATCCAGTTTAATGTAACTATTGTTGGTATAAATAGAATTTGTTCCCCAATAATATCCAACTATACCTTCATTATCCTTAAGAGTAAGGGTAACTGTCTGGTAAGAAGAAAATGTATTTGTAGATTTCACAGAACCTGTGGGTTTCGAATTATCTTCCCATACAGCATATAATGTGGCATTACCTTTAACATTATATGTTCCCACGAACTTGTTTCCTGTCCCGTTCTGTGTAGCATTCCAATGTCCGAATGTGTATCCGCTACGTTCGGGAGAAGGCAAAGCAAATGAATAGTCAGACTTAGTTAATATAGTTGACTTTTTACCGTCCTCTCTACAATATTCCAAAACAGTTTTGTAAAAAGTTACAGAATATTCCTGCGAAATATTACCCGATGTATCTTTTACAAACAAGTAATAAGTTCCGGGATCATATACTTTCTGATTCACCTCCACACTGGCCGAGGAAGCTCCGATAACAACATAAGCATTTTGTGAATACGTTCTGCTGGTTCCCCAATAATATCCGGCAACAGATATATTGTCCAACAAATCAAACTTTACTGTTTGCTCAGAAGATACGTTGTTTGACACCGTTAATCTTGCTGTAGGGCGAGAATCATCTATCCATTGAGCATAAAGATTTGAATCCGCAGTTACAGTATAGCTTCCGGTGAAAGCTGTTTCTGAACCATCTGCTTTTTTAATCCATTTACCAAAAGTGCATGTTTCATGCTCAGGCACAGGCAACACGAATGAGTTGTTTTTCTTTGTAATAACAGATGACGGTGTGACTTCACCACCATTGGAATCAAAAACAGTTATACAGAACTCTATCAAATAACCATCAGAAATATTACCACTGGTATCTCTCGCAAATAAGTAATATTTACCAGATTCTGAGATAGTCTGAGTCGCTTTGACTTGCACAGCCTGAGAAACAGTGTAATATGTGTTATTAGAACAAGTTGAACTTGTTCCCCAATAATATCCTGCTACTTTTGTATTATCACTTAAAGTAAATGTAACAACCTGAGTTGGAGAAACATCATTTGTTGAAGTTACAGAAATCGTTGGTTTTGACACGTCCTGCCATAAAGCATATAAAGATTTAGAAGATGAAACAGTATATGTTCCGTTATAGCTTATACCGCTACCGTCGGCATTTGTATTCCATTCACTGAATTTGTATCCATTACGAGAAAGCTGAGGCAAAACAAAGGAACTACCGCTTTGCGTTAACACTGTTGTGCCGCCACTGCCACCGTTGGCATTAAGCGTTGTTTTATAAAATGTAATTGCATATGAAATCGACACATTACCCGATGTATCTTTAACAACAAGATAATATGTTCCGGGAGCCGATACGATTAAATTAGCACTTTTGCTTACAGAAGAATCCGAGAATTTAGTATAAGTATTATTAGAATAAGCTGAACTTGTTCCCCAATAATATCCTGCGACACCGACATTATCATTAAGATTAATCGCCACAGTTTGCGTCGAAGACACATCGTTTGTTGAACTTATTGATCCTGTAGGACTGCTGGAATCGTTCCATACTGCATAAAGAGTCACATCGGCATCGTTGCTATAAACACCTCCGGACGAATATGTGGCAGCCGTTGCAGTTGAACTGGTGGACCAACCTAAAAATGTGTGTCCGGTCAACACAGGAAGACTGTCTCTTAACATTATAGATTTGCCGTAATCTTTTTCCTGACTTAAAGGAGCCCCACTTCCTTTGTTAGCATTATAAGATATGGTATATACAGGTCCACACTTCAATGCTATTGAACCGACTTTTGAAGAAGAATAATACTTAACAGCATAATAATATGTGTTTCCTGCTGTTAAATTATATGCAAGTCTGAAATTGGTGCTTTCACCACCATCATCATCGCTCTTGAGCTCTGTTCCTGAAGAATTATACAAATAAACCCTAGTATCAACTGTTCCGGTTGAATATATAACATAATTCCCGCTTTTAGAAGGAACAAATTTATAAAAATAAACTTGACCTCCATATGATATAGGCGTACTTACGCTTGAACCAGATACAAGGGTTGTCTGCTTCCACACGGCATAAAGTGTTGTGTTATTCGTAAGTGCAATACTGCTTCCGGGCTGATATTCCGCTACAGTTGCAGTACGGCTTTTTGACCACCCAAGAAAAGTGTATCCGACTCTTGTTGTTGAGGGAGACTTCACTGTATAAGATGACTGACCGCTTGTATTTGAACTATACTCACTGTATCCATTTCCATCATAGGTTAATGTATATGTATTTTTTTCCCAAACGGCATACAAGATAATAGAACTGTTAGAAGAATAAGTTGATCCGGGCTGATATGTTGCGGATGTTGCAGAGCTACTTGTTGACCAACCCTTAAACGTGTAGCCGCTCAAAACTGGAGTAGAAGATGACAGTGTCAAAATTACACCATAATCTTTTGTCTGACTTGACGGTGCACTTGCTCCACCATTTGCATTGTAACTCACAGTGTACACAGGACCGAACTTAAATGGAATATTTCCTACAGCAGAAGAAGAATAATATCTTACTGCATAATAGTATGTTGTTCCAGCAGTCAAGTTATAGGACAATCTGAAATTTCTTTCTTCACCACCGTCATCATTACTCGAAAGTTCTGTTCCCGATGAGTTGTACAGATACACCTTTGTATCAGAAGATCCTGTTGAATAAATAACATATGTACCGCTGGTTGAAGGCACAAATTTGTAATAATAAAGCTGACCGGAATAAGTAATCGGAGCACTGACAACTGAACCGGAAGTTAAGGTGGTTTCCTTCCAGACTGCATAAAGAGTTGCAGAGCTGTTTGAAGTTATGGTTCCACCCGGCAGATATGTTGCCGAAGTTGCACTTGAAGATGTCGACCAACCAAGAAAGGTCCGTCCGGTTCTTGTAGGTATTATTGTAGGAAGAGTCAAATTTTCGTTATATTTTTTGGTCACACTTCCCGGCGCTCCGGAGCCACCATTGGCATTAAAAGAAATTGTGTAATTTGGCTTTGTAATGGTAACATAAATTTTGCGGGTTGCCATTACAGCATCGTCTGAGCTTCTCTTCAAAGAAATTGTGATCGGCTCATTTGTACAAGTATCGTGAGCGGTTATTGTGATCGGAGCAACACTGCCCTGCCAGTCTTGCCAGCTACAGGAAAAAGCTGAAGAATTTTTACTGAAATTATAATAATATGAATAACTTAAACTGCAGGATCTACTTACATTTATCGTTGTTGTTTTGGCGCCTGCCAAATTCAGAGAAACAGAAGAAGACGAAAGATTAATAGAAGGGGTTCTATCTATTACTTTGAAGGAATAGTTACTTGTTGTATAAGTTCCGGTTGAATTTGAGTAAGATCCAGTTGAATAAGTCAACACATAATAAAAATAATATGACCCGACATCTATGCCATTTATAGGAGTTGCCCAATATCTGAAATAATTGGTATTTGGAAATTGTTGTTTATAGTGAATAGTTTTGAAGTAAGAACCATCTTTATACAAATACAAATAAGCGTCGTGAACATAAACATTTCCGCCTACGCTTATATTCAGATATGGTGATTCATTATAATAAAAGGTTGTTGTTCCCTGGGGTAAATCCACTGTATCAGCATTACCACTAGCAGCGGAATAAGAAGTATTCCACTGAACCGTGTTTGAAGCCGCCAGCGCTTTTTGTTCAAAAACAGAAGACATTTTCAGCCAATCAGGAACATTAAAATCAACGAACCCCGATAGAGGCATAGTTCCGAAAATAGTTATTAAGACGAGAAAAATTGTTAGTGATTTTTTTATTAATTTATTCATTGTTCCGCCCCTCCGCATAAAATTAAACCTACAATCAGTATACAAATAATATATTACTACAAACAACTATTAACAGTTTAACACTTTGAAGAAAAAAAATCTATATATTTTTTATTATTTTTCTATAAAAATTAACGTTAGTTTTAAAAATTAATATGCAAAGAGCTCCTCCTGTCCTTAATCGAAACAATTTACTAAATCTCTTCGATAATTCAGTTAATTCAATATTTTTTCGGTTCGGATTTAACTTGCCCGGTACGATAAAATAGGATCAACCAAGATATTTTAAAGAAGTTTTGTACTTAAAAAGGGGCTGCAAAAAACAACCTGAATAAAAAAAGGACTACAAGTTCATTGAAAGGCTGTGGTTTTTTTGTGTATAAATATTCGGTTAAAAAATAAAATATCTTTCTTTTTTTGTGTTTTGCAACAATAAAAAAACAAAAGTAACGGATATTACACCGTTACCGGATTGCTTAATGCCACTATTCTTTTAACATTTACTGTAAAAGCTGTAAAATACGCTTGCAGTCGCATAGCAACTAAACCCGTGGAATCTGCTCTGCTCGGTCCATGGGTTGTTTTCATTTCACCGTTCTTTTCTTCTATCCTGTGCCGTATTTTTAATTTGTTATTGAAAACTTCAGTTTCTTCAAAATCTAATCGTTTTTTATTCTTTTCGCTCACTTCTGTTATTGAATAGGTCTTTCCTTTGGATTTTCCAACCCGGCATTTTTCTTCAAAGGGACACTTTCGACATTTGACTTTACTGAAGCAATAGTTTACATATGTATTTCCGTTTTCGGATTTTCTCTTTTCTGCACTAGTCGCCAACTCTCCAGCAGGACATTGCAACAGACCGGCATCTTTGTTAAACCAAAATCCCGGTTCTAATTCGCTCTTGGCTGATGCCGACACAGCAGCATTGGTTTTTACATAAAGTGTGACATTGCGTTCTACGCAATTTAATAGATTATCGTCACTTACATAAGCCATATCACCTATGACCTCGTCAACTTCAACTCCATTTGAGATTGTTTTATCTATTAATTCCGTTAACTGATTTCCGTCGGGTTGTGCTCCGTCTGTTACTTTAACTGCTGTTATTATTCTTTCTTCTGTCATAGCTAGATGGTTTTTGTAACCGTAAAATGTGCTATTAACAGTTTTATGACCGAATTTTGCATCTTCATCATTTTTTGAACGTATTTCACGTATTTTTTCTGTTTCAAGCAATTCTTTTATTCTGTTGTATATTTGTACTATTGAACTGTCACATTCTGAAATATTATCTTTTAAACATTTCAACATTTCTTGTGTATATTCAATTTTCTCGCTTAAGCTCGCCTCAAATGATGGCTTTTCGGGGAACTTTTCGCTTAACTCAAAAGCATTTATATATATTTCTTTTCTTAACTGTTTGCTTAAATCTCTTAACACCTGCGTTACTGTTTTTGGTCTTGCGTTTGCGGTTGTATGTGTGGAATCCACTATTATCGTTCCTGTTTTTATCAGTCCTTTTGAAATCGCCTGACTGATTGTTTCTTTTAACATTTCTTCAAGTATATCTTCGGTGATTCTTGTTTTTCTGAATTTTGTTAAAAGGCTCGAATTAATCATATTATCTTCAGGATCTAAATCTAAAAAATATTTATATGCCACATCCGTTTGTGCCGCCGATACCAATCGTTCATCGGATAAATCATATAACTTCTTTAAAAACAGTAATTTAACCATCATTTCAGGCTCCTTTGCCGGTCTTCCGAAATGTTCACAATACTGTTTTTTTAACATTGGGTTCACGAAACTGAAATCTATGTTTTCCTTTATCCTTCTCAAAATATGGTCTTTTGCTATTATTATTTCGTACAATTTTTCATGCAGTGACAGCGAAAGTCTAAGTTGATTATTGTCTCTTAACATTTTTATCATCCACCCTGTATTTTATGATTAAATTATACCATAAAATACGAAAAAAATCTACGCTTTATGTATGCGTAGACTTTTTCAGTGCCCTTTTATTTATAAGGGTTTACTTATCCAATGACTTCATTGTGGGGAAAAGAAGTACATCTCTGATTGCAGAGGAGTCGGTCATAAGCATAACCATTCTGTCAATACCGAAGCCGATGCCGCCGGTGGGTGCCATACCGTACTCAAGTGCGGTGAGGAAGTCCTCGTCAGTGGTGTTTGCTTCCTCATCACCCTGCTTAAGAAGCTCCTCCTGTGCCTTGAAGCGCTCTCTCTGGTCGATGGGATCGTTGAGCTCGGAGTAGGCGTTTGCCATTTCCCAGCCGTTCATAAAGAACTCGAAACGCTCAACATAGTCGGGATTTTCGGGCTTACGCTTTGTAAGAGGTGAAATCTCAACGGGATGATCCATAAGGAAGGTGGGCTGAATGAGATGATGCTCAACAAATTCCTCAAAGAAGAGATTGAGAATGTCACCCTTCTTGTGTCTCTTTTCAAACTCAATGCCCTTTTCCTTTGCAAGAGCCTTCGCTTCATCATCTGTCTTGATTTCGCTGAAATCAATGCCTGCATACTTCTTGACCGCGTCAAGCATTGTGATTCTTTCAAAGGGCTTGCCGAGATCCATCTCAACGCCGTTGTAAACAATCTTTGTTGTGCCGAGAACCTCCTGAGCAACATGACGGTAAAGATTCTCTGTCAGATCCATCATACCATGGTAGTCAGTGTAAGCCTGATAAAGCTCCATAAGTGTGAACTCAGGATTGTGACGGGTATCAAGTCCCTCGTTACGGAAAACTCTGCCGATTTCGTAAACTCTTTCAAGTCCGCCTACGATGAGTCTCTTGAGGTAAAGCTCAAGGGAAATTCTGAGCTTGAAGTCCTCGTCGAGAGCGTTGAAGTGAGTTTCAAAGGGACGGGCAGCTGCACCGCCTGCGTTTGAAACAAGCATCGGGGTTTCAACCTCAAGGAAGCCCTGTGAGTCAAGATAATTTCTGACTGCTCTGATGATTCTTGAACGGTTGATGAGGGTCTGCTTTGAATCAGCGTTCATAATAAGGTCAACATAACGCTGACGGTAACGTGTGTCGGTGTTGGTAAGTCCGTGGAACTTTTCGGGAAGAGGAAGAAGTGACTTTGTAAGAAGTGTGATTTTTTCAGCATGGATTGAAATTTCGCCTGTCTTTGTCTTGAAAACAGAGCCTTCAATACCGATGATGTCACCGATATCAAGCTTCTTGAAGCTCTTGTACTCTTCATCGCCGAGGCTGTCGCGTGCAACATAGGACTGGATGTTACCCTTGAGGTCCTGAAGGTTGCAGAAGGATGCCTTACCCATGATGCGCTTTGACATCATACGGCCTGCGATGCGTACAGTCTTACCCTCAAGCTCGTCGTAATTTTCCTTGATCACGGCGCTGTGGTGAGTCTGATCGTATTTTGTAATTACAAAGGGATCGTTGCCTGCCTGCTGAAGAGCCTCAAGCTTGTCCACTCTGACCTTTCTTAATTCGTTAACGTCCTGTACAGCTTCCTGCTGAGGAGCATTTGCCTTGTTTTCCTGTGCCATTTGCTTTCATCCTTTCGGAATTTTATGGATTAATTATTTTGTAATCTCAATGATTTCGTACTTGACGATACCCATAGGAGCCTCAACGTCAACAATGTCGCCGACCTTATGACCGATGATTGCCTTTGCAACGGGTGATTCGTCACTAGTGAGATAATCCGCACCCTTGTCCTTTGAGGTTGAGGATGAGGAGATGATCTGATACTTGTAAATGTCGCCGTATTCGATGTCCTTAATGGTTACCTTTGAGCCCATCTGGATAACATCGGTGCTGAGTGAATCCTCATCGATGATCTTTGCAGTTGCAAGAGTTTCTTCGATCTCCTTAATGCGTGCTTCAAGCTTTGCCTGATCGTTTCTTGCTTCATCGTATTCACTGTTTTCTGATAAGTCACCGAAAGAAAGTGCTACCTGAATTTTTTCCTTGATTTCCTGACGGCCTTTGACTTTCAGCTCTTCGAGCTCTTCCTCAAGTTCTTTAAAGCCGGCGCTGGTAAGAAGTTTTTCCTGTGCCATTATATTTCATCCTTTCGAAAATGTATTTGAATATAAACTATCAGTTTATTATTATATAAAATATTAAGGTAATTGTCAAGGTTTATTTATCCTGCTTAAAGTGCATTTCTTCGCCCGTTGAAGGGTGACGAAAACAGATTTCGCTTGAAAAAAGTGCGATGCTCTTTTCTTCGTCCCTCGCACCGTAGCGTCTGTCACCGAAAAGCGGATTGCCTCTTGAGGAAAACTGCACACGGATCTGATGGGTTCTGCCCGTGATAAGCCTTACCCTCACCGTTGTTCTGTCCTGACTGCTTTCAAGGCACTCGTACTTGAGAATTGCCTTTTTCACTCCGCGTCTTTCCCTTTTAACCACAAAGGATTTGTTTTTTCCTCTGTCGAAAAAGAGCAGATCCTCGAGTGTCCCCTTCTCCTTTTCGGGCTTTCCGTGAACATCGGCAAGGTAAATTTTTTCCGTTGTACCCTCGCTTATCTGCTTTGAAAGAGAGGCAGCGGCTTTTGAATTAAGGGCAAAAACCATTACTCCGCCCACGCCCTTATCAAGACGGTGGACGGGATAAACCTCCCTACCCGTAAGCTCCTTTAAAATGTCAACGGCGTTTGCCCTGCCCTTGTCATCCCCCTGGGAAAGAATCTCGGGCGGCTTGACTGCCACAACTATGTCCTTGTCCTGAAACAGAATTTTCATAAGCTTCTCCTTTGTGTTGATAAAGACCGAGAAAAAGCGGTCAGTAGTCAGGAATTGCCGGATGCCACATAAAACATCGCCTGAGCAACTTATAATCGGGTGCTACTCACTACTAACTACTTACTACTTAAAAACAGGTATTTCGTGCGAAATACCTGTTTTTTGTGCTGTTTATTTTGCGTAATCTGTCGCTCTTGTCTCACGGATCATATTGACCTTGATCTGACCGGGATACTCAAGCTCCTGCTCGATCTTTTCAACAATGTTGTGAGCAAGAAGAACCATTTCTTCGTCACTTACAAGCTCAGGCTTGACAATGATTCTTACCTCACGGCCCGCCTGGATTGCAAAGGCATTGTCAACGCCCTTGAAGGACTTGGAAAGCTGCTCAAGGGTTTCAAGACGCTTGATGTAATTCTGAAGATTTTCTCTTCTTGCACCGGGTCTTGCCGCTGAAATTGCATCAGCTGCCTGAACAAGACATGCGATGATGCTCTTGGGCTCAACGTCACCGTGGTGAGCGTGAATTGCGTTTACAACAATGTCGTTTTCCTTGTACTTCTTAGCGTATTCAACACCAAGCTCAATATGTGAGCCCTCTTGCTGATGGTCAACTGCCTTACCGATATCGTGGAGAAGACCTGCTCTTTTTGCAAGCTTCACATCAACGCCGAGCTCGGCTGCCATAAGACCTGCGATGTAGGAAACCTCAAGAGAATGGTTGAGCACATTCTGGCCGTAGCTTGTACGGTACTTGAGACGGCCGACAAGCTTGACAAGCTCGGGATGAACGCCGTTGACGCCTGCGTCGATTACTGCTCTTTCACCTGTCTGCTTGATGGTCTGATCAACCTCGCGCTTTGACTTCTCGTGAAGCTTTTCAATGAGTGCGGGATGGATTCGTCCGTCGGAAATGAGTCTTTCAAGAGTAAGTCTTGCCACCTCTCGGCGAACGGGATCAAAGCTTGAAAGTGTGATTGCTTCAGGTGTGTCGTCAATGATGAGGTCAACACCTGTGATTGTTTCGAGGGTTCTGATATTTCTGCCTTCACGGCCGATAATACGTCCCTTCATTTCATCGTTGGGAAGAGCAACAACGGAAACGGTTGCTTCCGATGCGTGATCAGCGGCACAGCGCTGAATTGCAGTTGCGATGATCTCTCTTGCAAGGTTGTCGGATTCTTCACGCAGCATCTGCTCGTACTCCATAACCTTGACTGCCTTTTCTCT
>JAZSAM010000068.1:0-5739 GCA_045601905.1 Acutalibacteraceae bacterium | reverse complement strand
AAGAAATACTTGCAAAACCGATTGCCAAAAGAGCAAGATAAAGACGTGAATTATCTTTAACGACTGAAGGTCTGAAGCCGTAGAAGAGGTCTGACCAATAGCTTGAGGAAACCTCGTTTTCTTTTGAAATAGTTTTCGGGTTTTTGATAATGAATAAACCAACAACACCACAAGCAGAAACAACAAGACCTAAAACCAAGAAGAAATTCTGATATGAAACTGCACCTGACTGAGCAAGGCTACCAACACCCATAACTGCAGCTACTGATAAGAAGCCAACAAAGGTAAGGGTTGTTTCGATAGTAGGTCTGATTTTAGGGGTTGTAATATCAGTTACCCACGCATTGAAAGCCGCATCGTTACTCGTAGAACCCATAAAGGTCATAATAACGTCCATAGCGATAACTATCCAAACGGTAGTTGTAAGGATTGTTGCTTCGTCAGTAAGGCCTAAAAGAGCCGCAACGTTATCCCTTGTAATAAAACCGAAAACTGCAGTAACAAGACCCCAAAGGATATAACCTACAGAAATAAACATTTTACGGTTTTTCATTTTGTCGCTGAGAGTGCCCATCAAAAAAGTGGTAAGCACGGCGGCGATTGCTGAAAGTGAAACCATACGGCTGATTGCGGTTGTGGGAGCCATTGAGCCCGCCATAGCAGCCTCTGATGCATTTGCATAAACGGAGTTATAAAGGAAGGTGTTGAAATACATATTTTCAATATTCCACGCAATACCTCCCATAAAGCTGAACAGGCAGATTGTAAACCAATTCAGTTTCGTGAGCTTTTCTTTAATCATAATTCTCTTCCCTTCTTTACTGATGGGAACATTATACACCTGACAGACAGTAAATTCAATAACTTTCATTTGCTTTTTTAAGTTATTTTTATTTAATCTCACCAAATCATTGACTACAGATGCCGAAAATGCTAAAATGATAATAACGATAAAAAGTCAGGCGGTGGTCTTACGGTTATAAAGCATAGGATAGCAAAAGAAAAAGAGGGACTTTACTACACCCTGCCCTTTGATGTGCCCGAAAATGTGGTCAGAATCACCGTCAGCTACGACTACTACAAGCCCACAAAGGGTTTGATGGGTGACCTTAAGCCGTCAAACACAATCGACATCGGACTTGCGGATGAAAAGGGCAATTTTCTCGGCTGGTCGGGAAGTGCCCACAAAACAATTCATGTCGGTCAGTACGATTCCTCGGCAGGCTACCTCTGTCAGAAGATCAATGCGGGTAAATGGAGCATAATCATAGGAGCTTACCACGTAACGGATGAGGGCGTCGAGGTTACCTATGACATTGATTTCGAGCTTGCGGGTGAGGCGCTTCTTTTCGGCGACCTTCACGTGCACTCAGTGGCATCCGACGGTGTTTTCAGTGCCTATGAGCTCGGCAGACTCGCAAAGGAAAAGGAGCTCGACTTCATCGGCATTGCTAACCACAATAATTTTGCAGAAAACCTCGCACTGCCCCACATCGACGGTCTTACCTTTGTCCCCGCAGTTGAGTGGACACACTACAAGGGACATATGAACTTTTTCGGTGTGCCGGCTCCCTTTGAAAACAGCTTCATTGCAAACACAAAAGAGGAAATGCAGTCAATCATCAGCCACGCAAAAGCCCTCGGTGCAATTGTTTCCGTCAACCACCCCCTTTGTCCCATCTGTCCTTACAAGTGGGAGGATGAAAACGCCTTTGATATGATAGAAATATGGAACGGACCCATGCGTCCGTCAAATGTCAAGGCTCTTAATTTGTGGACAACGCTTTTAAAAGAAGGCAGGCAGATACCCATAGTGGGCGGAAGCGACTTTCACAAGCCCGGTCAGTTCGCAAGGCTCGGAAGCCCCGTCACAGCTGTTTATTCTGAATCGAGAAGTGCCGACGACATACTCGGTGCCGTAAAGGCAGGTAAATGCTTTGTGACCGAAAGCAGGGACGGCGTAAAAATAAAGCTTTCCTACGGCGACTGTGTTATGGGACAAACTGCAGATTTTGACGAAAGCACCTGGCTTGAAATTTCTGCCGACACGGAAAAGGTCACTCTTGTCACCGACAAGGGCGAAAAGGAGCTCAGGCTCAAAAACGGCTCAATCAGAGTGAAGCTAAAAAAAGTTAAATTTGCTTACATCAAGGTCTTCAGGGGCTTTGGTAAGCTCAAAAGGATTTGTGCAATATCAAATCCGATATATTTCAGATAAAGGAGAATTATTATGACACCGACAAACGCACTGACGAAGAAAACGTCACCCGGCCGTTATGGCTTTGCCATGTTCGGTACATCAATCCCCATCAATATGTTCAAATCCTTCGCGGCTATCTTCTATGTAGATATGCTCGGACTTGACATGAAGAAGTACTCACTTGTCCTTTTCATCTACACCTTTGTGGATGCAATCGACAACCCCGTTTACGGCTTCCTTTCAGACCGTACCCGCACAAAATGGGGCAGAAGAAGACCCTGGCTTTTAATCGGTACTCCCCTGCTTGTGCTTTTCTTCATTCTTTTCTATAATGTCCCCTCGTTCATCGAAAGCGAAAAGGGTATGCTTTTTATCTATATGCTTCTGATGTACATACTCACAGGTACTCTCGACTCCCTTGTAAACGCAAACTACGGCTCACTTTTCGTCGAGCTTTTCAAAAAGGATGCAGACCGTGCAAAGACAAACGGCATCCGTCAGATCTGCCAGCTTTTTGCAATGGCAATCAGCATCGCCCTCACTCCGATGATCACAGAGAAAATCGGCTACAGACTCACATCCCTCATTTACGGCGTTATTGCCCTTGCGGTAATGATGTTCTGCTTCTGGGGCTGCCGTGAGGATACAAACTACGAGGAGCTTGAAAAGCCGAAGCTCTTTGACAGCATCAAGGCCCTTCTCACAAATCCCCGTTTCTGGATTTTCGGTCTTGCAGGTGCCTTCTATTCAGCCGCATTCTCCCTCATTTCTCAGGCAATCCCCTTCTTTGTAAAGTACACCCTCGGTCTTGGCGGAAGCATGACAACGGTTATGCTCGGCATTGTTCTTGGTGTTGCCGTTATCGGAATTATCATCTGGTCAAGAATCATCCAGAAGGTTGACATAATGAAAATCTGGAGAACGGGCTTCATCATTATGGCAGTTGCCTTCATCCCCCTTTTCTTTGTGAAAAGCCTTGCTCCCACCATCGCCATTGCGGCAGTTGTGGGTGTTGGCGTTGCCGCCTGCCTTACAACAATGGACTGCATCGGTGCAAAAATCGTTGACGACGATTACCGCAGGCACGGCATCAAGCGTGAGGGCATCATCAACAGCCTTATGGGTGTTATGAACAGACTCAACGGTCTTTACACCTCCCTTGCCTTCTTTGTGGCCTCCGAATTCTTCGGCTTCATAAGCGGTGACGAGCCCGGCGAAAATCCTGCTATGGCGGCAAGAGTTCTTCTTTGCCTTTTCCCTGCCGCAGCTATGATTGTGGCTTCAATCATCACCTTCTTCCTCAGATTCCCAAAGGATGAAAAAGAAAATGGCTAAGTATCTTATCATAAACGCTGATGATTTCGGGCTTAACAAGGAGCAGAACGAAGCGATAAAGGATCTGCTCAGCCATAGGCTCATCACCTCAACCTCACTTATGTCCGTAGCCCCCGAGGCGGAGGATGCAGTAAGCTTTGCAAAAGAGCTTCCCTTTCCCGTCGGCATACACATCACTCTCAACTCCGACGATGAAAATGACCCTTACCCCTCTCTTACCGGTGCGGCCTCTCTCGGAGAAAAGGGACTGTGGCACGAAAGCAGTAAGCTCACCTTTAAAGCAAAGCGAAGCGATGTACGAGCCGAGCTTGAGGCTCAGTACCGTTACATAAAGGAAAAAGGAGCTCCGGTTGACCACGCGGACAGTCATTGCGGAACAGTTTACGGCATCAACGGCAGGCGCTTTTATCTTGACGCTTTCGACTTCTGCAAGGAGCACAGGCTCCCCTTCCGTTTCCCGAAAACTCCCGGCTTTCTTGAAAGACAGACGGGGATGAAAATGCCGTCGCCCGTAATTAAAATTCAGCAGATGATAGTCGCTTCTGCCGAAAAGCGCGGTGTAAAGCTTCTTACGGACCTTGTGTCAAATCCCTATTCCATGGAAAAAATCAAGGACTATGACACCCTTCGGAAATACTATCTCGATGCCGTTGACAACTGCCTTGAGGGCGTGACGGAGATTTTCCTTCACCCTGCATCAGGAAATGAAAAATACGGCAAGCAATGGCGAAAAAGGGAGCTCGAGTATCAGCTTTTAAAAAGCGGTGACCTGCTTGAGCGTGCCGAGGACAAGGGCATTCAGGTCGTAGGCTGGAATGTATTTGACAGATAAATAAATAACACCCCTGACTAATCATTAACGGCAGTCAGGGGTATCGTTTTATTCAGATTTTCTTTTTCATAAGCCCGTGTCTGTTGCAGTAAACATACAGAAAGCCTCTGCCTCTTAATTGCATCCGTGTTTCAGCGTTACCCTCGGGATAAAGCTTCACAAGCTGAACTCTGTCAGTTGTGACATAAGCCAGAAAGGATATAAAATGCTTTTTGCTCATCTCATGCTGCACGGTTATAAACTTCTCATCCTCAACTGTCTGAATGCTTACGGTGTGCTCATCGTCAGGCTCCTCCGCTACAAGAG
Source organism: Acutalibacteraceae bacterium (assembly GCA_045601905.1). GTDB lineage: Bacteria > Bacillota > Clostridia > Oscillospirales > Acutalibacteraceae > UBA6857. The sequence goes on along the minus strand of JAZSAM010000068.1, from coordinate 1,066 downwards.
GCGGCAGAGCAATTCCGCAGCAGCTTATCACTGCTTCACCCGTTGCGTGTATCACATTTCCGCATAAGGTGACAGCAGTCGAACCCAATAAGTCTTAAATGTCCGATTTGCAGCACCTTTGAATTTTATTCTCCTCGCAATACGCGAGTATTCCTTCGTCGAAGAAATCCCCAAATGCACTAAAACTCAAACATTTAAGGTTCTTCGAAGTTTAACGCGAGGATATTTTTGTCATATCAAGGCAAAAGGTGAAGGTAATACTTGCGTATTATCAATCCTTTTAACGATGAGATGGCGGAAATAGGCCGTGTTAAACCTTATCGGGTTCGACTCCCATCACCTTAAGTCTCTTTGCTTCTGCCCTTTCAGCACGATACTTTTCTCTGAGCTCGTGTCTGTTTTTGCCGCCGATAATGCCCACTCGTCTGAAGGCTTCGATAAACATAGCAAGAAGAGCACCGCCTGAGCCGAGCATCAGGTCAATCATTGTATCTGTAAGGCCGTAGCTGTTATCTATATGACCGTGCTGCATAACAAAGCCGTAGAGCCTGTCCATAGTGAACTCATAAAATTCCCAGCCGACTATAACGAACAGTGCACCCCCAAGGGCAAAAATCGCTTTAACGGAAATCTTTGCAGGAGTCCTCTCGCCCTGCATAATTTCAATAAGAACAAAGGCGCCCGTACAGGCAAGATAGCCTGCATAGATATGCTCGGGAATATCAATGCCCGTAAAATCTGTTCTTGTGTTAAGGGTTGTACCCACCACACAGCCGAAGCAGATAAACACATTGAGCATTGTCTGCAGATAAGCGGGATACTTTGTAATAAAGGATTTTCCGCCTAAAAGCTGGAACATATCCCATAAGTGAGTGAATATAATTGCGGCGATTGCCTGAATGAATTCCGATGTGTAGCCGTGAAGCATACCCCATACGCCCCAGACAAATAAAAGACCTCTGCATACCCACCAGGTTATTTCGTGGCCCTTTGAAAGCTTCTGTATACGGTTAAGTTTTTTCATTATATATAAATCCTCTCGGTACGATTATTTCACAATAAATTA
>JAZSAM010000067.1:0-2428 GCA_045601905.1 Acutalibacteraceae bacterium | reverse complement strand
ATTAAACTTCGAAGAATCTTAAATGTTCAGGTTGTAGTGCATTTGGGATTTTCTTCGACGAAGTAATACTCGCGTATTGCGAGGAGAAAAAATTTCAAAGGTGCTGCAAATCGGACATTTAAGACTTGTTGGCTTCGATTGCTGTCACCTTAACGGGTTTGGTAACTCACCGTGACATTATAACATCAGCCACGCCTACACCGATGTAGCTTTTTCCCTTGTTGATCTGAAGAGCTTTACCGTCAGTGCGGAAAAACTCAATCGGCGCACTTTCGCTTTTCTTTTTCCACGTGATTTTTTCTGCCGTGCCCATTGTAAGGTAAATTCCTTTTCCGCCGTGCCAGTCAATTTCAACAAGACTTGTGTCCTCGTAGGTTGAGGTGTCTGCCTTAAGGAGAAATACATTTGTGAAGCTTAACTGTTTGCCGGTTTTGCCGTCGATGTGCTTTTCCTTGTTGTGATTTTTAAGGTAAACCTCATTTTCCGTGTCGTAGAGAAATGAACTGCTGTAGGATGAGGAAAAGCTGCCTGTAATCTGCTCGCAGGCGTAGCCGAAGCTTTGCTTTTCATCGGAAAAATCAAAAACAGTTTCTCTCGTTGCAGGAGAGATTGCTTCATTAAATCCGTATTTTTCAAATATTTCAGGCATATTTTCGCCCTTGAGACAGACGGTGTGCTCGGGGGAGTAAATCTCGAGTCTTTCCCCGTCTCTTTCAAAAACGAGACTGTCTCCGGCTTTGTTTCCGTCAATGTAGTCAATTCCGCTTTTTTTGAGCATCGGCGTGCCGAGAAGCTCGTTACTGCCGTAGCAGAAGTAAACTGCATCAAAGCCCTTTGCGAAAACGGGGAAGTAGTATCTGCAGCTTCTTATAGAGCAGACAGAGGGCACATTTCTGTAGTCGGAGTAAAGTGCCATAAGCCTCGTTATTCCGCCCTCAACGGGCATTTCCATTATAATGTCCGCCTCGCTTATGCCGTACTGAGGGAGTGCGGCGTCAATGTTGTTGACGGTCACTGCAACGGGACGGGGAACTTCAGCTTCATAATTTTCTGTTTCAAGTCCCGTAAGATAATCTGCCTTTTGAAAAATTTCTTTAGTGGTTTCCTGTGTTGTGGTGCTGTCCTTGTCTTCCTTTGTACAGCCACAGAAAAATACCGTAAGAAGCACAAGGGTAAAAGTAATTGCTTTTTTCATTTTTATCACTCACCTTTTTTAGGGAATTTTATAACTTTCAAGGCGAGAAAAAAATAAAAAAATGTATGAAGGCAACTTAATAAGCTTAAACCTTGTAAAATTTATTTTTCCGTGGTACAATTAGTCGGTAAAACAAAAAAGCAAAGGAGAAAAACTATGGGTAAATATGCAATTTACGGTGCAGGCTCTCTCGGTACTGTCCTTGGTGCCTTCATTACAAAAAACGGCGGTGAAATTGAGCTTGTCAACCGCAACAAGGCACACGTTGCCGCACTCAACGAAAAGGGCGCAAAAATTACGGGCACGGTTGAAATGACAGTTCCCGTAAAGGCAATCACTCCCGATGAAATGTCAGGTGAGTACGATGTTATCATTCTTCTTACAAAGCAGCTTTTCAACAAAGAAGTTGTCACAATGCTAAAGGATTATTTAGCTGATGACGGTGTAATTGTAACTTTGCAAAACGGACTACCCGAGCCGGGAATTGCTGAAATTGTTGGCTCAGAGCATACAATGGGTTGCGTTGTTCAATAGGGCGCTACTTTGTCCGAACCGGGCGTTTGTGTGCTTACAAGTGAGCCTGACAGTCTTTCTTTCCATATGGGTAAAATGGAAGGCATATCTAACGAACAGTTTTTAACTGTTAAAAAGCTTTTGGAATTAATGTGTCCTGTTCACGAAGAAGAAAACCTTATGGGTGCACGTTGGTCAAAGCTTCTTATCAATGCAACATTTTCAGGACTCGGCACAGTTGTTGGCGGCGTTTTCGGTGATGTTTCTGAAGATAAGGACGCACAGAAGGTTGCCATCCGCTGTATGAAGGAATGTATTGATGTAGGCCACGCAACCGGCACAGAGTTTGCACCTGTTCAGGGTAAAAACATTGTTGGTCTTTTCTACTACAAGGGTGCTCTTAAACGTGCTTTAGGCTGTATGCTTCTTCCTATTGCTATGAAAAAGCACCGCCTTATTGAGCCCTCAATGCTTCAGGATTTGAAAAAAGGCAAGCCCTGTGAAATTGATGCAATCAATGGTGTTGTTTGCGAGTTCGGAAGAAAGCATAATGTTCCAACCCCCATCAATGATAAAATCGTTGAAATCATCAAAAAAATTCAGAACGGCGAGTTTAAAGCCGAAAAGAAAAACATAAGACTTTTTGATGATATTCTTTAATATTCAAACAATCGCAACTCCTTTTCAGGGGTTGCGTATTTTTTTACCATTCCTGCAAAC
>JAZSAM010000066.1:0-14968 GCA_045601905.1 Acutalibacteraceae bacterium | reverse complement strand
AGGGGCTAGGAAAAAATGCGCAGAATGAACAAACCGAGCCAAAATAAAGCGTTCAGCTTTATTTTGGTTTACCCGACGGCGTACAAAGGTACTCCGAGGGCGAGGTTTGTTTATAGCATAAACGCAAAAACCTTGTTTTAGCCTGCTTTTGCTGATTTTTACAGTTTTAAAGGGTTTCTTTGGTAGTTCAATACCGAAAGAAACCCTTTAGTTATCTTGTTTTATGCGGTCTGCACTTTTTTTACAGCCCCTTTTTGCTTAGAAGATGTAAAGATCAACAATGTTCAGAAGAACCTTGAGAATCTTAAAGAGGATTTCGAGGAACTTTGTGAGAGTTACAGTTGCCTCGTCCTTTTCATCGGAGGGAACCTCGGGCTCAACATAATCAGCGTTGACGTCGCCCTGGGTAACATCCTTCTGAATTGCGAAGGAGTCAACTCTTTCACTTCCGTCTGTGGTTACCTGGTAAGCATCGAAGTAAAGGATGCCGTCCTCGATTCTTACTGCTGAGTACATCGGGTAATCAACGGAGAGAATCTTTTCACCTCTGGGGAAGTACTTGTCTGTGAGGGTTACATCGTTCTGGATGTAGGTCTTGACGCCTGCTGTACCCGAAATAACATAGGATGTACCTGTAGGCTGAATCTGTGCTCTGTAAACATTGCCGTCATAGTTGAGGTAAACCTTTTCGTAGGGGGTAAGTGCGTTGCCGTCAAGAGAGCCCGTTCTCATATAAACGTGGTCGTGTCCCTGGAATACCATATCGATTCCGAGGTCGGGCATCAGAGCACCGAGCTGCTCACGCATTGCACAGACATCGTCGTCAGCGTAATGTGAGCCTTGTGAGTAAAGTGCCTTGTGAAGCATTACAAATTTCCACTGAGCGTCACTTGCGTTCATGTCGGCCTTGAGCCATTCAACCTGCTTTGCTGAAAGTGCTTCGCTTTCGTCAAGGTCGTTTGTGTTGAGAACTGCGATGTGAACATTGTTATAATCAAATGAGTAGTAAACGCCGCTTTCTGTGTTCTGCTCTGGTACATTGGGAAGTGCGAAGAAGTTTGCAGTTGCGTTTGTTCCCATACCCTCGTGGTTACCTGATGCAGGCATCATATAGGTGTTCATAAGGTAGGGTGAAGCCGTGTCAAACATCCAAGCCCACTGCTTCTGATTGTCGCCGTGGTCAACAAGGTCACCGCTGTTGATGATGAAGTCAGCATCGGGGTATTCCTCGAAGGCACTGTCAAGTACCTTTGTCCAGGCACGGTTATACTGTCTTTCATTCTGTGACTGAGGATCGGTCACGTGAAGGAAGGTTGTGCTCTTGCCGCCGTCAGCAACTCTGAAGGAGCCGGTTTCACTCCACCAGCCTCTTTCTGCATCACCGACACGGTAGAAGTAGGTTGCACCGTTTGTCAGTCCGTCAAGCTCAACTGTGTGGCGGTTCATGGGGAATTCGTAGGTGAAAAGTCCGAAGATACCGATGTCGATACCGGGATAGGAACGGACAACCTTTTCGCTTTCGACCTTGACAGCCTCTGTTGCGACGCCGGTAAATACGGGCTCAGAGTCAGCCTTGTAAATTTCAATGTCACCGCCGACGGTTGACTTTGAGAACCAGCTGATGAATGCACTGCTGTTCTTGTCGTTGCCGAGGGTTACGCTTACCATTGTGGGAAGTCTGTAGTTTTCCCTTGTAACGGGAACCTCAACGGGAAGAGAATTGTAGGAGGTGCCGTAGTCGCCCTTGACTGTGGGATTCTTGTCTGTTGCAAAGTCAGTGAGAACATAGGCAACAAAGATGCCGAGAGATTCGAGCTGACTGTCGGTAAGGTACTTCTTCATAAGAAGCTGGTCAAGCACATCGTAAAGATCCTTGTAGGGGAGAATCTCAAGTGTGAAAACGGTGTTTACAAGATTCATATATGTAAAGTCACCGCGAAGAACATAGTTGAGCAGGTAGTTGATGCCCTCGCCCATACGCTTGCTGATTTCGTCATCAGCGAAAAGCTTGTCAAGGCGGATTTCGAGCTTTGCAAGGATGTTGTCCTCGATAAGGTCGTGAAGAAGGGTGTCAACAAGAAGATAGAAGAAGCCGTGGAATGCTTCACCCTCGTCAAAGTTTTTGATTGTGTCCTGAAGGAAGGCATCGTCGCTGATGTCCTCGTTACCGCCTGCCCAGTAGACAAGGGTTGAGAGAACAGCATCGTTGAGGGTGCCGGGCTTGTCGGGATCACCGAAGCCGTAGGTGTCAATGAACTTTGTGCAGGGGATGTCTGAAACCTGATAATTCACAAGCTTTTCAATTGCATCGCGAAGCACATCGTAAAGAGCGTCGGGATCTTCAATGTAGAGGTCGTAAACCTGACCGAGAAGGTCATTGATGAACCACATAAGGTTTTCAACGCTGAAAATGTTGTAGCCGCCGAGCTTGATTCCGTCACCAAGATAGGGTGAAAGGAAGTCGCCGAGAATCTTCTCAAGGTCAATGCCCATGCTGATGAGGTAATCGTTCACGCTGCCTGATGCCTTGATGTCCTCAAGAATGCCGCCAAGGTAGGTTTCAACGATGCCCATAAGGAATTCTGTGCAGTCAGCATAGCCGTCCTCACTTGTTGCTCCGCCGAAGCCGATAGAAAATGCCTTGTATTTGTAGCTGTTGTTATCGTAGGTCACGCCGTCAAAGGTAAACTGCTTTTTATCATCGAAGTCGATGGATTCAACCTCAATTTCGCTTTCGCCGTTTGCATAGGCGCTCAGAGTGATTTCACGGTATGTATTGGGGAAGCCTGTTACGGAGGTTGTTTCGATATCGTAAAGCACCTCGCCGTCATCATTGATTACTGAGGCAATGTCATCGGTGTGAAGGTGTCCCGTAAAGGCATAATGGATGCCCCAGGAAGCAAACTGCTCTGCTCTGTCAAGGTAATCGGTGAGAGGGAAGGCGTGAGTGATGGAGGGCTCAACCTCCATGTGAGCTGCAAGGCCGTGATGAACCATAATCATGGGAACTCTGCCTTCAGCGATTGCGCCGTCAGCCATTTCCTTGATCCAGAGCATAAGCTCATCGCTGATCATACCGTCGGTCTTGTAAATCATAGGCTCCTCAAAAGCGTAGATGTTACTGTCAACAACGATGAGTCTGTAATCGTCATCAAGGTCTGCCGCGTAGGAAAGCTGACCGGGAAGGTTGTCGCCGGGTTTGGCGTATTCGTCAAAGGCAAGGTCGTAGCCGAGTTCAGCGTAAACCTCACGGAATTCGGCAGCGGTGATTGCTCTGCCGGGCTCCTTGACGCCGTTTTCAAAGGTTTCTGCTCTGGGTGAGAAGATGTCGTGGTTACCGTTTATTACAAGGAATTCAACATCGTGCTTTTCCTCGTATTCAAGGAAGATTTCAGCAAGACCTGTGTGAGCGAGGTATTCGCTGTCCTTTGTAAGGTCACCGGGCACAAAGATATACTTAAGGTCAGGGTTTCTCATAATCATTGTGTCAAGTGCAGTTCTGACTATTTCGTCAGACTGACGGTAGAGCTTTGTGGTGATGCTGCAGTAGTCAACCCACGCCTGACAGTTTCCGCCCGTAAGGCTTGCAGGGTAGTAGTGGGGGTCGGAAAGCACTGCAAAGCTGAGCTCTGACTTCTTTTCACCGAGGTCATCCTGAGCACTGATTGCAACGGATGTCACGGAGAAAACCATCAGTATGCTGAGAAGTAAAGCGAGTGTCTTTTTTAAAGCTTTCATAGTTGTTTTCCTCCTTGGGAATAGTTATACATATTATATCACAAGTCGGGAATTTTTTATAACAAAAAAGGAATCTTAAGTAATTTTGTAGCCTTGCATAAAAACAAAAAGTATTTTTTTCAAAAATATACCAAACAAATTTGCAAACTGCACAAAAAACACAGAGAGAATATAAGCAATTTTAACGAAGGTTTTTTTGAAAAATGTGGAATTAAATTTATTATTATGGTATAATTCAACGGTAAAAATCAAGGAGGTCGAAAAAGTGACAAAGGAAAATAAAATGGGCGTTATGCCTGTAAACAAGCTGATAATTTCAATGAGCCTTCCGATGATGGTTTCAATGCTTGTCCAGGCTCTTTACAATGTTGTTGACAGTGTTTTCGTTTCGCAGGTCTGTGAGGATGCTCTTACGGCAGTTTCTCTCGCCTTTCCCGTGCAGAATCTTATGATCGGTGTTGCAACCGGTACGGGTGTCGGTATTAACGCACTTTTGTCCCGTTCTCTCGGTGCGAGGGAATTTGACAAGGCAAACAAAATCGCCGCAAACGGTGTTGTCCTTGCAATGCTCAGCGGTCTTGCCTTTATGCTGTTCGGATTTTTCGGCGTTGAGGTTTTCTTCAGAGGTCAGATTGACGAGGCTACGGCAATTTACGGCTACGGTGTCGACTACCTGAGTGTTATCTGTCTTTTCTCCTTCGGCGTTTTCGGTCAGGTTACAATGGAAAGACTTATGCAGGCAACGGGCAAAACCACCCTTTCAATGTTCACTCAGCTTACGGGTGCGGTAATCAACATCATTCTTGACCCGCTTTTCATTCTCGGAATCGGGCCCTTCCCGAGGCTCGAGGCAAAGGGTGCCGCTATAGCAACGGTTATAGGACAGATATGTTCGTTTATTATGGGTATCATTCTCAACAGAATATACAACAAAGAAATCCATCTTTCCTTCAGAAAATTCAGACCTGATGTGAGAATAGTTGCGGAAATCTACAAAATCGGCGTGCCCTCAATCATAATGGTTGCAATAGGCTCATTTATGAACTTCTTCCTTAATAAGATTCTTCTTTCCTTCAGTTCTACTGCAGCTGCAGTTTTCGGTGTTTACTTCAAGCTTCAGTCCTTTGTCTTTATGCCTGTTTTCGGTCTGAACAACGGAATAATTCCGATTATCGCCTTCAATTACGGTGCAAGAAACAGAGACAGAATTATAAAGACAATCCGTTTTTCCTGTGTTATAGCCATAGCTATTATGACCTTAGGGACGCTGTTGATGTGGCTGATTCCCGAACCGATGCTCAGGCTCTTCGATGCAAGTGAGGACATGATGGAAATCGGTGTCCCTGCCCTTCGCTTCATCAGTCTCAGCTTTATTCTTGCGGCGGTCAACATCAATTTCGGCGCCTCCTTCCAGGCACTCGGAAAGAGCTATTATTCGATGATTGTCTCTTTTGCAAGACAGATTATCGTGCTTCTTCCCGTCGCTTATCTGCTTTCAAAAACCGGTGTGCTTAATTATGTATGGCTTGCCTTCCCGATTGCAGAGGTTGCCTCTTTTGCAGCAACCCTTATCTTCTTTATAAATATTTACAGAAAGCTGATTAACAAAATCGGCACGGTATAAGAAAGGGGCTGTTTCACTAAAGTGTGCAGCCTCTTTTCATCTGTAAAAGAAAAAGTTAAAAATGTGAAAAATTTGAGATTTTGTAAAAACAAGCACACAGCAAACCAAGAGGCAAAAAATCCTCTTTCAAGCTGTGTGTTTTTATCGGTGACATACGGTGTACCCTGATAATAAAAAAAGCACCTGTCTTTGCTTGGGGCAAATTTCAGATGCTTTTTCTTTTTTTAGTTGTTTCTTAACTTAATGGTATTGCCCCGAAGGGAGCTTTTTATCAGTATGCCTTGCCCCAGTAAACAAGGTGCTTTGCTTCTTTGCCGCAGCAAACGCATTTGTCACTGATGCTTTCCTGCTCAAGAGGCATGCAGCGTGAGCCGACGCCTGTGAGCTCCTTGACCTTGTCCTCGCATTCCTCTTCGCCGCACCACATTGCCTTGACAAAGCCGTCACCCTTTTCCTCGAGTGCCTTTGTGATTTCGTCGAGAGTGAGACAGGAGTAGGTTCTGTTCTCTCTGTTTTCGAGAGCCTTGTTGTAAATGCCCTCATTAACCTCTGTGAGCTTCTCCTTGACGCTGTCAGCAAGAGTGTCAAGAGCAACAACAGTCTTTTCTCTGTTGTGACGGGTAACGAGTACGCATTCGCCCTTTTCGATGTCACGGGGGCCGACTTCGATTCTTACGGGCACACCCTTCATCTCGTATTCGGCGTACTTCCAGCCTGCTGAGTTGTTGCTGTCGTCGAGCTTTACGCGGATGCCTGCGTTTTTAAGCTCAGCCATAAGCTCGTTAGCCTTTTCAAGCACGCCTTCCTTGTGTTGTGCAACGGGGATGATCACTGCCTGAATGGGAGCAACTGCAGGAGGAAGAACAAGACCGTTATCGTCACCGTGAGTCATAATGATTGCACCGATGAGTCTTGTGGTCATACCCCAGGATGTCTGATGGGGGTATTCGAGCTTGTTTTCCTTGCTCTGATACTGAATTCCGAAGGCCTTTGCAAAGCCGTCACCGAAGTAATGGGAGGTGCCTGCCTGAAGTGCCTTACCGTCGTGCATAAGAGCCTCGATTGCATAGGTGGAAACTGCACCTGCAAATTTGTCACTTTCTGTCTTCTTACCCTTTACAACAGGTATTGCAAGGTACTTTTCGCAGAAGTCAGCGTAAACATTAAGCATCTTTTCGGTTTCAATAATTGCCTCTTCAGCAGTTGCGTGGATTGTGTGGCCCTCCTGCCAAAGGAATTCTCTTGAACGAAGGAAGGGACGTGTTGTCTTTTCCCAGCGTACAACGCTTACCCACTGGTTATAAAGCTTGGGGAGGTCTCTGTGTGAGTGGATGATGTTTGCGTAATGCTCACAGAAGAGAGTTTCTGAGGTGGGACGCACGCAGAGTCTTTCTTCAAGCTTTTCGCTGCCGCCGTGGGTTACCCAGGCAACCTCGGGAGCGAAGCCCTCAACGTGATCCTTCTCCTTCTGAAGAAGTGATTCGGGGATGAACATAGGCATACAGACATTTTCATGGCCTGTTTCCTTGAACATACCGTCAAGGATTCTCTGGATGTTTTCCCAGATAGCATAAGCATAGGGGCGGATAACCATACAGCCCTTGATGCTGGTGTATTCAACAAGCTCTGCCTTCTTGCAGATGTCGGTATACCACTTGGCGAAATCCTCCTCCATAGAGGTGATTTCCTCAACCATTTTTTTATCGTTTGCCATTGGAGCTTTTCCTTTCTTTTTTCCGACAAAATTACGGGAAAAATTACATATATATAATAGTATACGAAGTTTTGAGTAGTAAGTAGTGAGTAGTAAGGAGTGCCGCTGGCACGGGGAAAACAACTGAAAACTGATTTCCTCCTGATCACTGTCTACTTGAAATTACGCTTTTTTAACAGCGATTGTAACTTCCTTGTCACCGATTGAAGCGGTCTTTGTAAGGTCGGCTTCAATTTCAGCATTGACGAGAATTTCATCAGCAAGAAGCTCTGTTGCCATATGAGCAAGGTTTTCCTCAATGCAGCTTACGGTGAAGTCATCGGCACTTGAAAGAGCCATTACAACTCTCTGCTCAACCTCGTAGCCTGCTTCCTTACGGATGAGCTGGCACTGACGGATGATGTCACGGACTGTACCCTCCTTGATGAGCTCTTCGGTGAGAACAACATCAAGAGCGATAACTGTGCCGTTACCGCATTCAGCAGAAACGATGCCTGCCTTTGTCTTTGACATAATGTTGAAGATTGTGGGCTCGTATGCGTTTTCGAAGCCGTTTACAAGCACTGCCTCGCCTGCAATTGCTTTTGCGGTGTAAGCAGCCATTTCCTCTGCGGAAGCAGCCTCAAGAGCCTGCTTCATCTTATTTACGTCACCCTTGAGAACGGCACCTGCAACCTTGAAGTTAACGGTGAGGTAGCTGTCGTTGAGGATGCTTACATCGTCGATGTAGTCAAGAGCCTTGATGTTAAGCTCGTCAAGGATGTTCTTTTCAAATACCTTGATGTCATCAGCCTTGTCTGTGCAGACAAAGAGCTTTGAAAGAGGCTGACGGACCTTGAGCTGATGCTCATTACGAAGTCTCATTGCAGTTGCGATGATATCTCTTGCAAAAGCGGTCTTTCCGATGATGCCGTCATCCTCGAAGCCCTCAATTACTGTAGGCCAGTCGGAGAGGTGTACGGAAAGCTCTGCTGAGGGAGTCACACGGCGAACAAGGTTCTGCCAGATGCTTTCTGTCATAAAGGGAAGGATGGGAGCCATAATCTTAACACAGGCTGAAAGAGCCGTGAAGAGAGTCCAGTAAGCAATCATCTTATCCTTCTCGTCCTCTGTCTTCCAGAAGCGGCGGCGGTTTGTTCTGATGTACCAGTTGGAAATGTCATCGGTGAAGATTTCGAATTCCTTAACAAGGTTGTATGCCTTGTAGTCGTCCATCTGAGCAGTTGCTTTTTCAATGAAGTCGTTTGTTCTTGCAATAAGCCACTTGTCTGTTACGGTCATTGCATTCTTGTCGGGTGTGTAGCCTTCGAAGCTGGGCTTGTCAATTCTTGCGTAGGTTTCGAAGAAGGTATAGATGTTCCAGAAGGAAAGAAGCTTTCTTCTTGCCTCGTCACCGAGACCGAAGCCGAAGCGGACATCGTTTGCAACGGGACCGCCTGCATAAAGGTAACGGACTGTGTCGGCACCGATTTTTTCAGCTGCCTCATCAAAGCGGATCATAAAGCCTGTTTTTGAGAATTTCTCACCGCTTTCCTGAACAACACTTGAGTGGCAGAGAACACGTTCATAGGGAGCTCTGTCTTCAAGCACGGTGCTCATAAAGAGCATTGAGTAGAACCAGAGACGAACCTGCTCGCGCATTTCAACAATCCACTCTGCGGGATAGTTCTTTCTCCATTCTTCCTTATCTTCAAAGTATCCGGTGGTTGAGAAGGGAACGATACCTGCGTCGAGCCATACGTCGCCGACGTCGGTGATACGTTTAACATTCTTGCCACACTTGGGACACTTGATTTCAACTTCGTCAATCCAGGGTCTGTGAAGCTCGGGAAGAGCATCAACCTTGGCAGGGTCAACTGCAAGGCTCTTAAGCTCATCAATTGAGCCTACAACGTGAACATTGCCGCAGTCCTCACATACATAGAAGGGGAGAGGCATACCGTAGTAGCGCTTACGGGAAATATTCCAGTTACCCATGTTGTTCAGCCAGTCGAGCATTCTCTTGCCGTTTGATTCGGGCTCCCACTTAACGCTCATTGCGTTTCTGATAAGACGGGGCTTTAATTCCTCTGTTGCGATGAACCAGGAGGGAACAAGACGGTAGATAAGCTCCTCTTTACATCTCCAGCAAACGGGATAGCTGTGCTCGTGAGGCTTTACAAGGTAAAGCTTGTCTCTCTTTTTAAGCTCCTCGAATACCTCGTCGGCAATTGTCTTTGAGTCCTTGCCGGTGAAGAAGCCGAAGCCCTTAAGGAAGATACCCATATCGTCAACGGGCATAATTTCGGGAAGGCCGAGTCTCTTACCGAGCTCGTTATCCTCTGCACCGCAGCCGGGGGCAATGTGAACAACGCCTGTACCTTCTTCAGCGTCAACATCCTCCCAGGCAACAATCTTATGCTCAAAGCCCTGCTGAGCCTCAAGCTCGGGGAAGCAGGTGTCGTATTTTTTACCGACAAGCTCTTCACCCTTGAACATACGAAGAACCTCAAGCTTGTCCTCGCCGAGATACTTGATTGCATTCTTTGCAAGGATGAGAGTCTTTTCGTCGCTTTTTACCTTAACCTCAACGTAGTCGATTTCGGGGTTGACTGCAAGAGCAACGTTTGAGGAAAGAGTCCAGGGAGTTGTTGTCCATACGATGATTTTGCTGTTTGTGCCTTCAACGGGAAGCTTGAAGAAAACAGAGTTGTGAGTAACGGTCTTGTAGGAGCCGGTCATTTCGTGCTCTGAAAGTGAGGTGCCGCAACGGGGACACCAGGGCATAGGCTTGTACTCGCGTCTGATCCAGCCGTTATTGTCGCAGGTCTTGAGGAAGTGCCAGATTGAGGTTATGTTGAGGTCGGTGTTGGTGTAATAGGAGTTGTCCCACTGCATCCACTGACCGAGTCTCTTTGACTGCTCGGTGATAACACCCGAGTACTGCTTTACACGCTCAACGCACTTTCTTGTGAATTTGTCAATGCCGTAATCCTCGATGTCCTTTTTGCTTTCAAAGCCGAGGTCTCTTTCAACGCCGACCTCAACCCAGAGTCCCTGGCTGTCAAAGCCGTTCTGACAGCGGCAGTCGTAGCCTCTCATGTACTTGTATCTGATGAAGGTATCCTTGAGGGTGCGTCCCCAGGCGTGATGGATACCCATCGGGTTGTTTGCGGTGATGGGACCGTCGATGAAGCGGAAGCGCTCCTTGCCGGCGTTTTTTTCTTTTCTTTTTTCGTAGCAATTGTTTTCTTCCCAGAAGTTGAGAATGTCATGCTCCATGGCAATAAAATTATTGCTTTTTTCGATTTCTGCCATAATTAATCAAATCCTCCGTAAAATTTTTACGCAAACCGGAAAAGCATACTGATCCGATTATATATACCAAAAGAGTATACTATATAATAGAGGATTTTGCAAGAGTATTTTAAAAAAATGCATAAGGAATGAAGGAAATTTTTTGCAATTATATTTCTCTAAAATAAATATATCAACACTGCCTCGTGCTATATTTATTTTGAATAAAATGCTTTTCAGAAAAGGAGAGAAGTATATGAAGAAATTGATTTCCTTTTTGCTCTGCATAATTATGCTTATGGGCGTAACGGTTATTCCCGCCTTTGCATCGGACAAGGCGTCAAAGAGCTTCGGAGAAAAGGCGGGCGACCTTTTTGCAAGAGGCCTCGGCGGTGTTATGCACGGAATTACGGCAGGCATCAACTTTCTTATGAGAGAAAACGACAGCTTCATCCCCGAAGAGAACTACACCTACGACAACTTTTATCAGGGTACGGCTGAATTCATAAAGGAAGCAAAGGAGGGAGCCGTCTGGTCTCTCGGTAAGGCCGAAGCAAGTCTTCTTCCCGAAAATTACGAGGAGTACAGCCTTTACCTCGGAGGCTTCCTTACAGGCGGAAACGGCTTTAAAAATGACCTTCGTGAAATCCTTGACGATATGAAGGTCAGGGTCATTGCACTCAATGACGGCTCAGGAAGAGGCACAACGGTTTTTGCAACGGTGGATGCCATCGGTGTTTCCAACGGTGACATCAGACAGATAAGAGCAATGCTGTCTGACTTTGCAAAGGAAAATGACATCAACGCAATCAACATTTTCGCAACCCACGCTCACTCCTGCATTGACACTCAAGGACTTTGGACGGACATTCAGCACAAGTGGCCGAAGAATTTCCTTCACGCTTTCACGGGCATAGGTGAAAGTGTTCAGGGTACCGATGAAAAGTATATGGAATTTTTCCGCGATGCAGTAAAGACGGCAATCGAAAAGGCTGCCGCTTCCATGGAAAAGGGAAAAATGACCTATGCCGAAAAGGAGCTTCCCCGATACTTTTCCAACAAAAACAGACAGTCGGCAACTGCTATGGACAGTATGATAAGGCGAATCGCCTTTTATCCCGAAAATGAAAAGTCAACGCCTACCTTTATTGTGAATATGTCGGCTCATCCCGATGTTGCGGGGCTTGCCGTCAAGGATGACCCCGTCAAGGGACACGGCCTTTCGGGTGACTATGTTTACTACATAGGTGAAACCCTCAATGAGCTCGGCTATGACTTTATGTTCTTCAACGGTGCAATCTGCGGAATTTACATCGGCAGACCTGATGTAAATACAGACAGAAGAGTTGAAATTCCCGCAGGCTACGGCAAGGAGGTTGCACAGATTACCTATGCAATGACAATGACCGAGGAGGAAATCCTTGCCGATGAAAAGCTGATGAGCTTCAACTTTACCGCAGAGCAGACCGAGGGGCACGACGACTTTTACCTCTGGCACGAAAACTGGGAGGCTACAGAGGAAAAGGAGCTTGAGCCGATTCTCAACCTCAGGCTCAAGACAGTTGAGCTTCAGGCAACAAACCCCGTAATCAAGGTTGCCGCAAAGCTCGGACTTGTGAATTACCGGATTAAAAAGACGGCAGACAAGGATTATTTCATCACAACTGAAATAGGTTTTATGGAAATAGGCAGAAGTCTTCGCTTTGTGTTTGCTCCCGGTGAGCTTTGTGCCGACCTTGCCTGGGGAGGAGATTCCCTTAAGGCACACGGAAGCGTCAGTGGCAAAGACTTTGAGGGCAGAACCCTCAACGAAATTTTCGGTAGTGAGGATAACCCGGTAATCGTTCTCGGACTTGCTAACGATGCCATCGGCTACATCGTTCCCGACAACGATTATTCGATGTGCCTCGGAATGGGACATTACCACGAAACCCTTTCTCTCGGCAGGAACACGGCATCAACACTTATTAAGGCTTACGAGGAGCTTGCAACAGAGCTTGTCTGATAAAAGGAGACAGAATTATGAATTATACATTTGATTTTGAAAATAAAGGCGTACTTATAACAGGTGCCGCAAGCGGTATCGGTCTTGAGGCAACAAGGGCATTTCTGCAGAATAAGGCAGAGATTTTTATGGCTGATTACAACGAAAAGGCACTTGAGCAAAGTGCAGAGGAGCTGAGAAAGGAATTTCCCGAGGGAAAAATCAGCACCTTTGTCTGTGACATCACTGATGCAAAAAGCAGAAAAAAGCTCGCATCCGACATAAAGACTGAGGGCGGAAGTGTAGACATCCTCATCAACAATGCAGGAATGTCCCATTCAGCCTACAGCATTTACGAAAAGGAGGAGGACTGGGAAAGAGTCATTTCACTCAACCTCACCGCACAGTTTTTTATGGCACAGCTTGTTGCAAATGAGTTTTTCATTCCTAAGAAAAAAGGTAAAATCGTTAACACCTGCTCTTTGAGCGGAATTATGGGAATTCCCGGTGCCGTTGCTTACAGTGCAAGTAAGGGCGGCGTGATGCAGATGACAAAGAGCCTTGCAAGTGAGTGGGCACGCTTCGGAATCACCGTCAACAGTGTCTGTCCCGGTTTTGTTGACACTCCACTTATCAAGGATAATATGTCAAATGAAAAATGGGTTGCCTATATGCATATGAGAACGCCTATGCGCCGTCTTGCAAATCCTGACGATGTTGCAGGCTCGATTCTCTTTCTTGCTTCCGGGATGGCAGATTACGTAACGGGTGCGAGTCTTGTTGTGGACGGTGGTTTTTCAAGTGGCTCATGAGTTAAAAAGCAAGCTGCAGTCGGCGGCTCTTGATGTGGTGGATAAAATCACGGGAAAAGAGAGAAAAAAGAACATCATCTTTTACTTCACCGACCAGCAGCGCTACGACACGGCAAACAATGTCATAATGCCGAATCTTTACGCTCTTTCGCAGGAGGGTGTGACCTTTACGGACTGTTACAGCTGTCAGCCTGTCTGCGGTCCTGCAAGAGCCTGCCTGCAGTCGGGAGTTTACCCCACGAAAACAGGCTGCTACAAAAACGGAATCGCTCTTCCCGAGGACATCACACCCCTTGCCGAGCTTTTTAACCGTGAGGGCTACGACACGGCATACATCGGTAAGTGGCATCTTGCCTCGGACAAGAACTTGAGGTGCGAAAAAACTGCCATTCCGCCCTCCCGTCTCGGAGGCTACAGATACTTCAGAGGTGCCGATGTGCTCGAATTCACCTCTCACGGCTATGACGGCTATGTCTTTGACGAAAGGGGCAACAGAATTGACTTTACGGGCTACAGAGCAGACCGCATAAATGATTTTGCTCTGGAATATCTTGATAACGTGAGCCGTTCACAGCCCTTTTTTATGTTTGTTTCCCACATTGAGCCTCACCATCAGAATGACAGAGGTCACTTTGAAGGCTACAGGGAAACGGTTGAGGATTTCCGTAAGCAGCCCATTCCCGAGGAGCTTCGTCACTTCAGGGGTGATTACCGTGAGGAGTACGCCGATTACCTTTCGGCAATAAACAGAGTGGACTATAATCTCGGACGGCTGATTGACAAGCTCAAGGAAAAGGGCATTTACGAGGAAACAGTGATTGTTTTCACAAGTGACCACGGCTGCCACTTCAGAACGAGAAATGCCGAGTATAAGCGCTCGTGTCACGACAGCAGTATTCACGTGCCGCTTGTCATTAGAGGCGGAAATTTCCGCAACGGAAATGCGGACAACCGCCTTGTAAGCCTTGTTGACCTTCCTGCAACGCTTCTTTCCCTTGCGGACATTGACATTCCCGATTACTTTGACGGCTTTGACCTTTGCGGCCCTTATTGCCGTGAGAATGTTTACATACAGATAAGCGAGAGTCAGTGCGGCAGGGCGATCCGTACCGATGAATACAAATACTGCGTTGCGGCACCGACCTATGTTTCAGGTATGACGATGCCCAAAAGTCCCGTTTATATGGAGGAATATCTTTATTCACTAAGGGACGATCCCATGGAGCTTCACAATCTGATTAAGGATCCGTCCTATTCGATTGTGAGAAGTAAGCTGAAAAAAAAGCTTCTTACGGAAATGGAAAGAGCGGGAGAGGGTAAGGCGATAATTCTGCCGGCAATGATTATCAAGAACAAATGATTTAAAAACGTCAAATTCGTTTTTGTGCATAATGTTCATTTCGCATTGGGATTTTTGTTCAAAATACAGAACGAAGCCGAGGTTTAGCGAAAAAAACAAAAATGTCATATCAAAATAGTAAAAATTACTTGACTTTTTGCAGGTTTTGATGTAATTTTATAGAGTAAATGACTGCGTGCGGATAATCCGGAACGCGCCATTATTGCAAAACAAGAATGCGTTTAACGCAAAATTTTGAAAGGGGTTACAAACCATGAAACAAGAAACAAAGATTGTTGCAATTGTACTCACACTTCTCATCGTGTTCCTGAGCGGCTTTGGTCTTGGTGCAACAAAGGGCATCAACATCAACGTTAACGGCGGCGCAGCAGTTCAGTCAGTAGACACAGCAGCTCCTGCTCCTGCACAGACAACAACAGCAGCTCCCGCACCCGCTGAAACAACAGCAGCTCCCGCTCCT
>JAZSAM010000065.1:0-7980 GCA_045601905.1 Acutalibacteraceae bacterium | reverse complement strand
TTTTCCTTCGGAAAATCCACCTTCCTCAGAGAGGAAGGCTCGTTTGGCTCCCTCACTGAGGGAGTACAAATGCGTCGCAGAACCTTAATTCCGAATTCGGTAACTCCGAATTCCGAATTATACTGAGATGTTTTCTTACCGACTTGTTCGGCATCTTTTACAGATAGTCTCTCAACTGCTTTTGCACCCCGGACGCCTCGTGGCGGCGTGGCACTTACTTTGCCCCGAGCGGCAAAGTAAGCAAAGCGCTCTTTCGGCTACTGAGCTTTTACAACTATTCATTTATCCGCCGTCGCAAAAAGGAAGGTACCGACACCTCACGGACTTCGCCGTGAGACAGTCCACCGCGGTGAATTTGTCAAGTCAATTAAATCTGTCCCGCGTTATAAAGTATAAATCTGCTTCTTTTTAAATATACAAAGATATAACCTTAGTCGCCCGAGGGGCGACACTACGCAACTTACCCCGACACGAGCAGATGAAATAACTCTGTAGCGGAGGCGAATGTCGGACTATTCGTTGTTGTAAGACGGCGTGATCGGAGACCATAACGCAAGAACGGGAACAAGTCTTAAGTAGCGGACTCCTTTGTAAGAAGTAGTTTTAAACAGAGCAGTACGCTCTTATTACCCTCGAATAGAGCTGTAGTAATGTGACTTTTTCCGTAAGTAAAAAGTCACTTCAGAAACAAAATA
The DNA here is from genome assembly GCA_045601905.1 of Acutalibacteraceae bacterium. Classification (GTDB taxonomy): domain Bacteria; phylum Bacillota; class Clostridia; order Oscillospirales; family Acutalibacteraceae; genus UBA6857. The sequence continues at coordinate 7,285 of JAZSAM010000065.1, read as the reverse complement.
AATTAAGGTGACACGAGTATCAGTTATAACAATGGCTGATACGGAAAAACGTCACCCCTTACGGACGGATTCAACTCACCAAAGAGCGCTTTGCTTACTTTGCCGCTCAGGGCAAAGTAAGTGCCACGCCGCCACGAGGCGTCCGGGGTACAAAAGCAGTTGAGAGACTATCGGTAAAAGAAGCCGAGCAAGTCGGAAAGAAAAAAGAGACCCCGAAAGGTCTCTTTTACGTGTCAGTTAATTAACTTCAATTATGCTTCGGGATTAGCTTCTGTCTCGCCTTCGCCTTCGCCTTCATTGTCCTGGGGGAAAAGCTGAGCAAAAAAGTTCTTGATGATGTTAAGAACTTCCATAATTGTAGCAAATACTTTTTCTAAAGCTTCCATGATGTACCTCCATATATACTAAGTTTTTTCGGATATTTCCGTGAATATATGATAACAGATTTTGAAATTTTTGTCAAGCAATATAATATTTATAATAATTTCTAATCATTTCTTTAACATTATGTTGCCTTCAGAACAGAAAAATTCACATCCTTTGCAACACTTTGTTAAATTCTGTACTTATGTGAGAACTCCTCATACTTATTGTCGTAGTCGTTGGCACCCTTACGCACCTTCTTGAGGTACTTATGAATTGACATATCGTGTGCTTTTTCCATTTCAAGCACAAGACCTGCAACGTTTGAGCAGTGGTCGGAGATTCTTTCAAGGTTACGCAGAAGGTCACTCAGAACGAAGCCGAGCTCAACTGTGCACTCGCCCTTCTGCAGACGCTTGATGTGACGCGCCTTGAGTAGATCCTGAAGGTCATCGACAACCTGCTCAAGAGGCTCAACAAGCTTTGCTTTTTCCAGATCCTTTTCGGTAAATGCAGCATAGGAAAGGCTGACAATCTCCCTTACGGCGCCGATCATCTGACCGAGCTCCTGCTTGCATTCACCTGAGAAGTTAAGCTTCTTGTCGTTGATTTCCTCTGCTGACTCAAGTACGTTTACAGCGTGGTCAGCAAGTCTTTCGATGTCACCGATAACATGAAGCAGCTTTGAGGTTTCCATACTGTCCTCCTCAGTAAGCTCAAGAGCGGAAATCTTTACAAGATAAGTACCAAGCTTGTCCTCATATTTGTCGGTCTTCTTTTCAAGGCTGACAACACTTTCACCTTCCTTTTCGTCGTAGTTATCAAGAAGGTCAAGGGATTTGTTGACACACTCAAGTGCAACCTCAGCCATTGAAAGAGCAACGCTGCGGCATCTTTCAACTGCAACTGCAGGAGTTGCAAGAAGTCTTTCGTCGAGCATCTCGTACTTTTCCTTATCCTCTGTGTCTCTGATGCTGACGGTTGCCATTTTTTCAAGCACCCTGATCATCGGTGACCACATAAGCACGCAGAACAGCTTAAAGGCAGTATTTACGACGGCAATACCGACCTCATTGGCAGTATTGTCAAAGAAATCAAATTTGAAAATTGCATTTGCTCCGTAGAAAAGAGCAAGAGCCGCAACTGTACCGAAGATGTTGAAGTAAAGATGCACAAGAGTGGCACGCTTTGCATTTTTGTTGGCTCCGATTGATGAAAGAACAGCCGTAATGCAGGTACCGATAGCCATACCCATAATAACAGGAATTGCTGTGCCGAAGGTAATTGCCCCCGTGGTGGAAATTGCCTGAAGGATACCGACCGAAGCAGAGGATGACTGGATAATTGCCGTAAGAACTGCACCGGCAAGAACGCCTAAAACGGGATTGGAGAAGAGTGTGAGAATATTTGTAAACTCAGGAACCTCTTTAAGACCTGAAACGGCATCGGACATCGTTTCCATACCGGTCATAAGAGTGGCAAAGCCCAGAAGAATCATCGCGGTGTCCTTGCTCTTATTTTTCTTGCTGAACATAAGAAGGTAAATACCGACAAGCGCAAGCACGGGAACAAAGGAATCCGGCTTTAGCAAATCAAGAAATCCGCCGCCCTTGATAGCAGTAAGAGAAAGAATCCAGCCCGTAACGGTAGTACCGACATTGGCACCCATAATGGGTCCGACCGCCTGATGAAGCGTCATAAGACCCGAGTTAACGAAGCCGACGACCATAACCGTAGTTGCGGACGAGGACTGAATGATTGATGTTACGATAAGTCCCAGAAGGAAGCCCTTTGCAGGATTGTCCGTCATTTTTCCGAGCACAGCCTTAAGCTGACCGCCTGCCTTCTTTTCAAGGGATGAACCCATTATGTTCATACCGAAAAGGAAGAGGGCAAGGCCTCCTACCAATGAAAGCACATCAAACAAATCCATAATCAATTCTCCAATTCACTATTACAAAATTTATCTGTGATTTAATAATAACAAAAAAAAGAGCCAAAACTCAATAGGAAAAACAAATTTTGTTAAAAAAGTTTTTTCCATACAACATTGTGTACAAATTTTATACTTAATAAACAAATCCCGCAAAGGCCATCCGCACTACAGAAAGCTACAAAAATTGCCCGAAAAACAAAATAAAAAAAATCTCAAAAAAACTCAAAAAAACTCTTGACATTAACATTATGTTGTGATATTATATTCGAGCGTTGTGAAGAGAACAACACACACGCTGGTGTAGCTCAGTTGGTAGAGCAGCTGATTTGTAATCAGCAGGTCGGGGGTTCGAGTCCGTCCACCAGCTCCATAAAATGGGTAGGTTCCCGAGTGGCCAAAGGGAGCAGACTGTAAATCTGCCGTCAACGACTTCGATGGTTCGAATCCATCCCTGCCCACCAGAAGCAAACAATCCGAACTTTTTACCGATTGGTGAAGCGTTCGGATTTTTTGTTTATATATGTTATTATAATTTCGGCAGCGGCTTCGCCGTGAGAGTGGATCTCTGACAACAAAGAAAGAACCAAGGTTAGAAATAGCCTTGGTTCTTTTATTCGGTATTATTTTTTGTGATTATCCGTTGACGGCATTGTCAAGTGAGCCGGGATTTTCGTTTGTAAGGTGAACGAGAAATCTGAGCATTGCTGTGAGCCAGCGGAAGAAAGCCATAAGCTTTGTGACTACTGAAGGCTTCTGTGTTTTTGTGTCTTCTGATGTGTCGTTCCAGTTGCTTACATTTGCGTTTTCTTCGGTCATCTTTTCAACTCTTGATGTTTCGGCATCTTCACGGCCTGTGTCGGGATCAATTTCACCTGTGCCGGGAATACGGACAACAAACTGAGGAAGGTTGGGGTCTGAATTTACAGTGAAGTTGTCATTAGCGGCAAAAGCCTCAAGAACCTTATAGTCATAAACCCATGCGTTGTGAGGCATATTCTTTTCGTACCATACGGAATCCTTGAAAAGACTTGTTGAAGCATCAATCTGCTTGTCGGGTGAGATGTATTTGTCGGTTCCGTTTGCAACGGCAGCCTGAATGTAAGAATCGGGAAGCACGTCGTATACACTCTTGGCAACTGTTGCACCGAAGGAAGCGTGCTCAAGATCTGCCATTTCGTCGGAAAGCTGATCCTGACTTTTTACAAAGGGATACATCTGAACCCCGTACTTGGCTGTTGCACCGAAGTGAATGCCTTTTTCCTGACAAGCCTCAATGATATCTTCCTTGCAATTACCTGTCTGCTTAAAGTAGTCCTCAATCTTTGCGATAACGCCTGCATATTCTGTGCGGTATTCGCTGCCCTCGGGACCGAATACAAAGTTGATTGCTTCGTCAAGGCGTTCGGGCTGAATCATTGTCCAGTAGCCGGGCATTGTGCCGTAGAAGGCGATGACGAGCATGGGAACAAGAACTTCATATACCTTTTGGTAAATATCGTCAATTGTCTGACCGAGCATATCAACAATACCGAGCTGTACAAAAAGATCAAGTGTTGTAACAATTACCTCATTGATAACGGGAGAAACATCAATCATACCGGCGATGGTATCTGCATCAGCGTCGATATATTCGTCTGCAAATCTTTGAAGTCCCTTTGCATCAATTTCGATGTCACCGCAGAAAACGTCAGTAAGAATAGCGGTGCTGTTACCGACTGTTGAGTTGAAAAATACGTTTTTGACATAACCCTCATCTCCGTATTCTTCAAGGTAAGCGAGAACATATGAGCCGCCGAGACAGTTGCCTGCAAGAGTAACCTTTCTGCCGCCGTTAGCTTTGCTTACATTTTTGATGTATGTGTGAAGAAGGTCAACGATTCTTACAGTTTCACCGTAGGGGATATCGTAGGGTGAAAGACGCCAGTCATAATAGAATGTGTAGTCCGTAGCACCGTATTTAGCCTGGTATCTGCGGTCAACATTACAGCTTGTTCTGTTTGAATTCAAGCTTGAAGAGCTGATGCCTGAGCTGTTGCGGGGAGAACCGTTTTCGTCAAGAACAACGTCTGCCATAATGGGTGAAAGCTCTTCATAACAAACCTTGTAGTAGTTATCCCATTTATCAAAAAGAAGACCCTCTGTAAGAAACGGAATAAGAATGTTCTTTGCGGTTTCACCGATTTTTCCGTCGAAATCACTTGCACCTATGGGCCAGATTTCTGTTTCGTTGCCGTTTTCGTCTCTGTTGACCAGTTCAACACCGTCACCTCTGAGAATAACGACAGGTGTGTCGTTTGCATCTACCGCACAGGCAGCAGGTGCCATAATTGAAAGAGAGAGAATTACAGTAAGAATAATCGCAATAAACTTTTTCATTATATCTACCTCCACTTTTTAATCAATTAATTATATCATGGGTTTATACATAGTTTCAATGGTATTGTTAAAAAAATATTTAACAAAATTAAGAACGAATTAACAGCATTATCTATAAAAAACATACCTCCTTTTCAAACGGCGAATACAATTCTCCTTTTTTCGTGATGAACGGCACAGGTAAATATTGTTTTTTGCCCGACGTAAGATTTTTGTTGATAAAGCGGCTGAAAAACAATATAATCAAAAGTAAGAAAACATAAACGAAGGAAAAATTATGGCTTTTTGTGTGAAATGCGGAAAAGAAATAGAAGAAGGAAACGTAGTATGCTTTGAATGTGCGGCTGCAGAGCTTCCCGCTCAGCCTGAAGCAGCACCCGTGAATAATCAACCCTACGGACAGCAGCCTTACGGACAACAGCCTTACGGTCAGCCCTATAATCCTTACGGCATGCCGATGCCCGAGGATAAGGCAAACGTCGGCATGGTTATTCTTTCGGTTCTTATCCCTATTGCAGGTCTTATTCTTGCAATCGTTAACTGGTCAAAATCGCCTAAGACCGCAAGAACCTATCTTGTTGCAGGTATTATCTCGTGGGTAGTAAGCTTCATTATTATTTTCGTGTTCTCATTTGCAATGGGCTACGGCGGATATTACTACTATTATTAATTTAATAAAGCGCAAAACGGTGCAGCCCTTCGTGGGTGCACTTTTTTGTTAAAAAACTGTAATAAATATTTCCCTTATCTGCCGAGTATTATTGTTTTGCGGGCTTAGAGTGACGAGCGTATTTTGAACCTTGCCCTAAAGCGTAAATTTACACGGCTTTTCGTCGCTTCGGATTAGAAAGGCGGCAGCCCACCAGAAATCCCAAGTCTTAACGGACTTGGGATTTACTTTTTCACTATTACTTCTTCACCCTATTAAGCGATAGATTTTTTAAAAAGGCAAATCCGTTATAATCATTCATACCAGAAAGGGGATGTAAAAAAGCGAGTTTTTTTACAACCCCTTTTTCTGTTTATTCAACTGCTCTCACACATTCTTTTCCTCAACGTCAAAGCCCTTTCTTATAAGGAAGAAGAGAGGCACAATGACAAAAACCGAAACGATTGCGGCATACATAAACATGCTCTTTGCAGGAACGATGGTCTCAACACCGTATTCGTTAAGATAGGTTACCTCTGACTTGCGGCAGGCAAGGTCACCGAGATAAGGTCCGAGCACCATGGGAATAAGCACGGTGAAAATCATTCTGATACCCTGGAAAAGTCCGGCCTTGCCCTCAGGGATGAAATCCTTGATTGCGGCGTTGAACTGGATGCCCATAACAAGATTGCCTACAACAGCAGGTACAATACCGATAAGCACGGTGTAAATGCTCGTTGAGCTTGAAAGGATGCAAAGACCGGTGGTCATCAGAATTGCGCAGGGTACAAGACCTGCCGCCTTATTCCTTGCCGAAACCTTGAGAAGAACGGCAATGCTCACAACAAGGGCGATTATAACCACAACTGCCGTTGCAATAACACCGGGTGTGATGAACTTTTCCCCGCCGTTATCGGGAATGATAACATACTGAAGATATACAAGCAGGTACGGGAAAAAGACCTGATAGGAAACGCTTGAGAAGCCTACGGCAAGAAGAGTGAGGTAAAGTCTCGAGTTATTCTTGATTACGGAAGGTCTGAAGCCGTAGAAAAGATCTGCCCAGTAGCTTGACTTGGGGGCGTTTTCCTCAGCCTTGTAGGGCGGATTTTTAATAAGCAACAAGCCTGCCGCACCGCAAACGGCAACAATCAGACCTAAGCAAAGGAAGAAATTCTGATAGGAAACTGTTCCCGTCTGTGCAAGTGAGCCGACGCCCATAACAGTTGCAACTGAAAGGAAGCCGACAAATGTAAGAACGGTTTCCATTGTCGGTCTGATTTTCGGAGTGGTGATGTCTGTCAGCCACGCATTAAAGGCGGCATCGTTGCTCGTCGAGCCCATAAAGGTCATTATTATATCCATTACAATTACGACCCATACGGTGGTTGTGAGAATTTTTGCTTCGTCGGTAAGACCTAAGAGTGCAGCAATGTTGTCTCTTGTGATAAAGCCGAAGGCTGCAGTAACAATACCCCAGAGGAGATAACCGACGGAGATGAACAGCTTACGGTTTTTCATCTTATCGCTGAGCGTTCCCATTACAAAGGTGGTAAGCACAGCAGCAACAGCCGAAAGAGCAACCATACGGCTGATAGCGGTTGTGGGAGCCATTGAGCCCGCCATAGCTTCAGCAGAAGCATCTGCATAAACGGAATTATAAAGGAAGGTATTGAAATACATATTTTCAATATTCCACGCAATACCGCCCATAAAGCTGAACAGACATATTGTAAACCAGTTAAGCTTAGTAAGCTTTTCTTTAATCATATTTTTCTTCCTTTCAGTATTTATAAAGCTATTCTTTTATAAATCTCTTATCATTTTCGGGTATTCCCGACAGGTCACTGCAGAATCGCTCGACTCTCATACTTAAGCCGTACTTTTCTCTGAGCTCAATGATTTTCTCCATCATCGGTGAAGCGTGGTGTATGTCAAGAGCCTGCTGATTTTCCCAGCTG
>JAZSAM010000064.1:0-3545 GCA_045601905.1 Acutalibacteraceae bacterium | reverse complement strand
CTATTCCTGCTTCAATTTTTCTTTGTTTTACACGATGCCTTTCAAAAAACTTTTTTATGTATATTCGTTCTATTCCAAAATGTTCTCCTATTTGTGCATAGGTTAAACCTTGTTCCTTTAATTCAAATATTTCTTTTTCATATTGTTTAATGTTTTGATACTTTCTTGACATAAAAAATTCCTCCTATGGTAGTTTCTTTAATTCTACCATAGGAGGTCTCTTTTTTCTATTGTCCGTTTTTACTGGACTTGTTCATATTTAACTACCAAAGAAACCCTTTAAAACTGTAAAAATCAGCAAAAGCGGGCAAAAACAAGGTTTTTGCATTTTATGCTATAAACAAACCCTTGCCCTCGGGGTACCCTTGTACGCCGTCTGGTAAACCAAAATAAAGCAAAAAGCTTTATTTTGGCTCGGTTTATTCATTCTGCGCATTTTTTACAGCCCCTTTTATGTTTTTATCTTTCATCCTCAAGCACGGCATGTGCACACTTGATTCCGTCAACTGCAGCAGATACAATTCCGCCTGCATAACCGGCACCTTCTCCACAAGGGAAAAGACCTCTCACATTTGTCTGATATATATCATCACGAAGAATTCTCACTGGTGAGGAGCTTCTTGTTTCTGGAGCAGTAAGAACTGCATCGGGTAAGGCAAAGCCCTTAAGCTTTCTGTCCATCTGTACAATTGCATCTGCCATTGTATCTGTTACCTTTTTAGGAAGAACCTGTCTTATGTCAGAAGGTGTAACTCCGGTCGGGCAGCTCGGATTAACGAAAGAAAGCCCGGTAGACTTTTCACCCTTGAGAAAATCTCCTACAAGCTGACAAGGAGCTCTGTAATCTCCGCCTCCGAGAATGAAAGCCTTTTGCTCCATTTGTCTTTGAAGCTCAAAGCCTGAAAGAACATCCTCGCTCGGAAAATCCTCGGGGTAAACATTTACAAGAAGTGCTGAATTTGAGTTTTCTGCATTTCTTGCCCACTCACTCATACCGTTTACAACAACTCCGCCCTTTTCACTTGTTGCCGCAACAACTGTACCGCCGGGACACATACAGAAGGTGTACGCTCCCCTTTCATGCTCACCGTGACAAGCCATTTTGTAATCCGCAGCACCGAGAGCCTTGTGCCCTGCAAAAGAGCCGTACTGTGCCTTATCAATGAATTCTCTCGGATGTTCGATTCTTGCACCAACAGAAAAAGGCTTCTGCATCATCTGAATACCTTTTTTATAAAGCATACGGATTGTATCCCTTGCAGAATGACCGACAGCAAGAATTACAGTATCGGTTTCAAAATCATAGGATTTACCCTTTTCTTCATAAGTAACGCCTTGAACATAACTGTTATATATAATAAGATCTGTAAGCTTGGCCTCAAATCTGACCTCACCGCCAAGAGAAATTATCTCTTCACGCATATTCTTGACAACGCCTGCGAGCTTATCTGTTCCGATATGGGGCTTACCGGAGTAAAGAATTTCTTCGGGAGCACCGTGCTCAAAAAATTCAAGAAAAACCTTTCTGCAAAGGGTGTTCTTAATTCCCGTAGTAAGCTTACCGTCGGAAAATGTGCCGGCTCCGCCTTCACCGAACTGAACATTTGAGGTTTCGTCAAGTATGCTTTTAGTGAAGAAGAGGTTTACATCCTTTGTTCTTGCATCAACATCTCTGCCTCTTTCGAGTACGAGAGGCTTAAGACCGGCTCTTGCGAGAATGAGCGCAGCAAAAATACCTGCAGGGCCGAAGCCTACGACAACGGGCCTGAAATCAGATTTTCTTTTGTTTTTCGGCATCTCATATTTATAGGGCTCAACAATCTGAAGCTTATTGGAATTGATTCTCTTAAGAAGCTTCTCTTCATCGCCGTCATAATCAACATCTACAGTATAACAGAAAAAAATGTTATCCTTTTTTCTGCTGTCAACACTCTGACGCATTATTGTAAGCCCTTTGATTTGTTCATCCTTGATTTTAAGCACCTTTTTACAAGCGGAATAAAGATCCTCTTTTGTGCTGTCAAGACTCATTTTGATTTCATTGATTCTTATCATTTTTATTAACCCTTTCGGTTTAACTGTTCGTTTATAACGCTTTCACCGCAAAGTCTTCCGCTGCTCCACGCCCAATGAAGATTGTAACCTCCGCAAAGTCCGTCAACATCAAGAAGCTCTCCTATACAGTAAAGCCCTCTCACCTTTTTTGATTCCATTGTTTCAGGATTGAAAAACGCAGTGTCGGCCCCTCCCGCAGTAACCTGCGCATCATCAAAGCCTTTTACACCTGTAACTTCAAAGGTGAATTTTTTCATTAAAGCAGTAATTAGTTTGATTTTTTTATCATTGAGAGTTAAAAGCTCATCAGAAAGATTAACACCGGCGCATTTTATTATTGCTTCGCCAAGCTTCTTTGCAACAAAGCCACTTAAGAGGTTTTCTGCCCTACCATAAGGGTTACCCGAAACAAATTTGCAAATTGCATTATATAACTCTCCGAAGGACATTTCTGAAACAAAGTCAGCGTAAATCCTGAAGCTATCAATTTTTTTACTTCTTGTAATAAAAGCAGAAAGCTGCATAACTGCTATTCCGGAAATTCCGTAATCTGTAAAAAGCAGCTCGCCTTTTTCTCTGCAAATTTCTTTTTCGGATTCTACAAGAGTGAATACGCCCTTTTGTCTTATTCCCTTTAACTGCTTAGTGAACTTTTTATCCTTAACCTCAAGCTTAGTAAGAGACGGTGAAACCGAGGTAACGGCATGTCCTGTCTGCTCAAGCAAATCGTAGCCGTTAAAGCTCCTTACACCGGCTTTTCCTCCGCAAGCCAAGACCAATCGGTCATAAAATTCACTGTTGTTGATTTTAAAGCCTTTGGATAAAACTTCAATTTCGGTAACTTCAGTGTCGCAAGCAATTTTTATTCTATATTTCTCACAACTGAAACGCAACGCATCAAGCACAGAGGTTGCCTGATTGCTCAAAGGGTATATTCTTCCCTCTTCGTCACTTCTCGTATAAAGTCCGAGTGAGGCAAAAAAATCAAGGTTGCTTCTGACATTGAATTTATTTAATGCATAAGAAGAAAAATTATTATTGTCAAAATAATAATCTCCCTCGTTTTCATTCATGAGATTACATCGGCCATTACCTGTAGCCAATAATTTTCTGCCTGCCTTGTCACGGCTTTCATAAATTGTGATGCTCACATCAAAATTATTTTCTTTTGCCTTTATTGCAGTGCTTATTGCACAGGTAAGGCCTGATGCACCTGCACCGATAATTGCAATTTTCATGACATCGATCTCCATTTGAATTTATCTCTGCAATTCTAACACAAAATAATAAATAACTCAATATCTAATAAATAAAAAAGGGGCTGTAAAAAAAGTGCAGACCGCATAAAACAAGATAACTAAAGGGTTTCTTTCGGTATTTAACTACCAAAGAAACCCTTTAAAACTGTAAAAATCAGCTTGTTCATTCTGCGCATTTTTTCCTAGCCCCTAAAAAGGGGATGTAAAAAAACGAGTTTTTTACATCCCCTT
>JAZSAM010000063.1:0-23460 GCA_045601905.1 Acutalibacteraceae bacterium | reverse complement strand
AGGTACTCCGAGGGCGAGGTTTGTTTATAGCATAAAACGCAAAAACCTTGTTTTTGCCTGCTTTTGCTGATTTTTACAGTTTTAAAGGGTTTCTTTGGTAGTTCAATACCGAAAGAAACCCTTTAGTTATCTTGTTTTATGCGGTCTGCACTTTTTTTACAGCCTCAAGTTTATTTTCGCTCGCCGCGGGGCGTTACCTTTCTTGAAAGAAAGGTAACCCAAAGAACTTTCCGTTTTTTATTTCTTATAAAGCAGCAATCCTATAGCTCCGATTATCGCCGCCGGGGCAGCAACAATACCTGCAACAAGATGGGAAATGTCCATAAAGCCCAAGTTACGGTTAGGAATTATATCAAAATAGTACAGTATAAGATATAAGCTGTAGGTCAGAGCGATAACAGAAAGCGACATCAGCACCGAACCTAGTGTCTTTTTCAGAGTGAATTTATAGTCTCTGCTTTTTTTCATTTGCTTTTGGCTGTATCGGCAAAGCAAAAAACCGGGAATGCCGGTAGCGGTACCGATTATTGCACAATAACCTGTCACAAGAAGTGTATTTTCAAAAACACCACCGGCAAAGACATTGGGTAATATTCTGAAGTGTAAAAGCAAAAAGACTACACTTGCAGAAAAGAAGAGTACCGTAACCGATAAAAGAAAGATGGCAATAATTCTTATGCTTTTGTCCTTTGTTGTCATTTGAGACACACTCCTTCTTTTTCATCGCTCGCCGCGGGGCGTTACCTTTCTTGAAAGAAAGGTAACCCAAAGAACTTTCCGTTTTTTTACATCAAAGCTTTCAGTACCGAATCATCTTTTTTATAATGTATAGGCGTAATGCCAATCTCAGTCAGATGCTCAAGATTGCCCCAATTGTCATCAATCATATAAATTTCATCATATTTTTTGCCCATTTCACGCACACAGTGGAGATAAATCTCCTTGTCAGGCTTTGCAAGACCAAGGTTACAGGAAATGAACATCCTTTTGAAAAGGGGAGTGAGTCCGTGTTTATCAAAGGCTTCTTCAACAACACCCAAAGGTGCATTCGAAAGCAGAATCACATCGTGCTTTTCACCGAGGACCTTGATAACGGGAAGAATCGTCTCACGGAGAATGAACATCGCGTTCCATTCCTTTATCATTTCCTCTTTGTCTGCCTCAAGCACCCTTGCCATATTCGTAAGAAGCTCGTCATAGGTAATCTTTCCCAAGTCGGCAGGAACAAAAAGCTCCTCCTTGATGATGAGTGCCTTGTCCTCTGCAAGAAATTTCTTGAGAAATGTCGGTGCAACCTCTTCGAAAATTACACCAAAGCAGTCGAAAATAATAAGCTTTTCTGACATTTGAATAACTCCTTATGCTTTTATCAAAAACTGCCCGATGCAGGTCGGACAGCTTCTGTTTTTATATATCTGTTTTGAGAATCAGCCGCCTGCTGCAGGGCTGAGAAGCCAGATTTCCTCGTCACCCTGAAGCTTCATTTTCTTTTTCATGCAGCGTTCACCTGCAACATAAACAATTGCGTCCTTGAATTCAAGGCTCTTGTGAGGCATAAGTGCTTCATTACGGGGAGCCTTGTACTTTAGCTTGGGGTCTTCCTTTTCCTTCTCCTTGCGGATGTGATATTCAACATAGTTTTTCTTCATGGTTTTGGAAATTTCCTCGAAAACGCCCTGAACCGTTGAAGCGTTTACTTCTATATAGCTCATACCGATTGTGGTACGAAGAACACCGAAAATTTTAACCTTTATCATAAGGGTAAACCTCCTTTGCACATTCGGGAAGCTTGATTCCGAGCTTCTTGATCATTCTCATTGTGGGAGCTCCGTCCTTCCATCCGCGGATGATGTAGTAGCTCTTCTTCATTTTGTCAAGAGGTACCTTTGTTCTCTTGTCGCCCGGTACCTGCTCCTCATCGGTGAGACGCTTGGGAAGTGTGTCTGCTTCCTTGCCGACGGGAAGACCGAGAATTACGTTGCAGACTCTTTCAACATTGTAGCCGTAGGAGCCCGTTTTAATAAAGGTACCCATTGTGTACTTGGTGCCTGCGGCTGCGTTGATTGCTCTGGGATACTGAATGAGGGGAAGGTTAAGTGCGAGAATCTGTGGATACTGCATACCGATGTAAAGAATGGGAGTAAGGAATTTGAATGCCTGCTGAACAACTCTTGTCATAATGCTTGTGGGCTTTGCGACGATGAACCAGGGGAGGATTGCGTAAGAGGTGAACACACAGCAGCCTGCAGCTGAAGCAGCCTCCATAGTGTTCTGGAACATAATTGCAAGGCTTGCCTTACCCTTTGCTGTGTATGAGTCCATATTGAGACCGAGACCCTCAAGAACAACCATATAGCCTGCATTGAGGTGACAGCCGCCGCGGTTTGCAGTTGCATAGCCTAAGCCCTGACCGACAGCTCCTCTCGGCTCGTAAGCGGCCAGCTCCATGCCCTTTGCGTGGATGGCAAATTCCTTGCCGCCGAATTTTTCGCTCATACGCTTTGTGCCGTCAGCGAGAATGTCGCCGATGCCCTCGCGGTAAGCAATCTTCTCGAAAACCTCACTTAAATTATCTGTTTTGCCGAATTCGAGTCCGCAATCCCACATTCCCTTTTCGTTAAGCTCCATTGCAAAGGCAATTGAGCCTGCACAGGAGATTGTGTCCATACCGAGCTCGTCAAGCTCAAGATTCCAGCGGAGAATTTTTTCAATATCGTCATTCATAATGTTGGGACCTAAAAGACCGAGGGTTTCAAGCTCGGGTCCCTTGACATTTTTGCCGTCAACCTTGACTCGTCTTTCGCAACGCATCGGACAGGAGTAGCAGTTACCCTTACCTACGAGGTGCTTTTCGGCAAGCTCCTCGCCCGAAACCTTTTCGAAGTTTTCGAAGCGGCCGTCACCGAAGTTTTTGGTTGCAAGAATTCTGTGTGCCTGCATGGGAGCAACAAGACCCGCAGTGCCGAGCTTTGAAAGCTGAGCGCCTGTAATCGGATGACGGAGAAGCTGCATTTTCCATTCTGCTGTCAGCTTGTCGAGCTTTTCCTTGTCGTGAATTTCAACGTCCTTTGTTCCCTTTGCGGTGACGAGCTTAAGGTTTTTGTCACCGAAAACGGCACCTACACCGCCTCTGCCGGCAGTTCTTTCGCCAGAGAAAACACCTGCGTAAAGCACCTTGTTTTCACCTGCCGGGCCGATTGTAAGGGGACTGATACCGCCCTTGAACTTCTTGTTGATTTCACCTGTGAGCATTCCCTTCATTTCGGGAACCTCATGGAAGGTGATGTTGTCGTCTTCAATTTCAATCCAGGTAAGCTCACTTGCCTTACCTGTGATAATCATCGCATCCCAGCCTGCCTTCTTGAGTCTTCTGCCGAAGGGACCGCCACAGTTTGAGGAGGTGAGAAGACCTGTGAGGGGGGAAACTGTTGAAATGTTGAAGCGTGTTGAGGAGGGCGTTTTGCAACGGGTGAGAGGACCTGTTGTGATAACAAGCCAGTTGTCCTCATCAAATGCCTTCATTCCCGGTCTGATGTGCTGAAGAAGGATATCAGCGGCCATAACCTTACCGCCGATTGTTCTCTTTCTGTCCTCATCGGTCCATGGGAATTCCTCGTAGGTCTTTTTGGTAAGGTCAACGAAAAGTACCTTACCGGTATAAGCTTTCAATTTTGTGCTCATTGGAGATCACCTCTGTTTTTTTATTTTAATTTTAGTGTGCTGAGTTGAGTTTCGTCATAAATAAAAAGCTTTTTTGAAATGCTTTTGTCATTCGTGAGCAGGTATTGTATTCCGATTGAAGCCTGAAGGGAGCCGATTATTCCTGCGGCGGCGCTGACATTGTGCTTTGCTTTGCCCTTTTCGCTTAATCCAAGTTCCTCGGGGGGAGTGCTTTCATCGGGCAGATAAAGGTAGGCCATACCGTAAAAGCCGTCAATTCCGCCCGTTACAAGTGGGATGTGAGCTTTACGGCAGAAGCCTTCGAGAACGAGCCTTGCCTCGCTGTTGTCAAGAGCTGAAAAAATGATGTCGCAACTCTTCGCACAGTCGAGGTCTCTCGCTTTTTCAATTTTCATTCCGACACCGACAAATTCCGTTTCGGGAGCATAGGCTGAAAGAAATGCTTTTGCTCTTTCGGTTTTGCTTTTTCCGATGTCATCTTTTTTGTAAAAAAACTGTCTGTTAAGGTTGCTTTCGTTTACCGTGTCATAATCGAAAAGGTAAATTCTTTTGAAGCCTGCGCCTGCAAGGTGAACGGCAATATTACAACCGAGTCCGCCAAGTCCGACAACGGCGGCGGTTTTATCTTTGAGGCTGAAGCCTTGTGTTTGTTCTTTTACGTTCAAGTTTTCAGTCCTTTCAGTGTTCAGGTGATGAATCTTTATCTGATTCATCAAGTTGATTTATCAACAAGAATCTGAGAATGTTTTTTCCGCCTTTTACTGCAAAAAATGCGGCTATTAAAAAAAACACAATAAAAGCAATCAACATGTGAGGAATTGTTTCATTTAGAAATACATATCGTGCAAATATCATACCGATTATGACACTTAAAACAGAAGATGTCTTCTTGTTTTGATGTGGATTGTATTTTCCTGATTTTATCAAAAGGTATGTAACTATCCATGATGCACAAACAATTATACACAAAACAAATATAAAAACTAACAATATCAGAATATTGTTCAGATATTGTTCTGAAAAAAGTCTGTATGATAATAAGGCGAACAGAAGTGCAAAATAAATATCGCTGATTCCGTTGCCGAGAATTTTTATATCCTCAAACACAAGGCTTTTCTTTTTTATAAAATATAACACAGTAACAATAACATTTAATACAGTTACTGCAATTCCCCATACTATAGCATTGCTTCCTAAAAAATAAAATGCTATATTTAATAACCAATAAAAGAATATTTTTGATTCCGGTTGGTTGTTACTATGAGAGTTGCGGTTATCATTTATAAAGTTTCTGATGCTTTTATCCATTTTAATTTTCTCCTTTGAGAAAAGTTTATCATTACAATATGCACGAAGGAGATCTTGACTATTGACTACTCAATAATTCCCTCCGCATGAAATTGTCTCACCTGAAAGCGTTTCAACCGCATGAGAAAGTACGGGAAGCACAACCTCAATAGACTCTCTGACTGCCTTCGGGCTTCCCGGCAGATTGATAATGAGGGTTTTTCCTCTTATTCCGCTTGCAGCCCTCGACAGCATTGCCTTGGGTGTGATTTCAAGGCTTTTTTGTCTGATTGCTTCACTGATGCCGGGCACATCCTTTTCAATTACCGCCTTGGTTGCCTCGGGAGTAACATCCCTCGGAGCGAGACCTGTGCCGCCGGTTGTGAAAATCACATCACACCCGAAGGTGTCTGCACCTTTTATAAGAGAAAGGCTGATGAGAGTTTTTTCGTCAGGTACGGTTTCGTAGAAAACTGTTTCACCGAGAGATGAAAGAATTTCACTGATAAGAGGGCCGCTTTTGTCTTCACAAAGACCTTTACTGCAACGGTCGCTTACACAAATTACACCGAATTTCAAAAAAATCACCTCAACCTATGGAAATTTATAATAATTTGTAGTATAATAATACCACTGTTAGTAAAAATTTACAATATATTTTACAGTTTTTTTATTATTTTAGTTAATATTTTTGTAAGAAGTGATGCTTAATGGCATCTTTGATTATTATCCGACTCCCATCTCTAAGTGATTCTTCATAGGGGAAAAGGAGCGAAGCCGAAATAACACAAGCTGCTTTGAAGAAAAAAGGCAGTTAACGGCTTAGGGTGAAAAGTGGAAACGCTTTTGCCTTCCGTGATTGAAAAGGAGAAATGATCATGAAAAAACTTCTTGCTGTGCTTCTTGCACTCTCAATGCTCTTTATGTTTGCAGCCTGTAAGGGCGGTAACACAACTGACGGCAATGTTACACCCGAGAATGCAGAGAAGAACATGGTAATCCGTATGTCAACAACCACATCCGTTAACGACTCAGGTCTTCTTCCTTACCTTCTTCCTGTATTCCAGGAAGCAACAGGCTACACCGTTGAGGTTCAGTCTGCAGGTACAGGTGCAGCTATCCAGAAGGCAGTTGACGGCAATGCCGATCTTATCCTTGTTCATGCAAAGGCAAGTGAGGAAACCTTCATCAATGACGGCTACGGCGTTGAAAGAATCCCCTTTATGTACAATTACTTTGTAGTTGTCGGCCCTGCTGAAGATCCTGCAGGTATTGCTGACAGTGCAAACGCAGCAGAAGCCTTCGGTAAGATTGCTTCAAAAGAATCAAAGTTCATCTCCCGTGGTGATGACAGCGGTACACATAAGGCCGAGCTTAAAATCTGGGGCGAAAATGTTCCTGATGCAGAGACTGCTTCATGGTATGTAAATGCAGGTCAGGGAATGGGCGCTTGCCTTACAATGGCAAGTGAAGAAGGCGCATACTGCCTTACAGACAAGGCAACCTTCCTTTCAAACAAGGAAAGCCTCGATCTTGAAATCGTTCTCGGTCAGGGCGATGATATGATGAATACATATTCGCTTATCGAATGTAATCCCGAAAAGCTTGACGGCATCAACACAGAGGGTGCAAAGGCTCTCATCGAATGGATGACCGGCGAAGAAGCTAGCGCACTTATCGCAAAGTACGGCGAAGAGCAGTACGGCGAAGCACTCTTTTATCTCATCGAAGAATAAGCTTTGGACAAAATCACAGAAGCCTTTGAGCTTATCTTGTCAATGGACAGGGAAATTCTGCAGATAATCGGCGTCACATTGAGAATGTCCTTTTTCTCCACAACAATTTCCTGCCTTATCGGTATGCCTCTGGGTGTGCTTCTGACGAGTACAAGCTTCAAGGGCAAACGGACAGTCAAAAAGATAATAAATACCTTAATGGGCTTGCCACCGGTGGTGGCAGGCCTGATTGTCTATATGCTTTTCACAAAGTACGGCATTTTCGGCTCCCTCGGACTTCTTTTTACCGTTGAGGTTATGGTGGTTGCCCAATGTCTTCTTATAACCCCTGTTGTGATAAGTCTTACTTCAGGTGTATGCTCTGTCAACTCGAAAAATCTCACCGAAACTGCAAGAGGCCTCGGCTTCGACAAATGGAAAACGATGAGACTTTTCCTTTCACAGAACAGAACATCACTCCTTTCAGTTGTGCTTACCGCCTTCGGAAGATCAATTGCCGAGGTCGGTGCGGTGAGTATCGTAGGCGGAAACATCCAATGGAAAACAAGAGTTATGACAACAGCGATTATGCTTGAAACTAACAAGGGCAAATTCACCTTTGCACTTGCTCTGGGAATGATACTGCTTCTTATTTCCTTTGCAGTTAACATTCTCGCATCACTTCTTGTAAGGGAGGATGGCGAGGAATGATTGAAATTAAAGGACTTAAGAAAACCTACGGAAACAGAACCGTCCTTTCTGTTGATGAGCTTTCGGTCAAAAAAGGCGAGTGCATAGTGCTTACGGGACACAACGGAAGCGGTAAAAGCACGCTTCTTAAAATTCTTGCAGGAACACTTAGGGAGTCTGAGGGTGAGGTGAGAAAAGAAGGAAGTCTTTTTTACCTCCCACAGCAATGCTTACCCTTTAACAAAAGTGTCAGAAAGAACATCCTTTGCTGTCTCAAGGGCAGCGAAAAAAAGGAAAGATGCGACGAAATCCTCGAAGCGTTCAATTTAAAGCATCTGGAAAGCAAAAATGCAAAAACGCTTTCGGGTGGTGAATGTCAGAGACTTTGTCTTGCAAGAGTGCTTTCAAGGAAGGCGGACATCATTCTTCTTGATGAGCCGACAAGTGCCTCGGACAAGGAAAGCAGAAAAATTATAAACGACATTATTGCCGAATACTGCAGAAAAACGGACTGCACGCTTATTATGACGAGTCACACAGAGGAGATTCCCGATTTTGAAAAGGTCAGGATAGTGAGCCTTTGTGATGGCAGAATAGTTACTCGGGGTGAAAACAATGCTTAAGGTTGTATCAACTGAAAAAGCCGATGAAATAATAAATGAAGCCTTTTCATTTTATGCTCTTTCCACACAAAGGGTAGGTCTTGACTGCCTTGTAGGAAGAAGGCTTGCCGAGGACATTTTTTCCGCTGAGAATGTTCCCGAATTTGACAGAAGCACCGTTGACGGCTTCGCGGTAAGCTCTGAGGATACCTTCGGTTCATCGGAAAGTATGCCTTGCCAGCTTGAATTAAAGGGTGAAATCCTTATGGGACAAGCGGCTGAATGCGAAATCGGAACGGGTGAATGCGTAAAAATTTCAACGGGCGGAATGCTTCCGAAGGGAGCTGACAGCGCTGTGATGGTGGAAACCACCGAGGAGCTTTTTGATGGCACAATTCTTATATATAAGGCAGTAAGCCCCTTCGAAAATGTTACAAAAAAAGGTGACGATGTGAAAGAGGGTCAGATTGTTTTGAAAAAAGGAACTCTTCTTTCTTCAAAGCACATCGGCGTTCTTGCTTCACTCGGAATTACTGAGGCTGAATGTGAGAAAAGGCTTAAGGTCGGCATCATTTCAAGCGGTGACGAGATTGTCGGTGTTGGCGAGAAGCCTCAGGGAGGTCAGGTGCGTGATGTAAACAGTCACATCCTTGCGGCACTTTTCAGGGAAAACGACTTTGACTGTGAGCTTTACGGCATCGTGAAGGACGATTACAGTGAGCTTTTTGAAAAAACGAAAAGAGCAAGTGAGGAATGCGACATTATTCTTCTTTCGGGCGGCTCCTCGGCAGGGGCAAGAGATATGACAGTTAAGGTTATAAATGACCTTGGTGAGGTGTTTCTTCACGGAATCGCAATGAAACCGGGCAAGCCCACAATCATCGGCAGAATAGGCAAAA
Organism: Acutalibacteraceae bacterium; assembly: GCA_045601905.1. Taxonomy (GTDB): domain Bacteria; phylum Bacillota; class Clostridia; order Oscillospirales; family Acutalibacteraceae; genus UBA6857. The sequence goes on along the minus strand of JAZSAM010000063.1, from coordinate 14,586 downwards.
AGGCAGTTTTCGGGCTTCCGGGACATCCTGCGGCGGCTTATTTTACGGCAAGGCGCTTTGCTCTTCCTCTTGCAAAAAGGATAAGCGGATGCACGATTGACACAAAAGCTGTCAGAGCGTCTACCGCAACAAACATTTCATCAAACAACGGCAGAGAGGAATTCATACCCGTGAAGCTTGAGGACAAAGCCGCTTACCCGATTTTTCACAAAAGCGGAGTGATTTCCTTGCTTTCAGAAGCTGACGGTTACATCGTCATTGACCGTAACAGAGAAGGACTCAGGGCGCAGGAAGATGTAGAGGTAAAACTGTTTTAATTCGGAATTAACCCTACTGATAATTACTGAACCTTACTATTTACTACTCACTACTTAAGGAGTATCTTATGAAACACAACTATCTTGACAATATCCCTCTTGCGGAAGCGAAGGAGAGGTTTTTCACGCTTATAAATAATGAGCTTACAGAGCTTAAAACCGAGGACGTGCAGACACATCTTGCTTTTGGTAGAGTGACTGCTGATGCACTTTACGCTAAAATCTGCTCGCCACACTATAATGCTTCGGCAATGGACGGGATCTCTGTTAAGGCTAAAGACACCTACGGTGCAAGTGAAAGCACTCCCGTTGTGCTTTCAAAGGAGCAGTACATCGTTGTTGACACGGGTGATCCGATTCCTGACAATCACGATGCGGTTGTAATGGTTGAGGATGTTTACGAGGATGAAGAGGGTAGGGTTACCCTCTATTCAGCCGTTCATCCCTGGCAGAATGTGCGTCAGGTCGGTGAGGATATCTGTATGGGTGATATGATTGCACCCTCACTTACAAAGATAACTCCGTCCTTGTGCGGTGCAATCCTTGCAGGCGGTATCACACATTTTACTTCAGTTAAAAAGCCTCTCGTGGGTATAATACCCACGGGCGATGAAATTGTTCCTCCGACAGAAAACCCCCGGAAGGGTGACATAATTGAATTCAATTCCTCCATTTTCTCTTCTATGGTCAGGGAATGGGGCGGAGAAAGCAAGGTTTACCCCATAGTAAAAGACAAAAGAGAGCTTCTTAAAGAGGCCCTCACAGCAGCTTGCGACGAATGTGATGCCGTGCTTGTCCTTGCAGGCTCATCTGCAGGCAGAGACGACTACACCTGCGACATAATAAAGGAGCTCGGCTCAGTCTGCGTTCACGGAATTGCAGTCAAGCCCGGAAAGCCTGCCGTGCTCGGTAAAATCGGCACTGTTCCCGTTGTGGGACTTCCCGGTTATCCCGTTTCTGCAATTGTTATAATGGAAAACATTGTCCGTGACCTTGTGTACCGTATGGGTGGCAACAATGTCCCCGAAAGAAAAAGAGTTAAAGCTATCCTCGGTAAAAGAGTGGTGTCATCACTCAAGTATCACGAATTCGTAAGAGTAAGTCTCGGCAAGGTCGGCGACAGCTTTACTGCAGTACCACTAATGCGTGGTGCAGGTGTTGTCACAAGCTTTACAAAGGCCGATGGCATCCTCGAGATTCCTCAGGACAGCGAGGGAATTGAGCAGGGCGAGGAAGTGGAAATCACACTTCTCAGGCCCGAAGATGAAATCAGCTCGGCACTTATCGTAACGGGCAGTCACGACCCGATGATTGACGAGATAAAGGACATTATGAAAAAGAGGGGATATCCATTCACCCTTTCATCCTCTCACGTGGGAAGTATGGGTGCAATTAATGCCGTTAAAACGGGAAGTGCTCACCTTGGCGGAATTCATCTTCTTGATACCGAAAACGGGCAATACAATGAAAGCTATGTAAAAAAATACTTTCCCGACGCTTCTGCAGCTCTTCATAAGGGTGTAGGCAGAATTCAGGGGCTTATGGTAAAAAAAGAAAATCCATTGAACATAAGGGACTTTTCCGATGTTACTCGTTGTGTTTATGTTAACCGTCAGCTCGGCTCGGGTACAAGGATTCTCTGCGATTACCTGCTTAAAAAGCACGGCATAAATAAAAGTGCAGTTGAAGGCTACCGCAATGAGGAATTCACCCACACGGCTGTTGCGGCACTGATTGCCTCGGGTAATGCCGACTGCGGTCTAGGTATTTATTCAGCGGCTAAAATGTATGATCTTGATTTTATTCCCGTTTCCACCGAGGAATATGATTTTCTCGTTAATACCGAAGCAGAGGAAAACGAAGCCGTAAAAGCATTTTTTGAGATTTTACAAAGTGAGGAGCTGAAAGAAAGGCTCGCAAAAATGGGAGGTTACAGCTTTGAATGAATTTACCCATCTTGATAAAAAAGGTCAGGCGGTAATGGTTGATGTCGGCGAAAAGGCTTTTACCAACCGTACGGCAAAGGCAAGGGCAACCCTTAGAATGAAGGAAAGCACCTTAACGGCTCTTCTTTCAAGTGAGCTTAAAAAGGGTGACGGTCTTGCTACGGCAAGAATTGCAGGAATAATGGGTGGTAAAAAGACAAGTGAGCTTATTCCGCTTTGCCATAATATCCCCATTGAGAGCATAAAAATTGAATTTGACAATAACGGTAAGGATGAGCTTTATATTCTTGCTGCGGCTAAATGCACCTACAAAACGGGCATTGAAATGGAGGTGCTGACGGCGGCGTCCGTTGCAGCGCTTACTGTTTACGATATGTGTAAAGCCATTGACCGTGAAATGGTTATAAAGGAAATTCGGCTTACAGAAAAAACGGGCGGAAAGAGTGATTTTTTCAATGATTGATTCTTACGGCAGAAAAATAAACTATCTGCGTGTCTCTCTTACAAAAAGATGCAATCTCAACTGTACCTACTGCGGAGCCGAATGTGAAAGGGACAGTGAGCTTACACCCGAAGAAGTCGAAAAGCTGGTCCGTGCCTTTGCAAGGCTCGGCATCACAAAGGTGCGACTTACGGGCGGAGAGCCCCTTTTAAGAAATGACATCTGTGACATAGCACAGAGGATAGGCAGAATTGAGGGTATAAAAAAGCTTGCAATCACAACCAACGGTGTGCTTCTTTCAAGGTACGCCGGAAGTCTGAAAGAAGCAGGCGTCAATGCAGTAAACATCAGCCTGGATACTACAGATAAAGAGCAGTACAAAAAAATAACAGGCTTTGACCTTCTTGAAAAGGTATATGAGGGCATAGACGAGGCGGAAAAAGTCGGTCTTTCACCCATAAGACTCAACGCAGTGCTCATAAGAGGTGAAAACGACGACCAGGCAGAAAAGCTGATTAACATCGCAAGAGACAGAAAAATTGATGTACGCTTCATTGAGCTGATGCCCTTTTCCGATGAGGGCGAAAATGAAAGACTTGTGATAAGGGGCGAGGAAATTCTTGAAGCGTTTCCCTTTCTTGAGCCTTTTGAAGGTGAGAAGAAGGGTAGCTTTGAAAAAAGTGTCGCCAGATATTACACTGCAAAGGACTTCAAGGGCAGAATAGGCTTCATCACTCCCGTAAGTGATAAATTCTGTGCCGACTGTAACCGAATCAGGCTTCTGAGTGACGGAAAGGTAAGACCTTGTCTCGGAAACGATAGGCTTTTTGATCTTATGCCTTACATTGACGATGAGGCTTTACTTGTCGAAAAGGCTAAGGAAGCAATTTTAAGTAAGCCCACAGAGCATAGCTTTTCCTGCTCCTACGGGCACAGTCACGGACTTAATAAGATAGGAGGATAACAGCAATGAAAGGTAAAATTCTTGCAATCAACATAAGTGAAAAGAAGGGCACACCCAAGACATCAATCAATCCGGGTGTGATGATAGAGGATTTCGGCTTTGAAAACGATGCACACGCAGGCAAGTGGCACCGTCAGGTGAGCCTTCTTGCAAAGGAAAGCATTGACAAAAGTAAGGGCCTTCCCACAGACGGACTCTGCCACGGTGTTTTCGCCGAAAATCTCACAACCGAGGGGATTGAGCTTCACACTCTTCCCGTAGGCACAACGCTCAAGGTGGGTGAATGTCTCATTGAGATAAGTCAGATAGGTAAGGAGTGTCACGACGGCTGTGCAATAAGAAAGCTTGTCGGTCAATGCATTATGCCGAAGGAGGGTATCTTTGCCCGCGTAATCAAGGGCGGCAAGGTTTTTGAGGGAGACAGCATTGAGGTTGTGAATCAGTAATAATAATTAAAAGGGAAAAACGGGAATGTGAGTTCGAAGTCAAGTTGAATTCTCCCGTTTTTTATTTTGAAATTTGTGCAAAAATGTCTAAAAAGGACTTCAAATGCACTTATAAAAAGGCAGAATTACTATTGAAAAATGAAACTAAAGTGCTATAATTACTTTAAAACAGACAGAAACGGTGATTGTATGAATCATAATATTATAGGGGCATTGATCGCTGCGGCAATAGGCTTGCTTATTGCTTTTGTTAATTATCTTATTTCAAAAAAGGTACTTATAAATGCTCCCGAAAAATACTCTCTTGTTACTGTAGCAAGACAGATTTTACAAATAGGCTTTCTTGCGGCCTCTTATTTTATCGGTACAAATTTGAAGCTTGCAGATCCTGTTTATCTTCTGGTTGGAGCCGTTCTCGGAATGACCTTGCCGATGCTTTTCTTTACGAAAAAGCTTCTGGCTGTTAACGAGTCGGCACTCAGAAAGAAAAAGGAGGATGAGACAGATGGGTGAAAAATCCGAGGTAATCATCAGGCTTTTCGGTATATTCGATGTAACGGGAGAAGTCGTTGCAGTGTGGATAATACTCGGCGTGCTTACGGTGGTTTCCCTCATTGTCAGATTCAATCTCAAGGAAAGGCCGGGAAAATTTCAGAACATTGTCGAAACCGGTGTTGAGTATCTCGACAACTTCTTTACGGATATTCTCGGCAAAAAGAAGGCGAGAAAATACTTTACATTCCTTGCGTCGCTTTTTATCTTTATAATTTTCTCGAACTATTCGGGTATGATTCCCGGTGTGGGACTTACGGATTATGTGAAGGCACCGACTGCTTCGCTTTCCGTCACGGCAGGTCTCGGCATTCTGACATTTCTTTTCCTGCAGATTTCGGGACTGAGACATAATGTGAAGCATTATTTCAAGCGCTTTGTAATGCCGATGTTCTTTATGCTTCCTCTTCTCGTTCTTGACGAGTTCATCAAGCCTGCTTCTCTTGCTCTTCGACTTTACGGTAACATTTTCGGCGAAGAGATGGTAACCGAGGAGCTTTATCACATTTTTCCCATAGGCGCACCTGTCGTAATGATGGTGCTGTCCCTTTTGTTCTGTGCCTTACAGGCGATGGTTTTCACCATGCTTGTATCGATATATTTAGAAGAGGTTACAGAAGACGAATAATCAAACTAATTTTTAACTAAAGGAGTAATCAAAATGACAAGTTCAGCAATTATCGCAATCGCAGCAGCAATCGCAATCGCAATCAGTACACTCGGTCCCTCAATCGGTCAGGGCATTACCGCAAAGGCTGCAATGGAAAGCATTGCCCGTCAGCCCGATGCCGCAAAGGACATCCGTTCAACTCTTATCATCTCCCTTGCACTTATGGAGGCTCTTACCATTTACGGTCTTCTTATCGCATTCATGCTCATTTCAAAAATCTGAGGAATAGGTTATGAATATACAGCCATCAATTATAGTGTGGACTGTAATCTGCTTTCTGCTTTTAACGGTTATATTGAAAAATCTGCTTTTCAAGCCCGTTCTCAAGGTTCTCGACGACCGTAGGGAAAAGATTGAAGGTGCAGAAAAAAAGCTTCGTGACATCGAAAGCATAACTGCAGAAAACGAAAAGCGCCTTTCCGAAGAAAAAGCACATGCTGAAGCTAAAAGCGTGGCACTGGCAAAGGAAAAAGTGTCTGAAATACAGTCCTTGGGAAAAAAGGAAATTGAAAATGCCCACATAAAGTGTCTTTCTGATATCGAGGAATACAGAAACGGCATAAAAGGGGAGTATGACAAGATAGTTTATTCCGTTGCTCCTAAGATGGAGACAGCGGCGGCTATCTTTGCAAAAAACATTATCTCTAACAGGATATGATATTATGGAAATACAATATGTAATTATTAACTTTCTTATTCTCGTCGCCCTTCTTTTTATAGTCGGAAGAAAAACAGTGAAAAGGATTTTCGGCGGCAGATATGAAAGAATAAACAAAGATCTCGACAGGGCAGAGGAAATTGAAAAAATGCCTGTGCCGGTTTTGAATGTGCCTTCCGCCGAAGCCTTTGCCGTTGATTGCAGTGAAGAAGCCGAGAAAGCACAGAGTCTTGTTGCAGAGAAAATTTCATCAATTGAAGCCTTCCGTGAAAGGGAGAAAAGTGAAATTCACCGTGTGATGATCGAACACGCCCGGAAAGAGCTTTTTTCCGTAATGAAGGAAAATGTAATAAGCCTTTTCTCTTATGAAAAGTATCTTGATGAAATCAAAGAGCTTGACAGACAGGTAATTGATGAGATTCTTAAAAGAATCACCCTCACTCCGGGTGATATGGCTTACCTTAAGCATCACGATGTGCTTTATGTGACTCTCACTTCGGCTTATACTCTTTCAAAGGATATAGTTGAAGATGTGGACAGAATCACCTCACAGATGCTTTCTGAGGTCGGCGGAAAAACCTCCCTGTGGGTGCTCGAGGATCCGTCTCTTATCGGTGGATTGCGACTTCGTATAGGTGATACGGTTTATGACGGCACAATTTCCGAGGAGCTTTATCAGTTCGGAAAGACACTCAGCCGTGAGCCTATTATGCACGATGACACAGTAGGTCATCTTATTCAGGAATTTACGGAAAAAGCCCAAAGCTTCAAGCCCCACATTCATCAGTATCAGCTCGGCAGAGTTATGTCTGTTTCCGACGGCATCTGCTGGATGGACGGTCTTGCTGACATCATGTACGGTGAGGTCGTTGAGTTCGAATGCGGAGAAAGAGGAATGGTTCTCGATATTCAGCAGAACCGTATCGGTTGCGTTATCTTCGGCGATTTTCAGCACATTGAAAGCGGCAGCCGTGTAAGACGTGTGGGCAGAATTGCTTCTGTTCCCGTAGGTGAATGCCTTCTCGGAAGAGTTGTTGATGCTCTCGGAAATCCGATTGATGCTATGGGTTATCTGCCCTATAAGGAAACCCGTCCTATTGAGTATAAGGCACCGGGTATACTTGACCGTGCTCCCGTTAATTCACCTCTCCACACCGGTATCAAGGCTATTGATGCTCTTGTTCCCATCGGAAAGGGACAAAGAGAGCTTATCATCGGTGACAGACAGACGGGTAAAACTGCTATTGCTATTGACACAATCATAAATCAGAAGGGTAAGGATACTGTTTGTATTTATGTTGCCATCGGACAGAAGGATACCCTTGTTGCTGAAATCAAGGAAAAGCTTGAAGCACACGGAGCTATGGAATATACCACGGTTATTGCCGTGCCTGCCTCTGCTTCTGCGGCACTTCAGTATATCGCTCCCTTCTCGGGCTCTGCAATGGCTGAATACTTTATGTATGCCGGCAAGGACGTGCTCATCGTTTACGACGACCTTTCAAAGCACGCCGTTGCTTACCGTGAGCTTTCACTTCTTCTTCACAGACCCTCGGGCCGTGAAGCTTATCCCGGTGATATTTTCTATCTGCACTCAAGACTTCTTGAACGTGCAGCCCATCTTTCCGATGAGCTTGGCGGCGGCTCAATTACGGCTCTGCCTATAATTGAAACTCTGGCAGGCGACATCTCTGCCTATATTCCCACCAATGTAATTTCCATCACTGACGGACAGATCTTCCTTGATGCAGAGCTTTTCAATGAAGGTCAGCGTCCTGCTGTCAATGTAGGACTTTCCGTTTCCCGAGTGGGCGGTGCGGCACAGACTCCTTCAATGAAAAAGGTTTCTTCCTCTCTTCGTACCCGTCTTGCACAGTACAGAGAGCTTGCTGAATTTATGCAGTTCGGTTCGGATATAGACGACGAAACAAAGAAGACTCTGGCTTCGGGCAGACTTCTCACCGAGGCTCTGCGTCAGCCCAGATATGCACCTATAGAGGATTATCTGCAGATGGCTCTGATTTTTGCTGTAAGCGAAGGCTATGCTGACAAAATTTCTCCCGATGATATGGAAAAATTTGAAAAAGAGCTTTACAGCTTCCTGCTTGAAGAAAAGAAGGAGCTTACCCTTAAAATAAAGGAAGCAAAGAAATTTGACGATGAGCTGAAAAATTCACTCAGGGAAGCCTTGGGCGAATTTGCCGAGAGGTTTTAATCATGGCAACAGTTCAGAGCTTAAAAAAGAAATTACAGACCATCCGTTCAACTGCAAAGGTCACCCGTGCGATGAAAACCGCATCGACGGTCAAGTACTCGAAGCTCAGCGGAATTTATTCTGAGTACGAAAAGTATGCAAATGAATACCTTTGGCTTTATGAAAATTACCGCAGTGAGTTCAACTCGGTTCTTCGTTGCAGTAATCCGGATGCCCCTTGCTGTTATGTGGTAATCACATCCAACAAGGGAATGTGTGGCAGCTTCAACACGGAGCTTCTGTCATTTTTCGGAGACCTTGAAGAAAAAGGTGTTGTTATCTCCTGTGGCAAAAAGGGAAAAGAATACTTCGAAAGAAAGGGCATAGATACAGTAAAAGCTTTTACCTTTGATGATATACCCTCTTATGAGCAGGTGAGAGAGCTTTTTGAGTATATACGCACTTTGCTTGAAAACGGTGAAATCTCATCGGTTAAAACGGTCTATCCCGAATATATCAATATGATGAAGCAAAGCCCTGTCTGTAAGGACCTTTTCAATTACGAGGAAGGCCAAACGGCAGGGGAGACACCTTTCTTTGTCCCCGACAGAGAGACGGTGATAAAAAACAATGCTGAGAAAATCTTCCTCAGCGTGCTTTACAAAAGAGTGCTTGAAGCAGCTCTCGGTGCCCAGGCGGCAACCCTGACAGCGATGCGCTCGGCCTATGATACAGCCTGCGAATACAGTGCAAAATTAGAAACAGAAATGAACAGAAAGCGTCAGAGTCAGGTTACTGCTGACGTTATAGAAATCTCATCGGAATTTTCAATGAAGGGGGATGTGTGAAATGGCAAAAGGCGACATCGGAATGGTACAGAGAATAACGGGTCCTGTTGTGGATATTCTCTTTTCTTTAAATGAAATTCCCGATATCTTCAACGCTGTTAATGTTGAAGTTAATGAACAAACATATACCCTTGAGGTGTCACAGCACTTAGGAAACGGTGAGGTCAGATGTATTTCTATGAATCCCACCGACGGTATGTCCAGAGGTATGAAGGCAGTTGACACGGGCGAACCGATAAAAATCTCCGTAGGTGAGGAAACTCTCGGCAGAATGGTAAATGTTACGGGTGCGCCCATTGACCGCGGTGAGAAAATTGAAACCGCAGAAAAATGGCCGATTCACCACGCTGCTCCTCCCTTTGCCGAAATCGTTTCATCCACAGACATTCTGGAAACGGGCATCAAGGTTATCGACCTTATGACTCCCTATATCAAGGGAGGTAAAATCGGTCTTTTCGGCGGCGCAGGTGTCGGCAAAACAGTTCTCATTATGGAGCTTATCCGTAATGTTGCCTTTGAGCATGACGGCTATTCTGTTTTTGCAGGTGTCGGCGAGCGCTCAAGAGAGGGCAACGACCTGTGGAATGAAATGAATCAGTCGGGAGTTATAAACAAAACGGCACTTGTTTTCGGTCAGATGAACGAAACTGCAGGTGCAAGACTCCGTGTGCCGCTTGTAGGACTTACCATGGCTGAATACTTCCGTGAAAAGTCCCATAAGGATGTGCTTTTGTTTATTGACAACATCTTCCGTTTCACTCAGGCGGGTAGTGAGGTTTCCGCACTTCTCGGAAGAATGCCCTCGGCTGTCGGTTATCAGCCTACTCTTGCCTCGGAAATGGGTAAATTGCAGGAAAGAATCGTTTCCACGGGCAACGGCTCCATCACATCGGTTCAGGCAGTTTATGTTCCTGCCGATGATCTTACGGACCCTGCCCCTGCCACAACCTTCTCTCATCTTGATGCCACAACCGTTCTTTCGAGAAAAATAGTTGAGCTTGGCATTTATCCTGCCGTTGATCCTCTTGAATCATCCTCAAGAGCACTCACTCCCGATTTTGTAGGTGACAGACATTATAAAACTGCAAAGGAAACACAGAGAGTTCTGCAGAAATACGCAGAGCTTCAGGATATTATTGCAATTCTCGGTATGGACGAGCTTTCCGCAGAGGATAAGCAGCTTGTTAAAAGAGCCAGAAGAGTTCAGCGCTTTATGAGTCAGCCCTTCCATGTTGCCGAAGGCTTTACGGGTCAGCAGGGTATTTATGTACCCTTGGAAAAGACCGTAGACAGCGTTGAGAGAATCCTTTCCGGTGAGTGTGACAGCATCCCCGAGCAGTATTTCCTTATGTCGGGAACAATTGATGATGTGTATACTGCCTACAAGAAGGAAAAAGGGTGAGATAAATGACAGACGGACTTACCCTTAAAATTTACACCGTTGACCGTCAGCTTTCACCGATTTTATGCGACAGCGTCAGAATTCCCGTTTCCGACAGTGTCAGCGGTGAATTTTCGGGCTTTTACGGAATCAAAAAAGGCCACGCAAAAGCAGTTTTTTCTCTGAAAAAGGGAAAGCTTACAGCATCTGAAAAAGAAAAGCAGATTTTCACTGCTGAAATTTCAGACGGCTTTGCGGCGGTCGAAAACAATGAGGTCAGAATAATTGTTGACAGAATCAGCGAATAAAAATTGCCACTGAGTAACCCTTTCAGGTTTTCAGTGGCTTTTTGTTTTATTTTATTTTATTGCCCAACGCATCTTAGTTGATTTTGAACGGCTGTTTCTGATGCATTCCTCGTGGCTCGGTCTTATAACATCTCTTGCAACCGAGGAGTAAACGCCTTCCTTGTGCAGAGCCTTGAAGGATTTCTTGACGAGTCTGTCCTCGCCTGAATGGAAGGTCAGCACCGCTACCCGTCCGCCTTCGTTGAGTACATCGGGAAGCTTATCGAGAAAAGCATAAAGGACCTCAAACTCACTGTTTACATCAATGCGGATTGCCTGAAAGGTGCGTTGGCAGGATTTTTTTACTGCATCCTTTTGCTCCTTTTTAGGAAGAAATGAAAGTGCCTCTTCAACGCATCTGCGAAGGTCAGAGGTTGTTTCAACAGGCTTTCCCATATAGTAATATTTCATAATCACTCTTGCAATCTGCTCGGCGTAGGGCTCGTCGGCATTTTCCGTGAGCATACCGATGATTTCGTCTCTTGTCATTTCCTTGAGCCTTTCGGCACCGCTTTGACCCTTGTGAGGGTTGAGCCTTAAATCAAGAGGACCTTCAACCTTGTAGGAAAAGCCTCTTTCGGGATTGTCAATCTGCATTGAGCTTACTCCGAGGTCGGCAAGGATGAAGTCAAACTTTTTTCCCGTGTCAGCAACAACCTTGTCAATGTCGGCAAAGTTCTGCAATCTTACTGTGAGAATGTCCTCGCCGAAGCCTGCCTCACGAAGGCGCTTTTCTGTTTTAGCCGATTCAATAGGATCAACATCAAGAGCGTAAATGTGGCCTTTGCCATCAAGCTTTTCAAGCATTGCTCTTGTGTGACCGCCGTAGCCGAGGGTTGCATCAAGTCCTGTTTGTCCCGGCTTGATGTCAAGAAACTCAAGAATTTCGTCAACCATAATTGAAATATGCATGCCTGCAGGCGTTGCACCCCTTGCAATGATGTGAGCCACATCGTCGGCGTATTTTTCGGGATTTAATTCTTTGTATTTTTCCTCGAATTTTCTCGGATGGGTGCCCTTGTAGCGCACTCTTCTTTTATGCTTTACTTCTTCTTCCATTTCATCACCTTATCAAGTCTCACTACTTACTACTTACTACTTTCCACTATAATTACACATCTCTCTGTGCAAGGTCAGCAAAGGTCTCACGCTTAACTGCAAGATAGTCTGTGCCGTCCTTGAGCATTACGACGGGGGGACGGGGGATTCTGTTGTAGTTTGATGCCATTGAGAAATTGTAAGCACCCGTTGTGCAGACGGCAACAATGTCACCTCTGACGGGCTTGGGAAGGCTGACATCGGGCTGGATGATGTCACCGCTTTCGCAGCATCGTCCTACAACGTCACAACGGAAGTCGCATTCCTCATTCATACGGTTTGCGAGTAAAAGAGTATACTTTGAGCCGTAAAGGGCGTAACGGGGGTTGTCAGTCATACCACCGTCGATGGAAACGTAATTTTTGTAGCCGGTGATTTCCTTGAGTGTGCCTACAGAGTAAAGTGTCATACCTGCATCGGCAACAATGCTTCTGCCCGGCTCCATAATTACCTTGGGCATTTTGATGCCAAGCTCGGAAACTGTTGCTTTGATGTGCTTTGCAAGGCTTTCAATTGCTTTTTCGATGTCAAGGAAGGGGTCTTCATCTGTGTATCTTACACCGAAGCCGCCGCCCATATTAAGAATTTCTGTTGTGAAGCCGTAAAGCTCATTCATCTTCTTGATGAAGTGAAGCATAATTGTTGAAGCATCGAGGTAAACGTCGCCTTCCTCGTCGAAGACCTGAGAGCCTACATGACAGTGGAAGCCCTTGATGTCGAGATTTCCGAAGGTGAGTGCTTCCTTGAGAAAAAGCTCTGCCTGGCCCGTTTCAATGGCAACACCGAATTTTGAGTCAACCTTGCCTGTTGCAACTGCGGCATAGGTGTGAGGGTCAATGCCCGGTGTGAGACGGAGAATCATCTTCTGCCTGATACCTTTTTCCTTTGCGATTGCATCAACTGCCGAAAGCTCATAAATGCTGTCAGCAACAAAGTAGCCAACGCCGTTTTCCATTGCATAGGCGATGTCGGCATCGGTTTTGTTATTGCCGTGGAAGAAGGATTTTTCCATTGAAAAGCCTGCTTTTGCGGCGGTGTAAATTTCACCCGAGGAAACAAGGTCTATACCCATATTTTCCTCTTTCATAATTTCGTAAATTCGCTTGAAGCAAAGAGCCTTACTTGCAAAAAGAGGAAAGGATTCTTCACCAAAGTGCTTTTTCATAGCGGTAATATAGATGCGGCACTTTTCTCTGATGCGGTTTTCATCCATCAGAAAAAGGGGAGTACCGTACTTTTCTGCCATTTTTACTGTGTCAACACCTGCAAATGCGAGGTGAGCGCCGTTAATGTTAATATTTTTACAAATCATAAGCTTTTCCTTTCGGCAGGAGTAAATCTCTGCCATACTGTATTTTAAAAAGCATCGCGCAGAGCGAAGCAATCGGTAATTCTTTGTTTGCTTTTCTCAGCCCAAAGGGCTTCCCTGACTACTGATTACTTTACAGCAGATGTGCAATAATCTCGCTTCTGTCAACGGCTGAAAGGTCAGCGGGTGCAATATCGAAAACAGTTTTGCATCCCGAATCGCCGCGCTTTGCCATTCTTGCAATTGCTCTTGCGTAGCAGACAAGAACGCTTCCGGTAAATTCGGGATTTGAATCAAGGCTGAGCTTGTACTCGATTACCTGCTTGTGGCAGTCATTCTTACCGGTAACACCTGTGCGAATGACATTTCCGCCGTGGGGAAGCTCACCGTGGTTTTTCTTCATTTCATCCATAGTGATGAAGGTAACCGTTGTGTCGTAGGGCTCAAAGTAAGCGGGCATTGTGACAATTTCACGGGTAATTCTTTCCTTGTCGGCGCCTTCTTCGGCAACAACAAAGCATTCGCGTCTGTGCTTCTGTCTTGCAGTAAGCTCGGGCTGAGCTCCGCTTCTTACACTCTCAAGAGCCTCGGAAACGGGGACTGTGTATTGTCTTGCATCAAGAACTCCGTCGATTCTTCTGATGGCATCGGAATGACCTTGTGAAACACCCTTGCCCCAGAAGGTGTAATCCTTGCCGTCGGGGAGGATGCAGGAAGCGTAAAGTCGGTTAACGGAGAACATACCGGGATCCCATCCGCAGGAAATGAGAGCAACAGTTCCGTTTTCCTTTGCAGCCTTGTCTACCTTTGCAAAATGCTCGGGGATGCTTGAATGATTGTCGAAGGAATCGACAACATTGAAGCTTCTTGCAAGGTCGGGTGTCATTTCGGGAAGGTCAGTTGCACTTCCGCCGCAGATTATAAGAACATCAATTTTGTCTTTCCATTTCATTATATCGCCGGTTGAAACCACGGGTACGCCTTCTGTTGCAATTGTGAGACTTTCGGGGCTTCTTCTTGTGAAAACGGCACAGAGCTTCATGTCGGGATTACGCTTGATTGAATCCTCAACGCCTCTTCCGAGATTGCCGTAGCCGTAAATACCAATGTTCATTAAAACCAACTCCTTGGAAAAAATAAAATACAAAGTCATTATAGCATTTTTGATTTGTCTTCGCAATAGTTTTTTGAAGGTAATTTGTTATCTCGGAGAGCTTTTACGAAAAAAATCCGCCCCGTGATACAGGCGGATTTTTAAAGCTTTATTTTGTGGTTAGGGTGACGAGTATAATCTGAACCCGTTTTTTACGGGGCGGATTTCCGCCAACACTTCGTTAAAATACTCGTAAATCCGATAGGATTTACTGCGTTTTGTGCCTTGTTTTGACAAAAATCCGCTTCGTAAAAAATCGCA
>JAZSAM010000062.1:0-17569 GCA_045601905.1 Acutalibacteraceae bacterium | reverse complement strand
ATCGAATCTCGGGTTCCTTTTCTTATCTCGTTGTTTAATTTTCAAGGTCCAATTCGCTGCTCTTTTTCGAGACAGCTCAAAGAGTATACCATAACGCACACCCTTTGTCAAGACTTTTTCAAAACTTTTTTCAAGTTTTTTTCAAAGCCTTTTTTCTCTCGCACCCCCCTCAGTCGCTCTCGCCCCCTCGAAGAATGCTTGCATATATTATCACCTCTTCTCTCTTTTGTCAACAGTTTTTTACAATCTTTTTTGTACTTTTTTACCTGTTATTCTCCATTTTATATACTCTCCCGGGTGTGTTTGTGGGACACCGGCAAAATATACACTATATCTTGTATAAGTATCCCTTTAGCCTTCCTTTTCTCTATATCTAGTCACTTTAAAACCTTAAACATTTGTTGCATCATAATATGTAATGACGTTCTATTGTTTGCCTGATTTTTTTCCTCTATATATGTGAAAATACATACGCACTTATATATGAAAAGACCTTACAGCTTTTCAGCAACTGTAAGGTCTTTATTATTTTATTCTTTCGCTCGGCGCGTGCCGTTACCTTTCTTGAAAGAAAAGACTCTTGCGGTTCCCAAAATTCATTACGGCTTGGAGCGCCTATGAATTTTGACCGCTGCGCCATCCTCGCCTCGCTTCTTCGTCCACCGGACGCGCTTCGGCGACGATGCTAAAGAACTTTATAATTTATGCAGCGATAGCTTCGGTAACTTCTTCTTCAGGAATTTCTTCCTCTACAACATCGTCACCTTCAGTTGCAAGCTCGTGGATTGCTCCGCACATAGGACACTCTTTATCAAGAGCACCCAGAATCTGGCCTACAATGTTGTGAATCTGTTCGATTGTGTCCTTAATGAGAAGAACCGCATTTTCAATTGTGCTGAAAACCTCTTCAACTGTAACCTGTTCTTTCTCAGCCTCTGCTTCTGCTGCACAAACGGGAACAAGAGCAACTGAGAAGCTCATAATAAGAGCCATAATAACTGCTAAAAACTTTTTCATTATTTTCTACCTCCAGAAAAATTCGTAAACTCATTATAGCCCTTAAAATTCACATTGTCAACAATTTATTCAAATTTTATTTTACTTCAACAGTATAAATCCAACCGCTGTCCACCTGACGGAAAATATCAGGCTCACCGTCAAGCCTTTCATATACTACATAGAAAAAGTTAGAACCTTCAGGAAGCTTTGACGTGTCAATGTTGACTGTCAGCTCTGCCTGCTGTCCGTGTTTCACGTGAACATCTGTATAATAAGCCCCGTCGAACACCTTCTGCATTTCATTATTTACATAAAGGCTGATTCTGTATTTGCCTGTTGCACCGTAGAGGTTTATTGTAAATTCATCGTCCTGTTTTGCCTTGGTTTCAAATCTTGTTGCCATATAGGACACGCCCCATTCTGTATAATGCGCATCCTTTATATCCTTATAAATCTCCGCCACAAGAGCTTCTATAGTATCATATTCATTAAACTTTTCTCCAAAGCCGTCCTCATATTCATAGCTGTCGTAAATCAGCTTATCAAGCTTATCTGTTTTTAATCCTGAGTATTTTTCAACTACAGCCGTCTGTGTCGGGGCATCCTTTTTCATAATCAGCTTAAACATAGCTTCCGATTGATGTGTCAAAGAAGAAGGCGCACCGAAAGTTGCATCGTTAAAGGCTTTAGTGCACTTATCACAAATCCAGTCTCCGTTGTCGTCATAGTGCATAGGATTAAGCTGTTTATATTCAAAATCACATTGAGTGTAAAAATTTACATAAGGATCGAAAACTGCAACAATTGAAAGGTACATTTCATCGCCCTTTTTTCCGACATTGGGTTGAAGTGTGATTTCAAACTCTCTTTCTGTGCCTGCTTCGTTTTGAAGGTGCAACATTTCAATGTTTTTCTGTTCACCGTCAGCATTTTTTACACTGAACACCTGTTTCACACCGTCAATAAAAACCATTATACCCTGATCAGGCCAATTCCATGTTTCACCCGTATCAACAGAGTACTTCAAAGAAATCGGCTCTCCGGTATATTCGATTGCCTTTTCGACAAAAACCTCGTCATTTTCATAAGCTTCGCTTGCCTCAACTTCTACAGTCTGATACTTTTCAGGATCAGGCTTTAAATTAAAAAGCCTTGCCCACGCATCATCCTTAAGAAGTGCCGAGGTTGTAAAGGAAAACAGTGCCACCAACACCGCTGCAACAACGGCAACCCTGCCGAAATGAAATCTCTTTTTCTTATCCGCCTCTTTTTTGTCCTCTCCTAAAAGAGCATCCATTCGGTTTCGGAAGTCCTCACTGTAAGGTCTGATAATCTTATCCTCTCCGGGAAGTCTTTCCAGCTCTGTTCTTTCAGCCTCTTCAAAAGCTGCTTTAAGCATTTCGTTTCTGTTCTTCATTATCGCTTACCTCCTTTTCAATATTGTTTATAAGTATTTTTCTTCCGCGTGCAAGCTGCTGCTTAACCGTGTTTTCCTTTCTCGAAAGCACCGCTGCAATTTCACTGACCGTAAGCTCATTAAGGTAATAAAGGCTGAGCACATCACGGTACTTTTCGTCAAGTGAGAGAATTCCATTTACAACAGCCTTATAGTTTTCCCTTGTACAAAGCACATCGAGCAAATCCTCCTCACCCGCATCCTTCAGCTCATCAAGAGGAAACACCGGTTCCCGATTCTGCCTTTTAATCATATTAAGCGCAGTATTTTTCGCCGCCTTCATCACATAGGATGCGGTGCTGACCGAATCAACATCGCCGAGCTTTCCGATGTTTTTGCCGATTGCAATAAAGGCTTCATGAACTGCATCCTCTGCTTTATAAGGATCATTAAGCACCCTGCAGGCAGTAATGTACATTCTGTTCTTGTAGCATTCATAAATTGCCCTAAGCTTTTCCTTGTCAGACTTTCTCTGTTGCAAAGCGATTCACATCCTTTCCTTACACTTTAAAAGGCCTTTCATATATATAAACAATATTTTTAAATAAAAGGTTACATCCAAAAGAAAAAAGATGCCTCGTTTTCAGAAGCATCTTTAAAAATCAGTGTTTTATCTGTCCTCACGGAAGTAAGCAAGACCAAGACTCTGAGGAGGCTGATGCTCTCTCTTCTTTCTTATACTCGTGAAAACAAGAACTACGATTGTAACTGCATAAGGAAGCATCTTGATAAGCTCTGTGCCGGAGGACGAAAGTCCCTGAAGCTGAGCAGGAAGAATATAAAGACCGCCGAAAAGAATTGAACCGAGAATTGCCGAACGGGGCTTCCAGATTGCGAAAATTACAAGGGCAATACCAAGCCAGCCTCTGTCACCGAAGCCGTTATTCGTCCATGCACCGCCCGTGTAGTCCATAACGAAGTAAAGACCGCCGAGACCTGCAATTGCACTGCCTATAATAGTTGCCGCATACTTATAATTGGTTACGCTGATACCTGCTGCGTCGGCCGTTGCAGGAGATTCGCCGACTGCTCTGAGGTTAAGTCCGATTCTTGTTTTTGTAAGAACAACCGCGGTAACAAGAGAAATAATAATCGCAGTATAAGCAAGGAATCCGTATGAAAGGAACGCCTCACCGAAAGCACCGAATTTATCTGCAAAGGGAAGAGTTGTTTTAAAATAGTTACCCGTTGTGATAAGGGAAATACCTGCTCCCTCCTGGCCGAGAAGAGTGGGCAGTGAGCCGCCGAAGAAGTTACCCACACCGATACCGAAGGTTGTAAGAGCGAGACCGGTAACATTCTGATTTGCTCTGAGAGTAATTGTAAGGAAGCTGTAGATTAGTCCCATCAGCGCAGAGCCTAAAAGGCTGGAAACAACTGGAATAAGAATGCAAAGAAATGCATTTGAGGTGTCGCCGTAGTTTTCAAAAAAGAATGAACCGATAACACCCGATATACCGCCGATATACATAATACCCGGGATACCGAGATTAAGGTTACCGCTTTTTTCGGTAATGATTTCACCGGTTGAACCGAAAAGGAGAGGAATACCCTGAATTACTGCCTGCTTAAAGAACTGAGCTATTGCAAAAATCATTTTCCTTCCTCCTTTGCGTGCTTTTTACGAAAATCAATTCTGTAGTTAATGAAGAATTCGCTGCCGATGATAAAGAAGATGATGATACCTGAAAGAATTTCAGCAACACTCTGATTAAGACCAAAGGTAGTAGCAATCTGACCTGCACCGATTTCAAGGAAGGAAATGATGAAGGAAGTGAACATCATAACAAAGGGATTAAACTGAGCAAGCCATGAAACCATGATTGCAGTAAAACCGTCACCGCCTGCAGTTTCAACAGAAATTGAGTGGTCAGTACCTGCAACAAGAAGGAATCCGGCAATACCGCAGATAGCACCTGAGATAGCCATTGTTCTGATTATAACCTTCTTGACGTTAATGCCGATATATCTTGCGGTGTTTTCACTTTCGCCGACAACGGAAATTTCGTAACCGTGCTTGGAGTGCTTGAGATAAATATAGATAAGCACCATAACAACTAGCACAACGATAATATTGATAACATACTTCTGACCGAAGAGCTCGGGAAGCCAACCGATTTTTGACTGACGGTTGATAACACCGACAACCTGAGAGCCGGAAGGAACCCACACAGCAATCATAAATGCAGTAAGCTGAATTGCTATATAGTTCATCATCAGCGTAAAGAGCGTTTCGTTAGTATTGAAATGCGCCTTGAAAATTGCAGGAATAATACCCCATATCATACCGGCAAGAACTGAAGTGATTGCCATTGCAATAATTACCCTTGCGGAAGCGGCTGAAATTTCTGCAGCCGACATACCGGTTGTAACGGGAGTGAGATACTTCATACACGCTGCAGCTGCAAGACCGCCTACAATGACCTGTCCCTCAGCACCGATGTTCCAGAACTTCATTTTAAATGCCGGAGTAACTGCAAGGGAGATGCAAAGAAGGATTGCCACAGACTGAAGCATTTTGAAAACCTTTTTCGAGTCACCGAAGGAGCCCTCTATCATCTGTGCAAAAAACTCAATGGGATTTACATCTGTGAGAAGAACGATCACAAAGGAGCAGACAATAAGAGAAATTGCAACAGCACCGAGACGCACTGCCCATGTTTTCCAGCCGGCCATACCGTCCTTCTTTTTGATTCTGAAAAGAGGCTCACGCACTTTTGATTTATCAGCCATTTGAGTCACCTCCCGTTGTCATAAGAACACCGAGTTCTTCCTTGTTCGTTTTTCTTGCGTCAACAGTACCTGAAATACCACCGCCGCTTATAACCATAATTCTGTCGCAAAGCTCAATAAGAACGTCAAGGTCTTCACCGACAAAAATGATTGATGCACCCTTTTTCTTCTGCTCGTTGAGAAGATTATAAATAAGGTACGAGGAGTTAATATCAAGACCTCTTACGGGATAGGCAACCATGAGCACCGTCGGTGATGAAGCGATTTCGCGTCCGACAAGAACCTTCTGCACATTACCGCCGGAAAGTCTTCTTACAGGTGTTGTTGCACTCGGGGTTACAACGCCGAGATCCTTGATGATCTTTTCTGCAAGATCCTTAGGAGCCTTTCTTTCGAGGAAGGCTGACTTACCTCTGCGATAGCTTCTGAGCATCATATTGTCGATAATATCCATATTACCTACAAGTCCCATACCGAGTCTGTCCTCGGGAACAAAGGAAAGTCTTACTCCGAGATTTCTTATCTGCATAGGAGTCTTGTTTCTGAGATCCTCTGTTTTATCTTTTTCGGGATTAATGTAAAGTATGTCTCCGCTGTCGAGCTTCTGTAAGCCGGCAATGGCCTCAAGCAGCTCTCTCTGACCGCTTCCGGAAATACCTGCTATACCGAGAATTTCACCGGATTTGGCGGTAAAGGAAACATTGTGAAGAACGAAATTGCCTTCTCGGTTGCGACAGTTGACATTTTTGACAATGAGGCGATCGACAGGATTGACCGGCTCTGTTCTGTCAATGTTAAGGGATACCTTCTTGCCGACCATCATCTGTGTCAGAGTTGCAACATCGGCCTCACTTGTTTTAACCGTACCTATGTACTCACCCTTACGAAGAACGGAAACTCTGTCAGAAACCTCCATAACCTCGTTGAGCTTATGAGTAATGATTATGATTGATTTGCCGTGCTCACGCATATTCTTAAGAACGGTGAAAAGTCTCCTTATCTCCTGGGGAGTAAGAACAGCGGTAGGCTCATCAAGGATGAGAATGTCTGCACCTCTGTAAAGCACCTTTACGATTTCAACGGTTTGCTTTTCGGAAACGGACATTTCATAAATCTTTTTATCAAGATCTATGTTGAAGCCGAACTTGTCGCAGGTCTTCTGAATCTCCTCTTTTGCCTTTTTGAGGTCGTATTTGCCCTCATCAATACCGAGAACAATGTTTTCAGCAGCATTGAATATGTCAACAAGCTTGAAATGTTGATGAATCATACCTATCTTGTAATCATAGGCATCTCTGGGTGAACGGATTGAAACAGGCTTTCCGTCAATGTAAATCTGTCCCTCATCGGGATAGTAAATACCGGAAATCATGTTCATAAGGGTAGTTTTACCGCTTCCGTTTTCACCTAAAATAGCAAGAATCTCACCTTTGTTTACAGTGAGATTGACATTACTGTTTGCCACTATTGAGCCGAAGCGCTTGGTTATTCCCTCGAGCTTAATGGCGGGAGCTTTATTTTCCATAACCCTTCCTCCTGTAAGATTTCAGATTTTAGTCCTTAAAGATATCCGCAGTCCTCTGTGGGCACCTTTAAGGATTAAAATAAAAAGCCCGGGCGGAGCAAATATATGCTTCGCCCGAGACAATTCATTTCTGATTACTGGGGAGCTGTAATACCGTCGATGAGAACGTCGAAGTAAGGAGCACTTCTGAAGTATGACTCCACAAATTCACCGTCAACGATAACTTCTGTATCGGGTGTGAATGCTTCGTCGGAGATAACGTCAGCAGTGTATGTTGCAAGTGCTTCACCGTTTACTGTGAAGTTTGCAGTATCATAAACCTTAAGCTCGCCCTTCTTGAACTGTTCAATAGCAGCATCAATAGCAGCCTGTGTGCCTTCAGCAGCTACTTCTGTGTTAAGAGCTGTGAGAGCAACTGAACCTGTAGCAATTGTACCGCACCAGTCAGCAGGAATAGCCTTTTCAGCAGCTACTGACTTAACGATAAACTTGAAGTACGGTGTCCAGTCAATCTTTGAGGAGATAAGAGCTGTTGTGGGACCAAGGTTGGTTGTGTCAACGTTGTAAGCAACGTTGGGAACGCCCTTTTCTTCACAAGCCTTGGGAGCGCCTTCTGAGTCAGCGTGCTGGCTTACAAGTACACAGCCTTCGCCGATAAGAGCAAGAGCAGCTTCCTTTTCAGCAGCAATGTCAAACCATGAGTTTGTGAACTTAACTGTCATTGTGGCTGAGGGGCAAACACTCTTTGCGCCAAGGTAGAAAGATGTGTAGCCTGACTTAACTTCTGCATAGGGGTATGCACCGACATAACCGATCTTTGCATTTTCAGCAGTGATCTTGCCGTCTGCGATCATTTCGTTGAGCTTCATACCTGCAGCAATACCTGCAAGATAACGGCCTTCATAGATAGCAGCGAAAGCATTGTGGAAGTTTGCAATACCTGCAGTCTTTGCGTTGGTACCTGTTGCGTGACAGAATTCAACGCCTTCGTTTTCCTCTGCAACTGTCATAACGAATGTTTCATGACCGAAGGAGTTAGCGAAGATGATGTTGCAGCCTTCAGCTACGAGTTCTTCAGCAGCTGTTGTGCAAGCGTCGCTTTCAGGGATGTTTGTCTTGATTAAGAGCTCAAAGCCGAGAGCTTCGGAAGCAGCCTTAGCAGCGTCGATGAAGTTCTTGTCATAGGTTGAGTTCTCATCGTGAAGACAGATAAGGCCGAGCTTGATGCCAGCACAGTCTACATCGAGGTCTTCGAGGGTTTCTGCTGCCTCAAGAGGAGTTGCAACAGGAGCTGCATCGTCTGCAGGTGCTGCTGTTGTTGCGTTACCGTCTGTTGCATTGCCGTCAGTTGCGTTGTTTCCGCCGCAAGCTGCAAAAGCAAAGAGCATAAGAGCAGCAAGCATGATTGCAAGGATTTTTTTCATGGTTTTTGCCTCCATATTTTTGTTTTTTATTTTAACCGGTTTTCCGGTTATTTACTGTTCTTTGAAGCTGACTGTGTTGTCGCTCATTGAATCAACAATTGCAAGAGACTCAACTCGCACACCTTTTGCTTCAACTCTTTTACGTCCGTCCTGGAAGCCCTTTTCAATGGCAATCGCACAGCCGACAACCTCTGCACCTGCCTGCTTACAAAGATCAATAAGTCCTAAAAGAGCATTTCCCTCTGCAAGGAAGTCGTCAACGATAAGAACCTTATCTCCCTTGCCGATGAAGTCCTTTGAAACGATTACATCGTACTCTGTTCCGTGAGTGAAGGAGCGTACCTGAGTTTTGTAAACGGAAGCCGCAATATTTTTTGTTTTCATTTTCTTTGCAAAGAGCACGGGGCAGGAGAAAAACTGTGCCGTTATGCAGGCAATACCGATGCCCGATGCTTCAATGGTGAAAATCTTATTGACTCCGAGTCCGTCATAGATCCTTTTGATTTCCTTACCCATTTCAGCAATGAGATCAACATCTATCTGGTGATTGAGAAAGGAGTCAACCTTAAGGATGTTTCCCGGGAACACCTGTCCGTCCTTTAGAATTCTTTCTTCAAGAAGTTTCATGCCACACAACTCCTTCCGTCAAAATACCAAGTCCCCTGTCCGAGGCTCAAGGCTTTACAAAATACATACACATTTTAACAAATAGTTACAAGTTTTTCAAGTAAAAAAGAAGTAAAACTTGATAAAATTATTTCTTCTGCCTTTGGGTATTTTTCACAAAGAAATCTTTCTTTGTGACTGCCCGGAATTTTTCGCTGTGTTAAAATAGTCATCAAGGGCATTAAGCCGGTAAAATATACCTTTGTTTCTATTGACAATTTACGGCGGTTATGATATTATTTTCAAGGTAAAAGCACCCAAGGTGCAAATCTTTTCAACGGAGGAAAAACAATGAGCAGAATCAAAACTATCGAAACAAAAGATATCAAGAACACTGTTAAGGCAGGCGGTTGCGGCGAATGCCAGACATCATGCCAGTCAGCTTGCAAGACTTCTTGCGGCGTTGCAAATCAGCAGTGTGAAAACAAATAAGTTCATTACAAAAAAAACGCTGCCCGTTACTGTGGCAGCGTTTTTATTTTAAAAGAGGTATAAAAATGGTACATCAGTATAAATTGAACGGCTACAACATCGTGCTTGACACCTGCAGCGGCTCAGTCCACACCGTTGACGAGGTTGCTTACGACATTATCAGCCTTTTCAAAGAAAAAAGCGAAGAGGAAATTACAGAAATCATCCTTGAAAGATACGCTCACCTTCCCGATGTGACAAAGGAAGAAATAGCTGAATGCATCGATGACATAAGAGCACTCGAGAAAGCAGGGAAGCTCTTTTCCGAGGATGAATTCGAAAGCCTCGCCTTTAACTATAAAAACAACAGCAAGGTAATCAAGGCCCTATGCCTTCACATTGCTCACAGCTGCAACCTCAACTGCTCATACTGCTTTGCAGGTCAGGGCAAGTACCAGGGTGCAAGTGCTCTTATGAGCTTTGAAACGGGTAAAAGAGCCTTCGATTTTCTTATAGAAAACTCGGGCACAAGAAGAAACCTTGAGGTTGACTTCTTCGGCGGCGAGCCTCTGATGAATTTCGATGTTGTGAAAAAGCTTGTTGCCTATGCAAGAAGCATCGAAAAGGAAAAGGGCAAAAATTTCCGCTTCACCCTTACAACCAACGGCGTGCTGATTGACGACGATGTAATCGACTTCGCAAACAGGGAAATGAGCAATGTTGTTCTGAGCCTTGACGGCAGAAAGGAAGTTCATGACCGCTTCCGTGTTGACTACGCAGGCAACGGAAGCTATGAAAAAATCCTCCCGAAATTCCGCAAGCTTGTTGATTCCCGTAAGGGCAAAAACTACTACATGAGAGGCACCTTCACCCACCACAACACAGATTTCACAAAGGACATCTTCCACATGGCAGACCTCGGCTTCACAGAGCTCAGCATGGAGCCCGTAGTATGCAGTCCCGATGACCCCTGTGCTCTCACAAAAGATGATATGCCCATTCTTTTTGAGCAGTATGAAATTCTTGCAAAGGAAATGCTGAAAAGAAAAAAAGAAGGCAAGCCCTTCACCTTCTACCACTATATGCTTGATCTTAAAAACGGACCCTGCATTTATAAAAGGATTACCGGCTGCGGCTCCGGAACAGAGTACATGGCAGTAACACCCCAAGGCGATCTTTATCCCTGCCATCAATTTGTCGGCGACGAGGATTACTGTCTCGGAAACATCTACGACGGTGTTACAAACATCGCTGCGCAGGATAAGTTCCGTTCCTGCAACGCCTATGCAAGAGAGGGCTGCCGTGACTGCTGGGCAAAGCTTTACTGCTCAGGTGGCTGTGCCGCAAACGCTTACCACGCAACGGGCGAAATTGAAGGCATTTACGAGCAGGGCTGTGAGCTTTTCAAAAAGAGAATCGAATGTGCCGTTATGATGCAGGTTGCCGAGGCAGAAGAAGCATGAGAACTCCGATTTACGATTTTGTAAAGGATTATTCCCAAAAGAATGTTTCACGTTTTCATATGCCGGGACATAAGGGCAGCTGCTTTCTCGGTTGTGAAAAAAGTGACATAACGGAAATTGACGGAGCCGATGTGCTATATTCGGCAGAGGGCATAATAAACGAAAGCGAAGAAAACGCAACTACGCTTTTTTCCTCACTTCACAGCTTTTACAGCACCGAAGGAAGCACCCTTTGCATCAAAGCTATGCTGACTCTCATCTGCAAGCACACCGATGGCCGTCCCCTCATCCTTGCGGCAAGAAATGTACACAAGGCCTTTGTTTATGCGGCGGCCTTGCTGGATTTTGACACTGAGTGGATGTACCCGGAAGAAGAATCTCACCTTTGCAAATGCATTATCACAAAAAAACGGCTGGAAGAATACATCCTTTCAGCAAAAAGAAAGCCCGATGCCGTATACATAACCTCACCGGATTACCTCGGGAGCATCGCAGATATAAGGGGCTTTTCCGAGGTTTGCGACAAATACGGCATACCTCTTCTTGTCGACAATGCACACGGAGCTTACCTCCGCTTCCTACCCGAAAGTATTCACCCGATAAGCCTCGGAGCAACAATGTGCTGCGATTCGGCACACAAAACCCTTCCCGTGCTTACCGGCGGAGCTTATCTTCACCTTTCACACAAAGCAGAAAAATATCTTCCCGACGCAAGGGAAGCGCTTTCTCTTCACGCATCCACAAGCCCCTCTTATCTGATTATGCAGTCTCTCGACCTTTGTAACGCTTACCTTTCAGACTGCTTCACCGAAAAGCTTCAGAAGACAGCTTCTCTCCTTGAAGACCTTAAAGCTTCACTCAAAGCAAAAGGCATTGAGGCTTCACAAAACGAGCCCCTCAAGCTTACGCTCCTTCCTCTCTCCTACGGATACACGGGAACAGAGATATGCGAGCTGATGAAAGAAAAAGAGATTTACTGTGAATTTTACGACAGAGATGTTCTTGTACTGATGGCAACACCCGAAAACAGTGAAAATGACTTTTCAAAGCTTCATGAGCTTTTTGAGAGTCTCGAAAGAAGAGCTCCGAAAAAACCTTCACCTGTGTTCAGGATTTCACAAAACAAATCCGCTTTAAGCATCAGGCAGGCAATGCTTCAGAAAAGCGAGACAGTGCCCACAGAAAAAGCAATCGGCAGAATCTGTGCCGAGCCTTCCGTTTCCTGTCCTCCCGCCGTGCCGATTTGCATAAGCGGTGAAATAATAACCGAAGAAACAGCAAAGGCATTTCTGTATTACGGCTTTAAAGAAATAAGAGTAATTAAATAAATGGAATCCCCCGGTCGTACTGTCATCTGTCGCCGAGGGATTTCTCTTATTCACTTTTTCAGCACCTTGATCGGATCGGCATAATCACCGTCTTTTATAATTTCAAAGTGCAGGTGCTTTTCCGATTTCTTCTCGCAGGGCACCTCATCCACCTTACCGATGCTGTCACCCTTATTGAGAAGCTGATCAATTCCCACACATTCTCCCTGCTTCATTCCGCAGTACCTTGCCGTAAAGGTGCCGTAATCCACCTCAACGGTGTAGCCGTAAACAGAATCAATCAGCACCCTGCTGACCTTGCCCTTTCCGACGGAAAGCACCTCGTCATCCTCAGACAAAGCAAAATCAACGCCGTTGTGTGTTCTCCAGTCCTCCATTGTCTCACAGTAAACGGGAATGTCGGGAGAGTACTCTCTGATAATTTTTCCGTCGCAGGGAAGCATAAAGCTCTGCTTTTCGGCTGTTGTTTCTGTCTGCGCCGTCGTGGCTCTTACGGGAGCTTCGGAGGCAATCTCCTGTGTTTGTCCTTGTGTCTGTGTAACAGATGCAGACTGCGTTGTGCTTATCTGCGTAGGTTCCGTGTATCTCGGATCGGATTCACCCTGCTGATTACGTCCTGCCTGATGGGTTGTCACCGAAGATGTCGGATTCTCCGAAAGTCTGTGTGCATTCTGCGAATAAACAATTCCCACGGCGATTGCGGCAAGGCAAAAGCTTACACCTGCCATCAGGTAAACCGTTTTTGCTCCTGCCGGTTTTTCAAAGAAGCTGAACTTTTTCATTTTTTCCACCCTTTCACAGCTTTTACAACTGAATTATCGGTGAAAAAGAAATAATTTATTCACTTGGAAAAATTTTTCACTTTTTTTCGAACAAATGTTTGCATTTTTGATTTTTATGTGTTATAATGATTCTGCGAACATTTGTATCATCTCCGAAAAGAGGTATCTTTATGAATCAGTTAAGCGAAAATCAATTCCGCATTCTAGAATTTCTCAAGGAGCGTGCGGGCTCGGGCATTGTTCCCTCTGTAAGAGAAATCTGTCAGGCGGTCGGCCTCAAGTCAACCTCCTCGGTTCAGGTTAATCTCAACGCACTCGAGGAAAAGGGCTACATTGTGCGTGACCCCTTACTCAAGCGCTCCATCCGCATTGTCGGTCAGGCTGAAAATATCCGTCATGTTCCCCTTTTAGGCGTTGTAACGGCAGGTCTTCCCATTCTCGCCGTTGAGCAGATTGAGTGCTATCTCCCCTTCACCGGGCCGGTTTCCGGTGACAAAGAAATGTTTGCCCTTCGTGTCCGCGGTGAAAGTATGCTCGGTGCAGGTATTTACGACGGCGACATTCTCTTTGCTGAAAAAACTCCCACAGCAAGAAACGGTGACATTGTTGTTGCTCTTGTTGAGGATGAAGCAACCGTCAAAACCTTTTACAAGGAAAACGGTCACTTCCGCCTTCAGCCGGAAAACGACGCCTTTGAACCGATTATTGTTAATGAGCTTATCATTCTCGGTAAGGTTGTCGCAATGATGAGGTATTTTTAAGTGAATGATTAAAAGGAAGCCCATTTTATCGGGCTTCTTTTTTTATGCAAAAAGGTGCAGCTCTCCTTCGAAAGCCGCACCGGTCCGGTAAAACTGTTTTTATACTATTTTGAATTATCTGAAGTAAGCAGTGCTTTTCATTTACGGGGCTTCGCCCCGCACCCCACAAGCTTTTGAAAAAGCTTGACCAAAACTTTTATTGTTTATTTCCAATTATTGAGCTTTTTCCTTGCCGCCTTCACTTCATTCATAACGCATTCAGGTGAGGGGCCACCCTTGACAAGTCTTTTCTTCACGCACTCATCAAGGTCAATTGCCTTATAAACATCCTCATCGAAAAGATCACAGACAGCCTTATACTCCTCAATGGGAAGTGTCTCAAGAGTAAGTCCCTTATCTATGCAGGTCGCAACAAGCATGCCCGTTGCCTTATAGGCATCTCTGAAGGGAAGTCCCTTATAAACGAGATAGTCTGCACAGTCCGTTGCATTGATAAAGCCTCTTGCGGCAGCATTTCTCATATTCTCACGAAGAACTGTCGCCGTTTCAAGCATTGGTGCAAAGGTGTCAAGGCACATAAGCACTGTGTCAACGGCATCAAAAACCGCTTCCTTGTCCTCCTGCATATCCTTGTTATAGGCAAGAGGAATACCCTTCATAACGGTAAGGAGGGTCTGAAGGTCGCCGAAAACTCTGCCTGATTTTCCACGTACAAGCTCTGCAATGTCGGGATTCTTTTTCTGCGGCATAATGCTTGAGCCCGTTGAGAAGGCATCGTCAAGCTCAATAAACTTGAACTCCCAGGAGCACCAGGCAATGATTTCCTCAGAGAAGCGTGAAAGATGTACCATCACAATTGAAAGCACGGAAAGAAGCTCAAGGACATAATCTCTGTCGGAAACACCGTCAAGGCTGTTGTCGCTTACGCCCGTAAGTCCGAGAAGCTCCGCGGCGTACTCTCTGTCAAGAGGATAGGTTGTGCCTGCAAGTGCGCCCGAGCCGAGAGGTGAAACAGACATTCTCTTTTTGCAGTCGGCAAGTCTCTCTCTGTCACGAAGAAGCATACTTGCATAGGCCATCAGATGATGTCCGAAGGTAATGGGCTGTGCTCGCTGAAGGTGAGTGTAGCCGGGCATAACGGCGTCGTAATTTTCCTCTGCCTTGTTGATGATTACTTCAACAAGTGCGGCGATTGCTTCGTCGAGCTTCTCACATTCATCAAGAAGATAAAGACGAAGGTCAAGCGCAACCTGATCATTACGGCTCCTTGCGGTATGAAGTCTCTTTCCGCTGTCACCTATGCGCTTTGTAAGCTCACCCTCAACAAAGGTGTGGATGTCCTCGGCAGTCATATCAATTTCAAGTTCACCTTTTTCAAGGTCAGCGGCAATCTCCTTAAGAGACGCAACAATTTTGTCACTCTCACTTTTATCAATTATTCCCTGCTTACCAAGCATTGTTGCGTGAGCAACTGAGCCACGGATATCCTGCTGTGCCATACGGCAGTCAAAGGGAATCGATGAGTTGAAATCATTTGTTTTTTTATCAAGAGACTTTTTAAATCGTCCTGTCCATAAAGGCATATTTATTTCCTCCTTGTTGGCTATACAACATTATCATTAATTATCCCTCAAAACAGCTGATTTGTCAAGATACAAACCTTCTGCTCTTAAGTTTTTCATTCAAAACACCCGTTGCAACGCTTTGTTGCTTTACTTTTTCTGCAGATATTATATACTGTAATTGAAAGGTGGTGCTTTTATGAAAACTGAAAAACACAAAAACACTTTAAAAGATCTTCAAGAAAACAACATTATAAAAAATGTAAAAAAATGTTTATTGACCGTTCTTATTACCTATGCTTCGCTTTGTGCGGTCGCCTACGGTTCACTTTGTTTTCTGATGAACTCGGATGCCGGTGATTTCCTCACATTTATTTCGGCAATTATCATTTCAGCAGGCACTTCTGCCATAGGAATACATCTTGGCAAAAGGCAAAAATGTATATGGTTGCCCTTTGTTCTGACCGTCTTATGTGCTTGGTTTTTGCCGCGTTTGCTTTATTTGATTTTTGATAATCACATGGGCATTTCAACTCAGATTACTCAAGCAGTAAATATCTTATCCGTTGTACTTGGCTATCCGGGCGTTGGTTTTGGCATGGCTTCGGGAGAACACGGAATTACAATTTCTAACTTTACTTACAATGCATTCTTTACGCTGTGCGGGATAGTTCCTCCTGCTATTACTGTATTTTCAGCAAAATTCAGAAAATATTTTTTCTTACTACTCACTACTTGTTCCTTCGCCCTTACTACTCACTACTTACTACTAAAAGGAGACGCCGGCGGCGTCTCCTTTTGTCTTATTTAATATCCCAATCCTTTGAGAGCATTGCCTTAACCTTGAGAGGAAGACCGAAGAGGTTAATGAAGCCCTCAGCATCGTACTGATCGTAAACATTGTCAGCATCGAAGGTTGCCATTTCTTCACTGTAAAGTGTGTAGGGTGATGTCATACCTGCGCCGATGATGTTGCCCTTGTAGAGCTTAAGCTTAACTTCACCGGTAACTGTTTCCTGAGTTTTATCAACAAAAGCTGCAAGAGCTTCACGGCAGGTTGTGAACCACTGACCGTAATAAACAAGCTCAGCATACTTGACTGCAAGCTGTGACTTAAGATGTGCTGTATCTCTGTCGAGGCAGAGCTGCTCAAGCATTTCGTGAGCCTTGTAAAGAATTGTTCCGCCCGGAGTTTCATAAACACCACGGCTCTTCATACCAACAAGACGGTTTTCAACCATATCGGAAATACCGATACCGTTTGCGCCGCCGATTTCGTTAAGAGCCTTAACCATTGCGGGACCGTCAAGCTTTTCGCCGTTGAGTGTGGTGGGAACACCCTTTTCAAAGCCGATTGTGATGTATGTGGGAGCATCGGGAGCACTTTCGGGAGTTACACCCATTTCAAGGATTTCTTCATACTTGGGCTCGTTTGCGGGATTCTCGAGGTCGAGACCCTCGTGTGAAAGATGCCAGAGGTTCTTATCCTTTGAGTAGTTTGTTTCTCTTGTAATCTTAAGGGGAATGTTATGAGCTATAGCGTACTCAATTTCTCCCTCACGGCTCTTGAATTCCCATGTTCTCCAGGGAGCGATGATTTCCATGTCGGGAGCGAATGCCTTGATTGCAAGCTCGAAACGAACCTGGTCATTACCCTTACCTGTACAGCCGTGGCAGATTGCGTCTGCGCCTTCCTTGAGTGCGATTTCAACAATTCTCTTTGCAATGATGGGACGTGCAAAGGATGTACCGAGAAGATATGTGCCCTCGTAAACTGCACCTGCCTTGAGTGTGGGATAGATATAATCTTCAACAAACTCCTTGTTGAGGTCTTCGATGTAAAGCTTTGATGCGCCTGTTGCAAGAGCCTTTTCCTCAAGGCCGTCAAGCTCTGTGCCCTGACCTACGTCACCTGAAACAGCGATAACCTCTGCGTTGTTGTAGTTTTCCTTGAGCCAGGGAATGATGATTGATGTGTCAAGACCGCCTGAATATGCAAGTACAATTTTTTTGATATCCTTCTTATCCTTTTTAATAGCCATTTTCTTTATCCGGCAAGGCTCTTTCCTGTCCTTTGCCGACTCCTTTCTTTAACGGGAATGATCCCTTGTTTTTTTCGTATGCACATCATTATACGCATTTTTATGCAAAAGTCAAGGGATTTTTTGAATATTTTTTCAGAATTATTCCTTGTTTTTGAATAATCCATACTAAAAACTGTAAATATTTATTTATAATACAAAAAAGAGCTGTAAAAAAACTCGTTTTTTACAGCCACTTTTTAGGGGTTAGGAAAAAATGCGCAGAATGAACAAACCGAGCCAAAATAAAGCGTTCAGCTTTATTTTGGTTTACCCGACGGCGTACAAAGGTACTCCGAGGGCGAGGTTTGTTTATAGCATAAAACGCAAAAACCTTGTTTTTGCCTGCTTTTGCTGATTTTTACAGTTTTAAAGGGT
>JAZSAM010000061.1:0-12553 GCA_045601905.1 Acutalibacteraceae bacterium | reverse complement strand
AAAAGCAGGCAAAAACAAGGTTTTTGCGTTTTATGCTATAAACAAACCTCGCCCTCGGAGTACCTGTGTACGCCGTCGGGTAAACCAAAATAAAGCTGAACGCTTTATTTTGGCTCGGTTTGTTCATTCTGCGCATTTTTTTCTAGCCCCTAAAAAGAGGATGTAAAAAAACGAGTTTTTTACATCCTCTTTCTTTATTCTTCTTCAAAGGGATACACGAGATTCATCTGTCTTCTGCATTCGTCCATAATTCTCATACAGTCAAGTGTTGCCTTAAAGGGCACATAAGATGACTCCTTCTTTCCGTTAAGGATTTCTTCAGCACAACGGGTAAACTCATTAAGATAAGTAGTTTTGCCGAATGTAAAACTTCTTTTGAAGCCGTTTTTCAGAAAAGCAACGCTTCCGCAATGAAAAAGAGGCATTGTGATACTGCCCTTTTCACCCTTTGCAACAAAGGTTTCCTTAAGCGTTTCAAGCGACATATTAAGCTCGCAGTTGAATTCACCGTAAGAAAGAATTACCCTTTCCTTTATGTCGATTCCGTCTTTGACCGTGCCCTCGCACCTGATTTCATCGGGATAGCCGAAAAGGTTGTAGCAATAGGTTATGGGATAAATACCTATGTCAAGGAGTGCGCCGCCTGCAGTCATCGGGTCGCGGACACGGGAGGTGGGACTCATTGCAAGTCCGGGGAAGCCGTAGTGAATTTCAAGACCCTTCACCTTGCCGATTTTGCCCTCGTCAAACCATTTTTTTACAGAAATTGCAAGGTCGGAAAACCATGTCCACATTGCTTCAACAAAGTAGGTGTCATTTTCCTTTGCCGTCTGAATAAGCAGCTCAACATCCCTTGCACTCACTCCGACGGGCTTTTCGCACAAAACGGGAATGTGTGCTTTCAGTGCCGCAACAGCATAATCAACGTGAGAGGTGTGCGGAGTTGCGATGTAAACGGCATCAAACTCACCCGAGGAAAGAAACTCATCGAAATTATCGTAAGCCCTTGCACCGTACTTTTCTGCAAACCTCTTCACCTTGTCGGCACTTCTGCCGTAAACGGCAGTTACAGCGTGATTGCCCTTGAGTACGCTGTTTGCCGTTGAAGCTGCAATTTTACCCGAGCCGACATAGCCCCAACGGAATTTGTTTGTTTTTTTAAGCGATTTTTTCATTGATTTCAGCTTCTTTCTTTTTTATAAGCCGCTTTTTACCGATTAAAAAGCAAATCAAGTGCGCAACGAAGGTAAAAGCCCAGCTTATCGGATAGGAATAATAAATCGTTTCAATAGTGTGAAACTGCTCCATTCTGAATATGACAGCCACCCATACAACACGGAAAAGACAAACGCCGATAAGTGAAACAAGCATCGGGACAAAGGAATAGCCCATTCCTCGCATTGAGCCGCTTGTTACATCCATCATTCCGCAAAGAAAATAGCTCAGAGCTATAATCGACAGTCGTTTTACACCCTCGGTAATGACCTCGGGGCTTGAGGTGTAAAAACCGATGAGATTTTTTCCGAACACCGTAAAAACAAGAGCAAAGAAAAGACCTACTGCCACAACATAAAAAAGTGAAATATAGAGAATTTTGTTTATTCTTTCAAGCTTTCTTGCACCTATGTTCTGACTTGTGAAGGAAACAACTGCCTGATGGAAGGAGTTCATTGAAGTGAAAGCGAAGCCCTCAACGCTTACCGAAGCGGCAGAAGCGGCAACAACGGTTTTACCGAAGCTGTTGATTGACGACTGAATCACCACATTCGAAAGTGAGAACATCATTCCCTGAAAGCCCGCGGGAATGCCTATCTGAAGAATTCTCAGAAGCTTCTTTTTATATATGCGAAGCTTCTTTATTTCAAGGCGGACAAAGGATTTTTCTTTTACAAGACAAAGCACAATGAAAAATGCCGAAACAAACTGTGAAATTGCCGTTGCAAGTCCGACACCGAAAACGCCCCAGTGAAAGCCTATTACAAAAATAAGATTAAGGCCGACATTGACAAAGCCCGAAGCAGTAAGGATGTATAAAGCTCGTTTCGTGTCCCCTGCCGCCCTTAAAATTGCACTACCGAAGTTATACACCATTACGGCAGGCATACCTAAAAAGTAAGTGCGAAGATAAATTACGGAAAGATCAATTACATCGTCCGGGGTCTGCATAAGCCTTAACAAATGAGGAGCGAGGAAAAAGCCTGCAAAGGTGAGAAAAATACCGCTGAAAAAGCTGATTGTCATTGCAGTATGTACCGTTTCGTGGACATCCTTCTGCTGCTTTGCACCGAAGTAATTGGCTACGAGAACATTTGCGCCTACGGAAAGTCCGATAAAAAGGTTAGTAAGAAGATTTATGAGGGTTGTGGTTGCCCCGACTGCCGCAAGAGATTCGTCGCCTGCAAAATTTCCGACAACCACCACATCGGCGGCATTGAAGAAAAGCTGGAGCACACCCGAAAGCATAAGCGGAACAGAAAAACGGATGACGCTTTTAAAAAGAGAACCGTTAACCATATCCACTGCTTTTGCCGTTTTCAAAGACATTTTTTCGCCTTCTTTCTGTATTTCGTGTTAATTTTATCACAAGCATAAAGCAAAGTAAATATCAAATTCCTACAGATTTAAACGGCAGAAGAAAAATTTTTATGCATCTTGATATTTCACTCAGCTTTTGATATACTAACAAAAAACAAAAGGAGCAAAATTAATATGAAAATAGGTTTTATCGGACTCGGAATCATGGGTGAGTCTATGTGTGAAAATATAGTAAAGAAGCATAATGATACGGTCTTTGCCTGCGACCACAAGCAAAGTCAGATTGACAAGCTCATTTCACTCGGCGCAACAGGCTGTAAGGATGAAATTGAAATTGCAAAAAATGCTGATGTTATAATCACAATGATTCCCACATCAAAGCACGTTAAGGATGCCTACTCGCTTATGCTCCCCTATCTTAAAGAGGGTAAAATCTGCATTGTTATGAGCACAATTGAGCCATCTGTCAGTGTTGAGGTTGCGAAGGCTGTAAAAGCCACAGGCGCACAGTTTGCCGACTGTCCCGTTGTACGTTCAAAGGCTGATGCAATTGCAGGCACACTCGGTGTACTTGCAGGCTGTGATGAGGAGCTTTTTCCCGTAATTGAGCCGATTCTTTCCTATATGGGAAGCAAGGTGATTTATATGGGTGAAAACGGAAAGGGCATCAGCGCTAAAATCTGCCACAACACCTTAGTTGCCGAAATTCAGAACGGTGTGAACGAAACTCTCATCCTTGCACAGAAGCTCGGCATTTCCATTGACAATTTTGCCGATGCCGTAGCAGCAGGCGGTGCGCAGAATTTCTACATGAACGCGCAGCGTGAAAAGCTCAAAAATGAGGATTGGACAACTGCCTTTTCCATGGAAAACATGGACAAGGACATAAACATCTGCAACGCCATCAGTGAAAAATTAGGCTTCCCGATGCCGGGCATGAAGGCGGCGAAGGCGGCACTTGACGAGGGTGTTGAAAGAGGCTGGGCGAAGGAAGATTTCAGAAAGACTTACCTTATAGTTAAAGGTGAATAATCAAAAAACAATAAAAGTTTTTTGATTACTTTTTTCAAAAAAGTAATGCCCGACCGGCGAGGTCACTAAATAAAGATAATACCCGCAACACGATAAATGTTGCGGGTATTTTTAACATGCGGTGTTTCGATAAATTGGAATTTAGTTAATCTTAATCCCTCTATGTATTTCAAATCCGCTAAGTTCATATCCCGAAATCAAGAGTATCAAAATAACTATTACTGCGATAGATATGCTAATAATAGCAATCCATTTTTTGGTTTCTTTATCCATACAATCACCTCATCAAATTCTTATTTGGTCTGTTTGTTTTAATTAAATATATTTTTGTTGAGCTTATAAATATACTTACAAATTTTTCTTTCCTTATCCTGATATAAGCCTGAACCCTCGAACTTTTTTGTAAAGCCTGCTTTCTCCAAAACTTTTATTGAGGCAAGATTTTCCGTGACACAGATTCCGTATACCTTATCAATATTTCTAATCGGCATAATATTTCCGAGAAAAGCTTTTATGGCTTCTGTGGCATATCCCTTGCAGGTATATGCCTTTGCGATATGATAGCCCACTTCAAATTTTCCGTCGGTCATAGGCACAAGCTGAACATAACCGATGTTTGTGCCGTCTTTTAAAAGGACGGGATACACAAGAGGACCCTCACCTGTTTTATAAACGCTCATTAAAAATTCTATTGTTTCTTTGGCAATTTCAACTGTTTCAAAAACTTCATCAGGAATGAACCTTCTTGTGTCGTCATCAAGGGAGTTAAAGTGTACGCTTTCGGCCATTGAAACATTGAATTCGGTTATTATCAGCCTTTCTGTTTCTATTCTCATTTTAGCTGCTCCTTTAAATGAATTTAAGGGGCGTTGCCCCTTAAACCCCATGAGCTTTTGAAAAAGCTCAACCAAAACTTATAGTATTTTTTTTACTTTTTCTCCGGTCGTTCAAATGAAAGCTTACCCATTTTACCGCCACGGTACTCGTCAAGAAGCATTATTGCAGCACGCTCAGTGTTAATCTCACCGCCTCTTACGAGCATACCTCTTTCCCTACCGATTTCCTCAAGAATCTCCCAAGGCATTGCCTCGTGAAGATCACTGATTCCCGAAAGCTTAAATCGACTGAGAAGCTTATCCTCATAGCCGTTGACAAGTGCTTCAATAAGACGTACTGCCATTGTTTCGCTGTCCATTACCTCGTCCTTGACAGAGCCGATAAAGGCAAGTCTGTCACCTACGACAGGGTCGTCGAACTTAGGCCAGAGTACACCCGGGGTATCAAGCAGCTCAATTCCGTTACCGATTGCAAACCACTGATTGCTTCGTGTAACACCCGGCTTATCGGCAACCTTGGCGCGGTTTTTTCCTGCCATACGGTTTATAAATGAGGATTTTCCCGTATTAGGAATTCCGACAACCATCATACGAAGAGCCTTTCCACCCATTCCCTTTGCCTCGTTTTTTGCGATTGTTTCAGCAAGCACAGTTTTAACGGCAGAATGATAGGCGTTAAGTCCCTTACTGGTGCGACAGTCAACAGCAAGTGCATACTGTCCCTTGCTTTTAAAATATTCAATCCACTGTCTTGTAACATTGTCATCGGCAACATCGCACTTATTTAGAAGCACGATTCTGGGCTTTCTACCCGTAAGCTCGTCAAGCTCGGGATTGCGTGAGGACATCGGAATTCTCGCATCAAGAAGCTCCGTAACGCCGTCAACAAGGCTCAGGCTTTCTTTTATAAGGCGTCTTGTTTTTGCCATATGGCCCGGAAACCACTGTACTGTTTGCTTCTGAGTGTCTGCCATTCTAATCACTCCTTATAAATAAAGGGACAGTAATCTGCCCCTTTGAAAATCAATGTATTTTCCATTCTGAAACGGGATTGAATTTCATCTGTCCCGTCATCTGATCAATTGAAAAAACTCTGTACTTCGCAACACCGAGAATATAATCCTCGTGAACAAAGCCGATTTTTTCCGAACGGCTGTCCGTTGAGCCCTGACGGTTGTCACCCATTACGAAAACGTGGTTTTCGGGAACTGTTACAGGGAAGGAAACACCTTCGTTATTTATGGTGCGGTTGTTAATATAAGGCTCATCGAGAATAACGCCGTCAACGCTGACATCACCCGTTGTAAAGTTGATGTCCACAACCTGATTTTCAGTAGCAATAATTCTTTTTACAATAGGCTCATCAAAATAGTTAGGCTGAGTGATGATTACAACCTGACCGTAAGAGGGATTACTGTCAAAGGCGGAAACCATAAGGTAATCCGCATCCTGAAGAGTGGGTACCATTGATGTTCCGACAACACCTACTACCCTGAAAATGAAGGTAAAAATGAGCATAATCGTTACAAGAGCAACGGCAAGCACCGATGCCATATCATAAACATTGATTATGACCTTATCTTTAAAGGTAAGCTCCGATTTGTCTTTTTTTGCGATATCCTTGATCATAAAGAGCGTCCTTTCTAAAGTAAATTAAAGGTGAAAACAAAAGGAAGGGTTTCCCCTTCCTTCCATTTGCGTGTTTATCAGCCGATCTTTTCCTTAACCTTAGCTGACTTACCAACTCTGTCACGAAGGTAATAAAGCTTGCTTCTGCGAACCTTACCGTTTCTGACGAGTTCAACCTTTGCAACGTTGGGTGAGTGTACGGGGAATACCCTTTCAACACCGCAGCCGTATGCTACACGACGAACTGTGAAGGTTGATGAGATGCCGCTGCCCTTCTTAGCAATGATTGTACCTTCGAAAACCTGGATTCTTTCTCTTTCGCCTTCACGGATCTTAACGTGAACACGAACAGTGCTACCGATGTTGAGCTCGGGTACTTCTGCCTTAAGGCTTGCGTCTGAAATGAGTTTGAGTGCGTCCATTTTAAATCCTCCTAAATTCTGCCACGTTCGTTACGGAATAACTCCGAAAGAGGACCGCTTGCGTTAATGTCTGACTGAATTCAGTCGCACCTGTTACACAAATGCCTAGATATTTTATCACAACTCAATTATAAAAGCAAGTGTTTTTTTTATTTTTTTGACTTTTTTTGAAATTAATTTATCGGAAATTTTCCATATCAGCCTTCATGAGCCTCTTTCTTACAACAAAGCTGATAATATCCTCACCGCAGGTCTTTGTAATTTCATCACTCAGAAGCGTGGGGTTAATGTTTGTTGTGCTTCCTGCCGGGAAAACAACTGTGAGCTTTACACGGTTTGAGGAGAATGAAATGCTATGTGAATGAAGATACTCCAGAAGGTTAATATCCTTGAGCACCTTTCTTCTGCCCTGCTTGCCCATTTTCTGAACAATCAGCTCTTCACCTGAAAGCATTTTTTCAATATGAGCAACAAGCTTTTCGGGGTTTTCACAGTCAAAGAGAAGATCAAATTCACCAAAGGCTATTTTTTTCGGATCGTCAACGGGATCATCAACACTCACAATTTCAATTCCCGGAGGCATTGAGCCTTTCAGAAGGTCAAAAATTTCAGCATTGGTGATATCCCCTTCTATTCTAATGTCCATACTCTCGTAAAGGCTTTCCATTCCGAGAGAAAGAGGAAGCGCAAAGGTGAGATAAGGATGAGGGTTATAGCCCTCGGTATACCACAAGGGCACCTCGGCACGGCGGACACTTCTTGTCATTGCGCGCATAAGGTCAAGGTGCGACACATAACGGCTCATGCCCATTTTCTTAAACCATACTCTGACACATCGCATCGCACTTACCTCCGTTTAACATATTTGAGCCGCAGCCTGCACATTTTATGCGGCAGTGCGGTGTGGTTTCATTTTCGTAAGCCTTTTTGCTTTCACGGATGAGAAATTCCTTTCTTATGCCGTAATCAAGGTGATCCCAGGGAAGAATTTCCTCGTAATCACGCTTTCTGCTTGTGTAGAAAAGAGGATCGACTCCGCATTTTTCAAACGCCTCAAGCCACACATCGAAAAGGAAGCTGTCATCCCAGGAATCGAACTTACATCCGTGTCTCCAGGCGTATTCGACAACATCGCAGAGCTTTCTGTCGCCTCTTGCAAAAACGCCTTCAAGGAAGCTGATATTAACCTTGTGGTAGCTTACGGAAACCTTCTTTGTGGTAACACTTGAAAGAAGATGATTCTGCTTGCTGATAAGCTCTTCAATTGTGTCCTGTGCCTCCCACTGGAAGGGTGTGAAGGGCTTTGGGACAAAGGATGCAACGCTGATGCTTACCTGAACCCCCTTACCCTTCGGCTTGTCCGGGTTCTTGTAAAACTCGTTTACAACCTTCTGAGCAAGCTCGGCGATACCTGCAACATCGTCGTAGGTCTCTGTGGGAAGGCCAAGCATAAAGTAAAGCTTGACCGACGTCCAACCACCGGAAAATGCCTGGCGTGCTGTTTCAAGCATTTCCTCCTCGGTGACATTCTTGTTGATTGCATCACGAAGCCTCTGTGTGCCTGCTTCGGGAGCAAATGTAAGTCCGCTTCGTCTTACTTTTTTAAGATGCTCCATAAGCTTTTCGGAGAAGTTATCAACACGAAGCGAAGGAAGAGCAATGTTAACCTTTTCCTTTTCAGTCCAGTCAAGAAGCTTTTCCATAAGCTCCTCGAGATGAGTATAGTCACTCGTGGAAAGGGATGAAAGGGAAATTTCATCATAGCCCGTGTTTTTACAAAGCTTATAGCACTGATCATTGATTACATTAGCTGATTTTTCTCTTATCGGTCTGTAGAGGAAGCCTGCCTGACAGAAGCGGCAGCCTCTTATGCAGCCTCGGAGAATTTCGTGAATAACTCTGTCGTGAACAACCTCAACAAAGGGTACAATGAATTTATCGGGATAGTGAACACTGTCAAGGTCGGAAATAATTCTCTTTGTCACCTTTTCGGGTGCTGTTTCCTTAGCTGTTATTGCCTTAACTGTTCCGTCTTCATTGTAGGTTACATCATAAAGAGAAGGTACATAAACGCCTTCAATCTGTGCGGCTTTTTTAAGAAGCTCCTTTTTGGAAATACCTTTTTCCTTGCATTCAATGATAAGGTCAAAAAGGTCGTTGCTCATTTCCTCACCGTCGCCGAGCATAAAGAAGTCAAAGAAATCAGCCATCGGCTCGGGATTGCAGGCACAGGGTCCGCCTCCGACAACGAGAGGATAGCTTTCGTCTCTGTCGGCACTTCTGACGGGCATACCTGCAAGGTCAAGAAGATTAAGCACATTTGTATATGAAAGCTCATACTGCAGGGTAAAACCTATGAGATCAAACTCCTTAAGAGGGTCTCCGCTTTCAAGAGCATAAAGAGGTATGCCACGCTGACGCATTTCCTTTTCCATGTCGTGCCAGGGAGCAAAAACTCTTTCACACCAGACATCGTCTCTCGCATTCGCAGCAGAATAAAGAATTTTTATTCCGAGATGAGACATACCTATCTCATAGCTGTCGGGAAAGCAGAAGGCATAACGAAGCTTAACGCTCTTCTTGTCCTTCACGACACTGTTAAGCTCTCCGCCCGTATAACGTCCCGGCTTCTGCACGAGAGGGAGAATTTTTTGTACTTCTTTACTTATCATTTTTAAACTCCTTCAAAGTTGAAATTAAAACGAGATATATTGTTACAGCAATAAAGCTGATATTTACTGAAATAAAAATATTGTAGATAACACAACCGACAACAAGCAGGCCTAAGGTAACGGCAGAAACAGCATTGAGGGTTTTCTCCCCTCTTTCTTCGTCGGTGCATAAGGCTGCAATGCACTCAAGACATCTGCCTGCATCAAGCTGTTTTACGGGAAGAAGATTGAAAAGTGCAATAAACAGATTGACCGCAACAAGCCGTAATGACCATTGACTTTTACCGGTAAGATAAAAAGTGCACCCGCAGGTAATGAGCAAGGCGTTGCCCATTACACCGCCAAGGGCAATGAGTGCCTCTTTGCCGTAAGATGAAAAGCTCTGACTTTTTCTTTCAATGCGGATTCCGAAGGCGCCGAAAACAACCGATTCGGGAAATTCGGACATAAGCATCATCACAAGAAGGTGTCCGCCCTCATGAAAAAGTGAGGAAAGCAGGCAGACAAGAACTGTGTCGGCATCGCAAAGATGAAGCATAAGCGTTACGGTTGCGGCAAAGGGAAAGGTAAGGCTTACAACCGTTTTATCCGTTTCAAACCGCATTTTCTAAGAAGGGCATCGGGTCAATGCTTTCACCGTCAAGACGGATTTCATAATGCAGATGAGGTCCCGTAGAATAACCCGTCGAGCCCACAAGGGCAACTGTCTCACCCTGCCTTATAACTGCACCCTCCCGTGCAAGAATCTTACTGCAATGACAGTAAAGGCTTTCATAGCCGTTTTTATGTGTAAGGAAAATATAATGTCCCGATATACTGTCATAGCCCGTTTTTCTCACAACGCCGTCATAAACTGCCCGTATTCTCTCGCCTTCTTCTGCGGCAATGTCAACACCGTTATGATAATCGTCACCGCCACTTAAGGGATCGGTTCTTGCACCGAAAAGTGAGGTGTAAACGCCGTCCTCAACGGGAAAAACCATCTCACTGCTTTTGTTTACCGAAAGAAATGTTTCTTCTGCCTTTTCCGATGTACGGTCAACAGCAATCTCCGAAACCTTTTCGGACTCAAAAATCGCTGTAGTCGCTTCAGTAGTATCCTCGGTCTTTTCGGGCACATCAGCCGGCGTAAGCTTTTCGTCGGTCACATCAACACGAGAGCCGAAAACGGCAATATTTTTTCCGTCGCCAAGAAGATAATCCTTCATTTCCGAAAAGACTGTGTCAACCCTTTCAGTGAAAAAATCCTTTTCAAGCAGCATAGAATAAGCCTTTAAAAGCTCTTCACCGTTTGCATTACCCTTAAGGCAGAAAAATGCAATCACAACAAGTGCCGCACAAAGCATCTGACTTAAAAGCACCGGAGAATAATAATCCTTTTCAGCTTGTTCGTTTTTTCTTTTCTCTTTCACAATTAATCACCCTGTAATTATTATGAAAAAGAAGGTCGGCAAATGCATAAAGAATCGTTTTTCGTCTTTAAACGATACATACAACATTATAACCTTTATAAGCTTCAATGTCAAAGTTTTTCTTAACTTTCTTGTCTTATTTTGTTGACTATTTTTTCCTCGGGTGTTATCATATTACAGATAGCTATCAATTAGCTTTAAATTTTGAAAGTGGAGGTTGAAAAATGTTTGATAAACTTTTTTCTGATTTCAAATCAGACGGATTTATGTATCTGATTATTCTTGCAGTTATTGTTTTCGTCTGTGCACAGGCCGCCTTTTTCCTGAAGAAGGCATGGACAAGAGGCAAGGAGCTCGGAATCGGCACCGATAAGCTTAAAAATGCTGTCACATCAAGTGCAATGTTCTCCTTTGCTCCCGCAATCGGTATTGCAGTTACAGTCATTTCTCTTTCTGTTGCACTCGGCTATGTTCTTCCCTGGATAAGACTTACGGTTATCGGTGCAATTCAGTACGAAACCACAGCTGCAATTGCTGCACTTGAGGCAGCAGGTCTTTCAGGCGGTATTTCTGCTCCCGTTACTGATCCTCAGATCTTTGCAGAAATCTCAATCGTTATGACAATCGGCAGCTGTCTTCCTCTTATTCTTATCCCTATCGTGCTTAAGAAGATTCAGAAGGGCGTTTCTGATGTTGCTTCAAAGAATTCAGCCTGGATGGATGTTATGACAGCAGCTGCATTTATCGGTCTCATCGCCGCCTTCATCGGCAGAGGTCTTGCAGGTCTCGGAGCAAAGGACAAGGGCATCATCGGTGACGGTGCAGGCGTCCTTTCACTCGTTGCTCTCGTTGCATCGATAGGCTTTATGCTTATGTTCACACTCATCAACAAGAAGCTCAAGAAAAACTGGATTGAGGCTCTTGCAATGCCCTTAAGTATGGTTCTTGCAATGGTTGTGGTTGTTCTTCTCAATCAGTTCGCTCCCGAGCTCGCTGCCATTGAATGGCGTTATTAATGAAAGGAGGAAAAGAATATGAAAACTTATATGGATAAAGTACATACCTGGGGCCGTATCTGGATTATTGCGGCGCTCATTTTCTTCCTTTGCATCCCCGTTGCAATCTGCCTTCATTTTGATGTAACACCGAGACCGGATGTTGTCGGTAAGGGTCTTGCTTCAATTGCTTTTTTCTTTGCAACCGGTATTATTGAGGTTATTGCCTACTCCCCCATGCTCGGTGCAGCAGGTACTTACCTTTCATTCGTTACAGGTAACATCATGAACCTCAAGATGCCCTGCGCTCTCAACGCTCTTGAAAACGCAAAGGTTAAGGCTAACACAGAGGAGGGCGAGGTTATCACAACAATCGCTATCTGCTCCTCAATTATTGTGACAACACTTGTTATTGCAGTGTTTGTTATCATCTTCGCATTCAACCCCAAGTTCTCCGAAACAATGGCAAGTCCTGCATTTGCTCCCGCATTCCAGCAGGTTACTTACACAATCTTCGGTTCACTTGCAGCAACTTACTTTGTAAAGCACTGGAAGATTTCAATCTTCCCCATCGCTGCTATTACAATTCTCCTTCTCTTTGTAGACCCCGGCATCGGTGTTCTCATCC
Organism: Acutalibacteraceae bacterium; assembly: GCA_045601905.1. Lineage (GTDB taxonomy): Bacteria > Bacillota > Clostridia > Oscillospirales > Acutalibacteraceae > UBA6857. The sequence continues at coordinate 392 of JAZSAM010000061.1, read as the reverse complement.
CCGTTGGCGTTGTGCTTTCAATGCTCGGCGCACACGTTATGTATAAGATGAAGAAGGTTTAAGTGCTTCGCACAATGCAGAATGCAGAGTGCTGAATGCAGAATTATTTAACATTAAAGGGGATGTAAAAAACTCGTTTTTTTACATCCCCTTTTTAGGGGCTAGGAAAAAATGCGCAGAATGAACAAACCGAGCCGAAATAAAGCGTTCAGCTTTATTTTGGTTTACCCGACGGCGTACAAAGGTACTCCGAGGGCGAGGTTTGTTTATAGCATAAAACGCAAAAACCTTGTTTTTGCCTGCTTTTGCTGATTTTTACAGCTTTAAAGGGTTTCTTTGGTAGTTCAATACCGAAAGAAACCCTTTAGTTATCTTGTTTTATGCGGTCTGCA
>JAZSAM010000060.1:0-12326 GCA_045601905.1 Acutalibacteraceae bacterium | reverse complement strand
CTAAAACAAGGTTTTTGCGTTTATGCTATAAACAAACCTCGCCCTCGGAGTACCTTTGTACGCCGTCGGGTAAACCAAAATAAAGCTGAACGCTTTATTTTGGCTCGGTTTGTTCATTCTGCGCATTTTTTCCTAGCCCCTTTTTTTATGTTTTATTACTGTTGACAGAGAAAATCAAATGATATATAATTTCAAGCGAAAGAAAGAGGTGTCAGCCGTGAGAATGAGAAAAAAGAAATACCTTGATGAGAGACTTGATGCGGTAAAGTCCTTCATCCTTGATACAGACCGTGACGAGCGTGATTTTGAAAAATCCGTGCAGATAAAGGAATACTTTGACTTTGAGGAGATTTTCGGCAACAGTAATCCCGTTCAGCTTGAAATCGGCTGCGGTAAGGGACAGTTTGTCTGTGAAATGGCAAAGCGATGCCCGGATGTGAATTTTATTGCCGTTGAAAAGGAAAGAAACGTAATTGTTGCCGCTGTGGAGAAAATTGAAAAGGCCGGGCTTACTAATGTGCGCTTCATTGCAGGATGTGCTGAGTATCTGCCGAGGTTTATCCCTGAGCACAGTATTGAACGCATATATCTTAACTTCTCCTGTCCTTATCCTAAGGAGAAGTACAGAAAGCACAGACTTACCCACAGCTTTTTCCTTAAGATTTACCGTGGCCTTCTCAGCGAAGACGGTGACATCCATCAGAAAACGGATAACATGCACTTTTTTGAGTTTTCTCTGCAGGAGTTCAGTGCAGAGGGCTTCAGGCTTGAGAATGTGTCATTGGATCTTCATAACAGCGGCTTTGAGGGCAACATAGTGACTGAGTATGAGAAGCGCTTCTCCGATCTCGGACAGCCTATTTACCGCCTTGAAGCTAAAATTAATAAGTGAAAACAATAAAAGTTCTTTGATTACTTTCTTTCAAGAAAGTAATGCCACGCGGCGAGCTAATAAAGAGCACGACAGTTCTGAATCTGTCGTGCTCTTTTTGATTGGTGCCTTTAGGTGTGGAAAAAACCCCCCAGTTCTACTGGGGGAAAAGGAAGAGTAGTGCTACAAAAAAAACAGGCGAGCTTTATGCAAGCCTAATACCGTTAGTAGAAAACTTAAAAATTTAGCCTCAATAAAAAATGAAAAGTTTTGACCCGTTTACGGGTGGTGGGGCGTGTAATGCTATGATATGATTCAGTGCCCCTTTTAGGGGTTAAGCCTGTAATAGCCCCTTATAGGAGCAGAGCAAACCACCGGTTGAACCGGTGGTTATGATTTGATGCGTACAATTCACATTTTCTTTATATGAGAAAAGCTTTTATTTTCAGGGATTTTGACTTATACGAAATTATGCGTAGATAAGTTCGTAATAACTGTCCATGCTCATTTCCATATTAATAATTAATGAAATGCCTGCTTTGCCTTCAAATACGCCTTCGATGGGCAGATAATGGTAAAGCTTTGTGAGTCTGCCCTGACCGTCAACAGTTGCTGTAAGTGTAGCACCGGGATAGTAAAACTCGGCGTAGGTTACCGTTATGGGACCAAGGTCAAGAGTGCCGAGGTTTAGGGGATTAAGTACACCCTTATGATAAGGTGGCTCAACGATGTTGTTGGTGCCGTCGAAAGTTGAATCCTCAGCAACAAGAGTGATTTTCAGTGTGTATCCGCCATCCTTGTTTGCAGTGGCGGAGGCGGAAGCGATACCTGCGGAACGGAGAGATGCATTTCTTCCATAAGGTGTGATTTTGTCCGCAAGTCTTCTTGTGTTGTCGCTTACATCCACACCGTTTTTGAAAGTCCATTTACGAGGCTCTGTTGCTGTGAGATTTTCAAGAACGGGAACAAGAATTTTTTCAGCGATTGCAGGAAGATCCTTAAGCTGAGTATTGATAATATCGTGCTTTTTGAGCGTTACCTTACCGGTGTAAGCCTTTGCATCATTGATTGCCTTGTTGTAAGCTGAGGCAATCTCTTTTTTTGTCGAGGGTACATTGCCTGCCGTTGACTTGGTGGTTACACTTAACTCCTTGTATCCGCCCCAGACTGTGCCTGAAGCAGTTTTTACATAAGGCCTTACTGCGAATTTATAGGTTTTTCCTGCAGTGAGGTTCTTTATGGTGCAGGAGGTGGCTGTGGTTGACTTTACGGCTGTCTTCCAGGATGATCCTGACTTGTAGTAAATTCTGTAGCCGTCTGCACTTACCTTGTTCCAGGAAAGCTTGATGTAGCTTGTTGAGGCAGTTGCCTTTACAGTGAGCGTGGCAGGCTTTGTGGCAGTTTCGAGGTATCGTGCATCGCCGTAGAAGGTGCCGAATTCAGACTTTACATAAGCCTTTACGGCAAAGTAATACTTTTTACCGGCAGAAAGGCCCCTGACAGTGTATCTGTTTGATTTTGTTGAGGAAACGAGTGTCTTCCATTTTGCTGAGGTTGAGGTTCTGTAGTAAAGCTTGTAGCCGTCAGCCTCATCAAGATTTGACCAGCGAAGCTTGAGTGCGGAGGTGGTTGCTTTATCAACATAGAACTTCTTGGGTGTGGAGGTCTTTGTTGCGGTTGCAATCTCCTTGTAGCCGCTCCATAATGTTTTACTGCCTGATTTTGTGTAGCTTCTTACGGCAAACTTGTAGCTCTGACCGTAGGAGAGATCCTTGAAGGTGTAGGATGTTTTGGTTGTTGAGGATACAATCTTCCTCCAGGAAAGGTCACCGGGAAGCCTGTAGTAAATTCTGTAGCCCGTTGCACCCTTGACCTTCGGCCAGGTGAGCTTGAGAGATGTTGTGGTTCTGCTGACGGTAATTTTTGACGGTGCCGCAGGTGCGGATGCCGCCGAAACGGGGATTGCTGCGACTGAGGCAAGCATAAGAAGCGAAAGCATCAGCGCAAGAAGCTTTTTAAGGGTTGATGTTCTGTTCATAATAATGTCCTCCTTTTTCTGTATTTTACCACAAGTGTTTTTATATTGCAATAAAAAAATCAGGACACGGATGAAGCCGTGTCCTGAAATGAGTGCTTGTGATTACGCCTTTTTCTTTGCGATTGCTCTCTGAACAGTCTTGATGATTTCAACGATGGGGATTACAAGGAATGCAAGTCCGATTGAAATAGCGTATGCCTTAAGGTCAAGGTGTGTGAATTCGAACATATTTGCAAGGAAGGGTATCTCGATGATTGCGGTTGTAAGAAGAAGTGAAACAACCATTGCACCGTAAAGCACGATGTTGTGTGACTTCTGTCCGAAGCTCATTGCAACTGCGGAGCCTCTCTGCGAGCGCATGTTGAAGGAGTGGAAGATTTCGCACATACTCATTGTAAGGAATGCCATTGTCATGCCTTCTTCACAGTTTGCGATGTTTGTAAACTGCCAGTGACCTGTTTCAAGGAACTCACCGATGAAGAATGATGCGAGGGTGAGGATTGTTACGAGTGCACCCTGATAGAATACGTCAAAGCCCATGCCGCCGGCAAATACGCCTTCCTTACTGCTTCTGGGTTTACGCTGCATAATGTCTCTTTCGGGCTTTTCAAGGCCGAGTGCAAGAGCAGGAATACTGTCTGTTACAAGGTTGATGAAAAGAAGGTGAACGGGCTTGAGAATTGTGAAGTTGAGGATTGTTGCGGCAAAGATTGAAAGAACCTCTGAAAGGTTTGAGCCGAGAAGGAACTGGATTGCCTTTCTGATGTTGTCGTAGATTCTTCGGCCTTCGGAAACTGCGCCGACGATTGTTGCGAAGTTGTCGTCAGCAAGAACCATATCTGCAACGTTCTTTGTAACGTCGGTACCTGTGATACCCATGCCGACACCGATGTCGGCACTCTTGATTGAGGGAGCATCGTTAACGCCGTCACCTGTCATTGCGGTGATCATACCGCGTGAACGCCAGGCGTTGACAATTCTTGTCTTATGCTCGGGCTGAACACGTGCATAAACACGGAACTGGGTAACTTTTTCTTTGAACTCCTCGTCGCTGATCTTATCGAGGTCAGCACCTGTGATTGCACTTGAAGCGTCCTCGAGAATGCCGAGCTCCTTGGCGATTGCAACGGCTGTATCCTTGTGGTCGCCGGTGATCATAATGGGTGTGATGCCTGCGCTGCGACATTCTGTGATAGCATCCTTAACCTCGGGGCGAACCGGGTCAATCATACCTGCGAGACCTACAAATACAAGGTCATTTTCAAGAGCCTCACTTGTCTGCTCGGCGGGAGCAGCGGAAAGCTTCTTCATTGAAAGTGCGAGAACACGAAGAGCCTTGTCGGCCATAGCCTTGTTTTCTGCCATGATCTTTGATCTGATTTCCTCAGTCATGGGAACCTCGTTGCCATCGATGATCGCTGTTGTGCAACGGTTGAGAATAACGTCGGGGCCGCCCTTTGTAAACTGCATAAAGGAGCCGTCAAACTCGTGAACGGTCGTCATCATCTTTCTGCCTGAGTCGAAGGGAACCTCTGCAACTCTGGGATATTTTACCTTAAGGTCGTTCTTATTGAGGTCTCTTGAAAGAGCGTAGGCAACAAGAGCAGCTTCTGTGGGCTCACCGTTAACCTTGTCGCCGTCAACCTCTGCATCGGTGCAAAGAGCCATACCTGTTGCAAAGAAGTCGTTGTCTGAGCAGAAGGCTTCAACAACAGTCATCTTGTTCTGAGTAAGAGTACCTGTCTTGTCTGAGCAGATGATCTGTGCACAGCCGAGAGTTTCAACAGCGGTGAGCTTACGGATAATAGCATTCTTCTTTGACATATTTGTAACGCCGATGGAAAGAACGATGGTAACAACTGCTGCAAGACCTTCGGGGATTGCGGCAACTGCAAGGGAAACTGCAACCATAAAGCTTTCAAGGAATACCTCAAAGCTTACGGAGCCTGTATTCTTATATGACATAAATGCCTGGAATGCGAAGATAAATACGCAGATACCGAGAACGAGCCAGGTGAGAATCTTTGAAAGCTGAGCAAGCTTGATCTGAAGGGGAGTCTGTCCTTCCTCAGCCTGAGCGATAGCATCGGCAATCTTACCCATTTCCGTGTCCATACCTGTTGCAACAACAACTGCCTTACCGCGGCCGTAAACAACGGTTGAGCCCATGTAAGCCATATTCTTTCTGTCGCCGAGGGGAATTTCGCTGTCTTCCTTGCCGCCGAGAATCTTAATGAGCTTGTCAACAGGAACGGATTCACCGGTAAGAGCAGCCTCCTCGATTTTCATGCTTGCGCATTCGAAGATACGGCAGTCAGCGGGAACTGCGTCACCTGCTTCAAGAACAACAACATCACCTACAACGAGGTCTTCACTTCTGACGGAAACCATTTTGCCGTCACGGTAAACCTTACTTGTTGCGGCCGACATTTCCTGCAAGGCTTCAATTGCGGCTTCAGCCTTGCTTTCCTGAAGAACACCGAGAACAGTATTAATAACAACAACTACAAGGATGATTACTGTGTCTGTGGGGAAAACGAAGCCCTTTGCTTCAAACCACTCAGTTACTGCAGAAATAACTGCGGCGATGATAAGAATGATGATCATCGGGTCGGAAAGCTGCTCGAGGACACGGGCAAACATTGTCTTCTTCTTGCCCTCTTCGAGCTTGTTCTTGCCGTTTTTCTCAAGTCTCGCCTGAGCCTCTTTTTCAGCAAGACCTGTTTCGGATGAAGCAACATGACTGAAAACTTCATCAACAGAGTGTAAATAGTGTTTCATGAGGTTCTTCCTTTCGTTTTATAATATTTGCTTGAATTGATGGGTATATCAAAAAAGACCTTTAACGAAGCTGCTTTTAACTTCGTTAAAGGTCTTGCTGCCCGGTTAAGGCTTGCAAACCAGCCGTCAGGCAAGATGTTGATTTGCAACGAGAGCTACTCCCCTTTAAAATTACTATTTAATTTTAACATAGGAAAAATTAAATGTCAACATTTTTTCAGTTAATGTCCTTATGGGAAAGAACTTTTTCTTCACCTATGTAAAGTTCGGTTATCACACATTTTTTGCGGTAAATTTTTACCGTTGCCTTTCCGTAAAACTTTTTTTCATAGGTCATTACATCCTGTACATAGTTCGGCAGGTTGTTAATGTCAAAGTTATATATCATATCGGGCGAATCAAAGAATTTCTGAAGCTCCTGCTCATTCTTATAGCTTTCTCCGCAGAAGAGGTAATTATCATAGGAAATGTAAAAGGAGCTGTATCTGCCGTTAAGACCAATGTCGCTTTTACTGTTGTAATCGGTGTATGCAAATCCATCCTCTCCGACGAAAACACTAATTTCATCTTTTCCGAAAAAGAATCTGTCCGCTGCAGGTGTAAAGCCATTTTCGTCGCAGTCGAGAACGCCCTTGAGCTTAACGGTGAATTCTGTGCCGTTTTTGATGATGGCTTTATCGGAAATGTTTCGGGGATGAAGAGGTGACAGAGCATAGATGATTATACAAAGAGCAATGCAGGAAAGCACCGCTGTAAGGAATGCAAAAAATTTCCACAGATGTTTTTTCATAGAGCACACCACCTTTTTATGAATATAAAGGCAAAGCAGTAAGGTGCGGAAAATAAAGCCGCTTCTTACTGCTTTAATTATACCAACAGTTACCTAAAAAGTAAATTAAAATTTTATTTCAGCTTCAGTACAAGCTCATCACCGATGAAAAGCTCGGTTATCTTTGCAAAGCCGTTGTACACCTTGATTGTCATCTTGCCCTCAATGGGTACCATATAAAAGCCGCCGTAATAGCTGTTGTCTTGCATAAAGGCATCAATGTCAAACCGTTCCTTATCATAATTATCACCGACATGATTTGCAAGCTCGACAAGCTCCCTGAGACCGATTTCCTCATTTGCGAACTCGTACTCATCAAGGATTATATGAAAGGTTGAGTTTACATTGAACCAGTTATCTTTTTTCAGAAGAGCTTTGTCGCAGCTTTCTGCATCGAAAAACTCAATTTCACCTTTTTCGTCTTTACGGATTCCCACCGCTCTGAATACTGACACGGTGTCGTAAGGAATGTAATGTTCACCCATTCCGTAGTCATTTCCGTCCCATTTGTATCCCACTGTATAAATATCATCGGTGTTTAGGTTTATGGTCTGTTTGTCAAAATGATTAAATTTTGTGTAATCAAGGGTATAGCTCGCTCCCTTTTGGATAACGGCATCCATCGAAAGCTTTTCATATGCCATAAAGCTCAGAGGAAATACAAGCTGGATAAGAGCAAGAACAACAAGTAACGCTACAACTTTTTTATTTTTCATTGCAATTCCTCCTCTCCGGCTTCAAGGGCTGCAAGCTTTTCTTTTTCACGAAGCTTTGAAATTTTAAGATTCACAAAAAGAAGTGCCACACCGCAGACAATAAGCATTATTCCGGTTACAATAAGTCCGAGGTCGAGAAGATAAAGCTTTGCGATTACCGAAACGCAGGAAAGAACGAAGCCGAGATTAAGGTAAAGGAGCTTTCTTTCTTTTGCACCGTAAACAATCAGCATAATAAATGCGGTAAGGCAGATGGGGAAGTTAAGGTTTATCAGTGCATCACGGAAGAAATCATAAACCTTGAAGGTGTCGAGGTGTTCTGCTTTATAATAATCGGGACTTCTGAAGGCGAGTATAACGGTAAGGATGTTAAAAACAAGAAGTGCACCTGTTACAAGGACTCCGTAAAGCCTAAGATAAATATTTTCAGGTTTTGTCTTACTGTTAACAAACAGTGTCATTGGCAAAAGACCTACAACGAGAACAATGATGCTTACCTCTTTATTCAGATCGAAATCAACACCGGAGATTATAGAAAAGAAGCACAGTGCCGCCGCAGAAACGGGCAGGCCTAAAACTCTGTACGGCGATGTTATATCTTTTTGTTTATGGCCCACTGCAAAGAAAACTATCGCTGCAGTAACAGCAAGAGAAAGAAAAGCTTCAGAAATATCTGTTCTTTCAAGTGCCAGGTAGGTAAAGGCAATAATCGCCGCAACGTTAATCCATTGTGTAAAGGTGTAGCGGACAGCGTTCTGTTCTTTTGTGCAGAGCTTCTTCGATGTATAGATGGTTAAGCCGATAAATATAGCTTCCATAAGTGCAATAATAATATAGCGTATTATTGCCGATACGCCGTCTTCTGCATCAAGATGATAAACTCTCATATCTGCAATTGTCCATTCGAACCAGATAATACTCAGAGTTTGAACAACGGGCAGGGGAGAAAGACTTTTAAATACTGCCATCAGTATAAAATACCCTGCGGCAAGAAAGAGGTAAACGAGGGGATAATTGACAAAGGCTGTATTTGAAGTGAGACTTATGATTACACCTGTAGTCACACCTACGCCGAGCATCCACAGAACTGAGGCGCCCTCACACCACGCCTGACTTTCCTTTTTCTTTATATATGTATATATTCCGAAGCCCTGACCGAGAAGTGCAGGAATAAAGCAGGTGAGAAGCTTGAGTATGTCGGGGAAATCCTGCCAGAATTTGACGAATATCATCACGATGCCCGCACCTATAAGAAGACAGCCTAAAACGGAAAGCACCGTAACAAGGGCGTTAGTGAAAAGAAGCTTTTCCTTTTCTTCGGCGGTATTTCTCCTTTTGCCGTAAATTATCTCTTCGGGTTCAATTCCGAAAACCTCTGCAATGCTTTGCAGCATCTGCAGGTCAGGCTGAGTGCGGTCGGTTTCCCAGCTTGAAACGGTTTGCCTTGTGACGTGGATTTTTGCCGCAAGCTCCTCCTGAGTCATGCCTGATGTGCTTCTCAGTTTTTTGATGTTGCGTGAAATTTTACTCATAAATCTCACCGTCCTTTCTGTTGAGGTGCTTTAATTTTATCATAAATCTGTGTACAGATAAAGCATTTTCGGCGTAAAAGCCGCGCAACAATGTGTTGCAGAGCGAAAAAGAGTGCAAAATGTGGTCGCAGACCCTTAATTCTGCATTCTGCATTTTACATTTTGCATTTAGAAAACGCCCTGTAGGGTGTTTCTTACTACTTACTACTCAGCCCGACATATACATCCATCTCTCTGCTGATTGCATCGAGGAAGGCACGGCACTCTGCATCCTCTTTAAGCAGTCTGCCAACCCTTTTTACTCTTGTTAAAAATCGGCGGTCAAGTCTCGTGTTAGCAAAATTCCGCACAATCGGGCAAATCCCTGCGCCTCTTATGTCGGGGATGACCTTTATTCTTCCGTCGGTTGTAAGATAGGGAAAGAAGGGGAAAATCATACACGAGAGAGGTCGCTCCTCACGGTTACAGCTTCCGTTACAGACGCAAAGGCGTACGCCGTCCTTTTCTATTATTTCAAGACTGGTTTCTTCAAAGGGGAAAAGAAGCATTCCCGTTTCCTTGTCGCCCTGGCAACAGGCCTTGCCGCAAAGAAGTCCGCAATCCCTTTTCAGCGGAGTTTTATCCTCCATTATTTTCTTTGCTTTATTGTAAATTCTTTCGTATCTGCTTTTCATATTCTTTCATCCTTTTCATAAAACTGTGTTGCCGTGCCTTTGAGGTATACCGTCTTCTGACTGATGTACTCGGAAATGTTTTAACATTCTGCACAATTATTATACAGTATTTTCTACCGGAAAGATAGGATTTCAGTTGAAAAATAAAGTTTTTTGTGGTATATTATTACTTGTGGTTTTTTTGCAAATCTTTACCATGCAAATGAGGGATTAAAATGAGAATAGGTTTTGACAATGACAAATATATAAGAACACAGTCAGAGCATATCAGAAAAAGACTGTCACAGTTTGGCGGAAAGCTTTATCTCGAATTCGGCGGAAAGCTCTTTGATGACAATCACGCCGCACGTGTGCTTCCCGGCTTCAAGCCTGACAGTAAGCTTCAGATGCTTCTTGAACTGAAGGATGAGGCGGAAATCGTTATCGCCGTCAGCGCAAAGGCGATAGAGCAGAAAAAGCTTCGCCGTGATCTTAACATCTCTTATGACAAAGAGGTTCTCCGACTTTATGACCTTTTCGGAAGTGTTGGTCTTTTTGTCGGAAGCGTTGTCATCACTCAGTATGACGGTCAGAGAGCAGCTGACCTTTTCAAAAGAAAACTGCAGAATCTCGGAATCAAGGTTTTCACTCATTACCTCATTCCCGGTTATCCCTCGGATGTTCCTCTCATTGTTTCGGAAAACGGCTACGGTAAGGATGAGTTTGTTGAAACTCAGAGAAAAATCGTTGTTGTGACTGCTCCCGGCCCCGGAAGCGGAAAAATGGCAGTCTGCCTTTCACAGCTTTACCACGAGCATTTAAGAGGTGTTGAGGCAGGTTACGCGAAATTTGAAACCTTCCCGATATGGAATCTTCCTCTTAATCATCCCGTTAATCTCGCTTATGAGGCGGCAACGGCTGACCTCAACGATATGAATATGATTGACCCCTTCCATCTTGAAGCCTACGGCAAGGCAACGGTCAACTATAACCGTGACGTTGAAATTTTTCCCGTGCTTCAGGCGATTTTTACGAAGATTTACGGATTTTCAGCTTACAAGTCACCCACGGATATGGGTGTAAACATGGCAGGTAACTGTATTATTGACGATAACATTGTAAGAGCCGCGGCAAAACAGGAAATCATCCGCAGATACTATAACTGTCTTTGCGATGCCCGTTCAGGTATGGTGCAGAGCAAGGAAAAGGATAAAATTCTTCTGCTTATGAACAAGGCGGGAATCAGCATTGAGGACAGACTTGTTGCAAAAAGGGCAAACCGCATTGCAGAGGAAACCTCACAGCCCGCGGCGGCGATTGAGCTTTCCGACGGAACAATCGTTATCGGAAAGACAAAGGAGCTTTTGGGTGCGGCTTCGGCGGCGGTGCTCAATGCTCTCAAGCATCTTGCAGGACTCGACGATAAGCTTCTGCTTCTTCCCGAGTATCTGATTGAGCCTGTTCAGGGGCTGAAGGTAAACTACCTCGGAAGCAAAAATCCCCGTCTTCACGTTGATGAGGTGCTCGTTGCACTTTCCGTAAGTGCGGCAACCGACGAGGATGCAGCAAAGGCTCTTGCATGCCTTCCCGAGCTGCGCGGATGCCAGGCACACATTTCCGTCATCCCCTCAAGCGTTGATTCTATTATGTTCGGCAAGCTCGGCTTACAGCTCACTTGCGAGCCCGAATACGAAAAATCAAACCTTTATGTGAAATAAAAAGTATATGCTTTTTAAAATAAAATTCAGAAGTCAGGAGAAAAGATATGAGAGACTGGAGTAATTTATTAAGCAAGGTACAGAAAATGAGCTACGAGGAAATCGTTGCAAAAGGCAAGGAAATCGTTGATGATGTTCTTGAAAGTGTTGCAAAGTATTCCGACACCGATGCGGCTCCCATTATGCTTGTGGGACTTGCCGCTTACACAGCATCAGTGGACGATGATCTTTCTGAGGTTGAGCTTCAGCTTATGAACGATGTTGTCGGCATCAGAGAAAAGGATTTCCGCGGCTTTGTGAAGATTGTAAAGGGCGACAAAAAAATTGTCAGAGAGCTTCGTGAAATTGCTCTTTGCATGAACAGTGACGAAATGGACAACTTTGCTCTTATGCTCGCGATGATTTTTGCTGTTGACGGTGAAATCAGCGAGGATGAGGTTGAGTTCCTCAAGGAGCTTTGCGGCTGATAAAAAACTCAATCCCTCTGCGTAGTTAATTCGCAGGGGGATTTTTCTGCCCTTATCCTATGGTGAAGCATCATAGCACTAACCACTGACTGTGTATCGAAGATGGCGTTGGTTAGATTGGCTTTTGGTTAGATCTGAAGAAAACAGTTTGATAAATCCAAGTCTGTCGAACTGATTATGCCACAGACTTACGGGTCGTTCAACAAGATCATAAAACGAAAACCTCTCTTGTCTTTGTAGACAAAAGAGGCTTCTTTTTGGTGACCCGGACGGGAATCGAACCCGTGTTACCGCCGTGAAAGGGCGGTGTCTTAACCGCTTGACCACCGGGCCATATTGGTAGCTGCGATTGGATTTGAACCAACGACACTTCGGGTATGAACCGAATGCTCTAGCCAACTGAGCTACGCAGCCATATGAAATGCCTCAAAAACTGACGCTAGATTATTATATATTAAACACGTCGGTTTGTCAAGCATTTTTTTGCAAAAAAATCAAAAAAATATCAATTTCGACTTTCGCTCTGTTTTTTGGAATAAACACATCCGCAAAAGTTCTGTCTGTACAGGTCGTACTGCTTTGAAAGCTCAATCGAGCGGATGTATCCGTTGTTCTTTTTAAAGTCGGAATACAAATATTTTACACCGAAAATCTCGGATAATTCGCCGCCGATTTCATTTAATTTATCTGCGCGTTTGTGCGGAGAAATCGAGAGCGTGGT
>JAZSAM010000059.1:0-8042 GCA_045601905.1 Acutalibacteraceae bacterium | reverse complement strand
TTGACAAAAATCCGCTTCGTAAAAAATCGCAGACCCAAAAGTGCGAATTTTTGTTGGATTTTTGGTTGTTGAGGATGCCGACAGGCTGACGCCTTTCAAATCCGAAACGCCGAAAAGCCAGAAAACTTCACGCTTTTGGGCGAGTTCGGATTATGCTCGTCACCCTAGGATGCGACCTTGCCCTTCGGGATGCTTCTGACGACCTCGTAAATCTTTTCGAAGGTGTTCATTTGTTACCTCATTCAATTGCTGCGCCTGCAACGGAGCCGTCGGAAACGGCAGTTGTGAGCTGGCGTAAGGTCTTCTTTCTGCAGTCACCGCAGACGTAAATTCCCTCTCTGACCTTGCAGTCCTCGCCGACATCGGCATAGCCGTATTTGTCAAGGGGAAGAATGTCACCGAAGCCCTCTGTGCCGGGCACCTGACCGATTGCAAGGAAAAGTCCGCTTACGGCAAGCTCTCTTTCTTCTCCGCTTTTTTTGTTTTTAATTTTTATGCTTTTTAAAAGCGGCTCACCGACGGCAGCCTCAAGAGTGCTGTCGTAAATTATTTCAACATTTTCCTTTTCAGTGAGCCTTTGTACAAGAGCCCTTTCACCGCGGAATTCGTCTCGTCTGTGAATGAGGTAAACCCTGTTACAGATTTCACTTAGATAAATTGCATCCTGAAGTGCCGTGCTTCCTCCTCCGATGACGGCAACATCTCTTTTTCTGAAAAAGTTTCCGTCACAGTGGGCACAGTAGGAAAGACCTCTGCCGATGAGAGCATCCTCGTTGGAAAGCCCCGATTTTCTCGGGGAAGCACCCAGGGCGAAAATCACGTTGCGACATTCGTATTCACCCTTTGCCGTGATTACCTTTTTTATTTCGCCGTCAAGGACACTTGTGACCTTTTCTTTTCTGAACTCACAACCGAAGTCCTTTGCCTGGTTGTAAAGGTTCATTGAAAACTCGAAGCCGCTTATGGCTTTTTGTGAGGGGAAGTTTTCAACGAGGGCGCTTTTGCTTATTTGTCCGCCGTAGCTCTCCTTTTCAAAAAGAAGCACCTTTTTTCCGCTTCTTACGGCGTAAAGTGCCGCTGTAAGACCTGCGGGGCCTCCGCCGATTACGATTACATCATACATAAAAACACCTCCGCTTTTATTATGTCACAATTTTACCATATTGAATGGCTCAAGTCAATTTTCACTAAAAAATAATTATTAAATTCTCAATAAATAGTCATATAATTGGTAGAAATTATTATAATTATGTGCTATAATACCTTAGACTGTGCAAGTATGCTCATTTCGAATTATCATATATAATGAATCCGGTAAGAAAGGAATGGATATAAGTTGACTATAGATATCAAAGGTCTTAAGATAAACTACATCTGTGAGGGTCAGGGCGACACAGTGCTTCTGCTTCACGGCTGGGGCAGTAACATCACGCTTTTTCAGTCGGCAATTGACCTTCTGAAGACAAAGTACAGAGTTATTGCAATGGATATGCCGGGCTTCGGTGAAAGCGAAGAGCCAAAGGAGCCCTGGTGCGTTGACGATTACACCGATTTCGTGCTTGATTTTATGAAGGAATTTCCCTGTGAAAAAATTTCACTTTTAGGTCACTCCTTCGGCGGCAGAGTAATAATCAAGCTTTGCTCAAGAGAGCTTCCCTTTGAAATTGATAAGGTTATCCTTGTTGATGCGGCAGGCGTAAAGCCGAAGAAAACCCTCAAGCAGAAAATCAAGCAGAGAATTTACAAAATGACAAGGTGGATTTTTGCAACAAGGCTTGTAAAGAAATTCTTCCCCGACGCACTCGAAAACCTCAGAAAGAGAAACGGCTCAGCCGATTACAACGCCGCCTCTCCCATAATGCGTCAGACACTCGTCAGGGTTGTAAACGAGGATTTACAGCACCTGATGCCAAACGTAACGGCTCCCACCCTTCTTGTCTGGGGCTCCGCTGACGATGCAACGCCCCTGAGCGATGCGAAGATAATGGAAAAGCTGATGCCTGAGGCAGGTCTTGTGACCTTCGAGGGCGCAGGACATTACTCCTTCCTTGAAAGAAGAGATCAGTTCCTGAGAGTGCTTGCTTCCTTTATGAAGATATAACTTATTTACGAAAGGATACCGGTTATGGATAAAATCAATCTTTATATGTGCATAATCTCCGCTGTAATTTTCCTTTTCCCCACAGCAATGGCAGCAATTGATTCAATGCACTTTTTCCAGCTTAACTCCTATCGCTTCGACACTCACACAAAGTGGATGAAGGAAAACGGCAGAAAGTATCTTACTCACACAATTTTTGCCGTGCTTATGCTCATTGTTCTTTTCTTTGAGATGGATGTAAAAATCAAGGCAGTTGTTTTCTCCGTGCTTCTTCTTGTGTCAATTCCCTCCGAAAAGCCCAAGAAGGCAAAAAAGCCCCTCGTTTATACTCCGAGAGTAAAGAGAATGCTCGTCACAGAGGTGCTTGTTACAGCACTTGTTACGGCAGGCTTTTCAGCCCTTGCATTTACAGGCGATGTCAAGCACGAAAGCTTCTTCCTTCTGGCACTTGCAATCGTTTACGCTTTTGCTCCCTTGCTTTGCCTTGTTGCAAACCTTATCAACAAGCCCGTTGAGCTTTCCGTAAATCAGTACTACACAAACGATGCAAAGAAGATGCTCAGACAGTGTCCCGACCTTAAAATAATCGGCATCACAGGCTCCTACGGTAAAACAAGTGTAAAATATTATCTCACAACTCTTCTTAAAACAAAGTACAATGTGCTTATGACTCCCGAAAGCTATAACACTCCCATGGGCGTTGTAAAGACCATCAGAGGCTATCTCAAGGCAACGGATGAAATCTTCGTCTGCGAGATGGGTGCAAAGTGGGTAGGTGACATCAAGGAGCTTTGTGACATTGTTCATCCTCACCACGGTGTTATCACCTCAATCGGACCTCAGCACCTTGAATCCTTCAAGACTCTTGATGCGGTAAAGAGCACAAAGTTTGAGCTTGCCGATGCACTTCCCGAGGGCGGAATGCTTTTCCTCAACGGCGACGATGAAAACATCAGGGCTCACGGCTCAGCCAGACCCTTTATTTCCTACAGCATCGACGGTGATGCAGACTATGTTGCATACGATGTTAACGTAAGCAGCAGAGGCACCTCCTTCAAGGTTAAGACAAGAGACGGTGAAACCGAGGAATTCTCAACAAGACTTATCGGCAGACACAATGTGCTCAACATTGTCGGCGCAATTGCAATCAGCCACAAAATGGGCATTGAGCTTAAGGAGCTTCGCCCTGCAGTAAGAAGACTCGAGGGTGTACCTCACAGACTTCAGCTTTCCGAAAAGGGCGGCGTAACAATCATTGACGATGCTTACAACTCAAACCCCAGCGGTACAAAGGCTGCTCTTGAGGCACTCAGCCTCTTTGACGGCTATAAGATTCTCGTCACTCCCGGTATGGTTGAGCTTGGCGAAAAGCAGAATGAGCTTAACCGTGAATTCGGTAAGAATGCGGCTGCTGTGTGCGATTATGTTGTTCTCGTCGGCAGAAAGCAGGCAATCCCCATCAAGGCAGGTCTTCTTGACGGCAAGTACGACGAAAGCAAAATTTTCGTTGCCGACACAATCAATGAGGCACTCGAGCATGTTTATGCCATTTCATCAGGCGGCAAAAAGAAGGTAATCCTTCTTGAAAACGACCTTCCCGATAATTATTAAAGCACCTGCGGCACTTTAATAAAATGCAGAATGCAAAATGCAGAATGCAGAATTGAAGGTCGCTTTGCTCCGATTTATAATTTATCCGTTTACAAATTTTACTGTGTGTGCTGAAGGCTTTTTTACTGTGAAGCTTTCCCGCAACAATATTGCATTTACAAAGAAAGGTGAAAGACTATGAAAATCAAAGTCGGTGTGTTTTTCGGCGGTAAGACCGTTGAGCATGAAATTTCCATCATTTCCGCAATTCAGGCAATGGGCTACCTCGACAAAAGCAAGTACGATGTAATCCCCATTTATATCACAAAGAACAACGAATTTTACATCGGTGACAAAATCGGTGACATCAGCGCCTACACAAACCTTCCCGAGCTTCTCAAGGTCAGCCAGAGGGTTGTCCCCGTTTACCTTGAGGGTAAAACAATGCTTATGAAGTACCCCCAGAAGATGTTCTCAAAGAACATTGCCGATTACATCGACATCGCCTTCCCCATTGTTCACGGAACAAATGTTGAGGACGGCACGCTCCAGGGCTTTTTGAAAATGCTCAACGTTCCTTATGTCGGCTGTGATGTTGTTTCCTCTGCCGTAGGTATGGATAAGTATGTTATGAAAACCGTGCTCAAGGACAACGGTATCCCCGTGCTTGACTGCAAGTGCTATACCTCAAAGGAATACGACAGCGACAGCGAAAGGGTTGTTGACGAAATCGAAGAAAAGGTCGGCTATCCTCTTATTGTAAAGCCCGTTAACCTCGGCTCATCCATCGGTATTTCCAAGGCTGAAAACCGTGAAGAGCTTTATGACTGTCTTGAAACCGCTTTCCACTATGCAACAAAGATTCTTGTTGAAACTGCAGTGCAGAACCTCAAGGAAATCAACTGCTCTGTTCTCGGTGATTACGAATACGCTGAGGCATCCGAATGTGAGGAGCCTGTTTCCTCCGACAAGATTCTCACCTTTGCCGAAAAGTACATCGGTGACGGCTCTGCAAAGGGCGCAAAGGGTGCAAAGGGCGGCGTGAAGAGCTCACCTTCAGGCAGCAAGGGCATGGCAACACTCAAGAGAAAGATTCCTGCTGAAATTACTGACGAGCAGAGAACTCAGGTAAGAGAGCTTGCAGTAAAGGCCTTCAAGTGCCTTGGCTGTAACGGTGTTTCAAGAATCGACTTTATGATGGACACAAAGTCCGGCAAAATCTGGCTTAATGAAATCAACACCATTCCCGGCTCACTTTCCTTCTATCTCTGGGAGCCTCTCGGTGTGAAGTACACAGAGCTTCTTGACAGAATGATTTCAGTTGCTCTCAAGCGTGAAAGAGAAAACGAATCCATCACCTACAGCTTTGACTCAAATGTGCTTCAGGGCGTTAACCTTGGCGGCGGCACAAAGGGTGCAAAGGGAAGCAAGATGTAATTCGCAATTTGCAATCGTGGGAACACATCGGGCAGCCGGAACTCAGATACCGTCGGATAAGCCGTGCAGAGGATGCCGCGGATGTTGTCCCTTTAATAGAAAGCAGTAAGGCACAGGGTGAGCTTGTGCCTTATTTTTTATGCGTAAAAGGCGAAAAAATGGGGCTTTTCTTTTTTCATTTGCCTTTTTTCGCAGACACATTTGTGTTTATGTTTTGATTTTGTTTCATACTTACTTTTATTCTTATATTTTATTTGATTTATATTTAATTTAATTTGTATTTGTATTACCTGCAGGTATGTGCAATTGTATCAGTCATCATCATTGTCGTATTTACCGTCGTCATCGTCACCGTCATTTCTGAATTTTTCCCAACGCTTTTTCGCATTTTCCGAGCGCTTCTGACAGATTGCTTCGTAACGCTCACGGTTCATATCAAGGGTGCTTTTGAACTGCGTAAATACAATGCGTAAGGCGATGTCCTCAAACTCGGGGAGAAACCCGCAGACATCATAAAGGAAAAGTGCTTTGAACAGTTTTCCGCATTCTTCATCGCTCAATATCATTACTGAATCAATCATATTGTGATGCAACAGCATCGCTTTGTTTTTCATAGATAATCTCCTCCTGAATAAAAAAAACAATCGAACAAATGTTCGTATAATTAATTTTAGAGAAGAAAATCGGTTTTGTCAAGCATAAAAAAATAATGAGCCGTAAAAAACTCGGTTTTACAGCTCATTACTGCTCATTCCTCCATCTGCTTACTCAGAAAGCCTGCGGCAACCTGAGTCAGCTTTATATCTGTCTGTGAGGGTGTTGCGCCCTGCTTTCCCGAGATAAGGGCAACAGCTCCCATCACATCCCCGCCGCCGATAATCGGGTTCATTACGGCGATTTTGGCAGGTACATCCTCACTTATGACAAGCTCATCCTTGCTCGAGCCGAGGACGAAGGGGGAGCGCTTTTCCATGTAGCTTTCAAGCATTGGTGAAATCCTCTTGCCGACAACATCCTTTTTCGGCATTCCTGCAACGGCAACAACTCTGTCTCTGTCGCAGATTGCAACGGACATTCCGCTTGTGCGTGAAAGCACGTCAACATACTGCTTTGTGTAGGGACCTAATTCACCGATAGGGGAGTACTTTTTGAAGATCACCTCGCCGTCACTCTGAGTGAAAATTTCGAGCGGGTCGCCCTCGCGGATTCTTAAGGTACGGCGGATTTCCTTTGGGATGACGACTCTTCCGAGGTCGTCGATTCTACGAACTATACCTGTTGCTTTCATATATATCTTTCTCCTCTTAATGCAAATTGTGTTGTTAGTATCTGTAAATTGAGGATAAATATACTGTATGAATTTACTTTTCGGATGTGCTGTGGTATAATAGCTGCAGAAAACCGAAAAATAAAAAGGAGAAAAAGCTTATGGTACATATCGGTAATGACTGGGATGAAATTCTCGCTGATGAGTGGGCAAAGCCTTATTATCAGAAGCTCAGACAGTTTCTCAAGGCTGAGTACTCAACTAAGAAAATTTATCCGCATATGAATGACATTTTTAATGCCTTGAGATATACATCCTTTGAAAATACAAAGGTGGTAATTATCGGTCAGGATCCTTACCACGGGGCAGGTCAGGCACACGGACTCTGCTTCTCCGTCAAGCAGGGGGTAATGCCTCCACCGTCGCTTAAAAACATTTTCAAGGAGCTTAACAGTGACGTCGGAAAGCCGATTCCTCCTCACGGTGAGCTGACCGATTGGGCAAAGCAGGGTGTGCTTCTTTTAAACAATGTGCTGACAGTAAGAGAGGGACAGCCCACAAGTCACAGTAAAATGGGCTGGGAGATTTTCACCGACAGAGTCATAAGCGAGCTTAACAGAAAGCAGACGCCCGTTGTGTTTCTTCTCTGGGGAGCACACGCACAGAAAAAGGCGGAGATCATCACAAACCCGATCCATTACAAGCTGATGACGGTGCACCCGAGTCCGCTTTCAGCTTCAAGGGGCTTTTTCGGCTGTAAGCATTTTTCAAAGGCAAATGCGATTCTCAGAGAGAACGGACTTGAGGAGATTGTATGGTAGGTTAATTCGGAATGCGGGATTCGGAATGCGGAATTGCGGGGAGCACTTCGGGCAACTGAAAGTGTTATGCCGCAGAAGAACAAATATAAGCCTTAGTCGACCGAGGGGCGACACAACGCAACCTACCCCGACACGAGCAGATGAAACATCTTTGTATATTTAAAAAGAAGCAGATTTTTACTCTATAACGCGGCACGGATTTAATTGACTTGACAAATTCACCGCGGTGGACTGTCTCACGGCGAAGTCCGTGAGGTGTCGGGACTTTCCTTTTTGCGACGGCGGATAAATAAATAGTTGTAAAAGCTCAGTAGCCGAAAGGGCGCTTTGGTTACTTTGTCGCTCTTGACAAAGTAACTGGCACGCCGCCACGAGGCGTCCGGGGTACAAAAGCAGGTAAGAGACTATTGGTAAAAGATGCCGAGTTCGGAGTGCGGAATTCGGAATTCGGAATTGCGGGGAGTTTTTTGGGTAACTGAAAGTGTGATTCCGCCAAATAACAGAGTTCAGCCTTAGTCGCCCGAGGGGCGACACTACGCAACCTACCCCGACACGAGCAGATAAAAGATCTTTGTAGTGGCGGCGAATGTCGGACTATTCGTTGTTGGAAAACGGCGAGTGCGGAGACCATAACGCAAGAACGGGAACAAGTCTTAAGTAGCGGACTCATTTGCAGAAAGTGGTTTTAAACAGAGCTGTACGCTCTTGTTACCCTGGAACAGAGCTGTAGTAATGTGACTTTTTTCGCAGGGAGGAAGTTTAGTATATTACAAAGTAAATTTGCGTAACTGTGGTATCAACCACGACAAAAGTGCCGACGAAAAAA
>JAZSAM010000058.1:0-59268 GCA_045601905.1 Acutalibacteraceae bacterium | reverse complement strand
GGTTTGTTTATAGCATAAAACGCAAAAACCTTGTTTTTTGCCTGCTTTTGCTGATTTTTACAGTTTTAAAGGGTTTCTTTGGCAGTTCAAAACCGAAAGAAACCCTTTAGTTATCTTGTTTTATGCGGTCTGCACTTTTTTACAGCCCCTTTTTATATGTATTTTTTCAGATTTATACGGATTCTGCCTTTTTTGCTCGTACCCAGGATTTCATCAATTACCGTTTTTCCTTTTCCTCTGACAACAAGCTTATCACCTTTTGTAAGTATTCGATCCGTTTTGAATATCTGCTCACTGTTTACATACACAAGCCCTTGATTTATAAGTGAAGCAGCATTGCTCCGGGATGTTTTGAAGGCCGCAGAAACAAGGCAATCAAGCCTTAACGATGCAACAGTAAGAAAAATATCCTCTGTTTTGCTTTCTCTTAATCCGAAGTCATTCATATCGCATTTTGCAACACTCAACTGTCCCCTGCCTGCTTGTCTAAAATTATTGCAGATAAAATCCGCAATTGATTTTAGACAGAACAAAATGCAACCGTCATCATCTGTAATTATGTCGCCTATCATTTCACGCTTGATACCAAGTCCCATTAATGAGCCGAGATAATCACGGTGTGAAAGCGACGAAAATTTATCCTTTTTAATTTTAAGCGCTGTAATTGGATTGCAGTCATTTGCAGTAAAAAATTCAGTAAGCCGTTCTTCATCAACTTCATAAAATTTAGGTACAAACACGGCAGTTTTTCTTTCTGCATCCTTATGTCCGCCGAAATAAAAGGTGTCAATAAACTGATTGTTTACTCTTTCATACTTCAAAAGATCAGAAAGCTCATCGGCACTTAAAAAATTAGTTGATGTAACAACGCTGAGATTTGCCGCTCTTTCCTTTAAATCGAGAGCGTGTGAAATTAAAACATCTTTATCATTCATATCAATACCTTTAAAATAAGAGGATGCAAACACATCCTCTTAAAATAATTAATTGTAATTATGAGCCTTTTCAAGCATCATATCCTTTACCTTCATAAGCCTGGTTGTGTTACTGCGTTCATTTTCATCGAGCTTTACGGTAATATATTTGATTGTATCCTCGTAATCGGTGATGAGAACATGCTCAAGAGCATTAACACGTCTTCTGGTACCTTCAATCTCTTTCGCAAGAAGCTGACAGGTCTTTTCTGTTTCTGCAAGCTTCATTAAATCCTTTGTAAGTGAGGTATAGATTTTCATTGCCTCGTCAAGGTCACCTGAAGTAAACGCAAAGCCGTAGGAGTACGCTCCGTTTTCTTCGGAAAGAGTCTGATTTACTCTGAATTCGGGAACAGAAACACTCATTATGTTTTTGTTTTTCAGCTCAACATAAAGCTTCTGACCCGAAAGCATAAGCGCTACAGAAATCTCCTTGTCACTCATTTCACCTGAAGCAAGGGACATATATTGGTTTGCTTTTTTGATTTTTTCTTCAACTCTTTTTCTTAATTCACGGTTTTCTCTGACAAGTATAAGAAACTGACGCATAAGCTCATCGCGTTTGTCCTTAAGAAGCTTGTGTCCGCGACGGGCGGTAATAAGCTTCTTTTTTAAATTTGTAAGTTCCATTCTTGTCGGATTGACATTCATTACCGCCACTTAATTCACCTACTTCTCTTCAATGTAGTATTCATCAAGAAATTCATCGGAAATTCTCTTGAGCTCGCTTCTTGGAAGAATCGAAAGAAGCTCCCAACCGATACCGAGAGTATCCTCAATGCTTCTGTCGGTTTCATTGCCTTGTGAAACATACTTTTCTTCAAAGGCTTCGGCAAATTTTGCATAAATTCTGTCGATTTCTGTAAGTGCAGACTCACCGAGAATCATCATAAGCTCCTTGCAATCCTTGCCTCTTGCGTAAGCAGAGAAAAGCTGATTCATAGTACCCGAATGATCAGCACGGGTT
Source organism: Acutalibacteraceae bacterium (assembly GCA_045601905.1). Taxonomy (GTDB): domain Bacteria; phylum Bacillota; class Clostridia; order Oscillospirales; family Acutalibacteraceae; genus UBA6857. Next base: position 57,327 of record JAZSAM010000058.1, on the reverse strand, counting down.
TTACCTTCACCTATACCCTTGTCCTTAAGACGTGAAAGTGAAGGAAGAACATCAATAGGAGGAGTTACGGAGCGTCTGTGAAGCTCTCTTGAAAGAATTATCTGTCCTTCTGTAATGTAGCCTGTAAGGTCAGGGATAGGGTGAGTTTTATCATCCTCGGGCATTGTAAGAATGGGGATAAGTGTAATTGACCCGTTGTTACCCTTTTGTCTGCCTGCTCTTTCATAAATTGAAGCAAGATCAGTATACATATAACCGGGATAGCCTCTTCTGCCGGGAACCTCTTTACGTGCAGCGGAGACCTCGCGCAAAGCATCGGCATAGTTTGTAATATCGGTCATGATTACAAGAACGTGCATTCCCTTATCAAATGCAAGATATTCTGCAGCAGTCATTGCCATTTTAGGTGTTGCAATTCTTTCAATTGCGGGGTCATTTGCAAGGTTTGTGAACATAACAGTTCTGTCAATTGCACCCGTTTCTCTGAAGGATTCAGTGAAAAATTCCGCCTCTTCAAAGGTGATACCCATCGCCGCAAAAACAACAGCAAAGCTTTCATCTGTACCTCTTACCTTTGCCTGACGGGCAATCTGTGCAGCGAGCTCAGCGTGAGGAAGACCCGAAGCAGAGAAAATCGGAAGCTTCTGTCCTCTTACAAGAGTGTTGAGTCCGTCAATTGCGGAAACACCTGTCTGAATAAATTCACTAGGATAATTACGGGCTGCCGGATTCATTGGTTTACCGTTAACATCAAGTCTCTTTTCGGGAAGAATCTGAGGTCCGCCGTCAACAGGTCTGCCGAGTCCGTCAAAAACTCTTCCGAGCATATCCTCCGAAACAGCAAGCTCCATCTGTTTTCCGAGAAATCTTACCTTACTTTCTGCAAGATTGATACCTGCAGATGATTCGAAAAGCTGAACAAGAACATTGTCGTCGCTTATTTCAAGGACTCTGCAACGACGCTTTTCACCGTTTTTAAGCTCAATTTCACCAAGCTCATTATATGAAACATCGCTGACACCCTTAATGAGCATAAGGGGACCTGCCACTTCGCTTATGGTTCTGTATTCTTTCGGCACAATTACTCTCCCCTTTCTGCTAATTCTTTTAATTCTGATGTTATTTCAGCCTTGATTTCATTGTATTTTTCATCGATCTGATCTTCCGGTATATACTTGAATCTGCCGATTTTTTCTCTTACGGGAAGTGACACAATGCTGTCAACCTTAAGCTCATCTGTAAGAACGCTGAGACTTTTTTCGTAAAATTCCATAATCAGCTTCATCATAATAAGCTGTTTCTTCGGTGATGTGAATGTGTCAACCTCGTGAAATGCTAGCTGATGAAGGAAATCTTCTCTTACTGAACGGGCGGCTTCCATTTTCATTCTGTCCTTTTGTGAAAGAGAGTCCATACCGACAAGCTTAACCATTTCAAGGAGCTCAGCCTCTTCTGAAAGAAGCTTCATAATATCTTTTCTTATTTTTGACCACTCAGCCCCGACATTACTGTCAAACCACTTACCAAGCGCATTGGTGTAAAGTGAATAGCTTGTCAACCAGTTGATTGCAGGAAAGTGTCTCTTATAAGCAAGAGAGGAATCAAGTCCCCAGAAAACCTTTACAATTCGTAAGGTCGCCTGGCTTACAGGCTCGGAAATGTCACCGCCTGCCGGTGAAACGGCACCGATAACTGAAAGAGTGCCCTCTCTGTCCTGATTGCCGAGAGTGATAACTCTGCCGGCTCTTTCGTAAAATTGTGCAAGTCGGCTTGCAAGATAAGCAGGATAACCCTCTTCACCCGGCATTTCCTCAAGACGGCCTGACATTTCTCTTAAGGCTTCCGCCCAACGCGAGGTTGAGTCAGCCATAAGAGCAACGCTATAGCCCATATCACGGAAGTATTCAGCAATAGTGATACCCGTGTAAATTGAAGCCTCACGAGCAGCAACGGGCATATCCGAGGTGTTCGCAATGAGAACAGTTCTTTCCATAAGAGACTTACCTGTATGAGGGTCGATAAGCTCGGGGAATTCATTAAGAACATCGGTCATTTCATTTCCACGTTCACCGCATCCGATATACACAACTATATCAGCATCTGCCCATTTTGCAATCTGATGCTGTGTTACTGTCTTACCGCTTCCGAAAGGTCCGGGAATTGCACCGACGCCGCCCTTTGCAATCGGGAACAATGCGTCAATTACTCGTTGTCCCGTAAGAAGTGGCATATCAGGTGAAAGCTTTTTCTTATAAGGTCTGGGTTTTCTTACAGGCCATTTCTGCATAATGCCAACGCCGTGCTCATTACCCTTTTCATCAAGAACAATTGCAACTACATCGTCAACGGTACAGGTACCTCCTGTGATTTCCTTGATGATACCGCTGAGATTGACGGGAAGCATAATTTTATGCTTAACAACTCCGGTTTCCTGAACAAAACCGATAATATCACCGCCGTATACTCTTTCGCCTGCACTTACGGTAGGTTCAAAGTTCCACTCCTTCTTTCGGTCAAGAGCAGGGATTTCTATACCTCTTGAAAGGCTGTTGCCCGTCTGATTCATAATTTCAACAAGAGGACGCTGAATTCCGTCAAAAATGCCGCCTATAAGACCGGGACCGAGCTCAACGCTCAGAGGCTCACCGGTTGATTCAACATAGGATCCGACCTTGAGACCCGAAGTTTCCTCATAAACCTGAATTGAGGCTCTGTCCTCATGCATTTCAATAATTTCGCCGATAAGTCTTTCTTCACTTACACGGACAACATCGAACATATTGGCATTTTTCATACCTGAAGCCACAACAAGTGGACCGGATATCTTTTTTATCGTTCCGTTATTCATTAATGTTCACCTTTTCAGAGTAAATTTTATTCGGGAAGCTGTGAGCCGACTGCTCTTTCAACGCTCTGACTTACAGACAGCATTCCTTCTCCCGTGTTGTTTCTTACACCGGGTATAAGAATAATTGCAGGACTGGTTCGATCCTCGTATTTTCTTATAATATCCTTGCACTTGGCAGCAAATTCCTCGGTTATGAATATAACTGCGTATTCTTCACTTTCACAAAGCTTTTTCATCAGTGCAAGAGTTTCGTCTGTTTCATAAGGGGTAAATATTTCCATTCCGATTGCTTTAAAACCGGAAACGCTATCTCTGTCCCCTATCGCCGCAACCTTAAGCATAGAATTTTCTGACCCTTTCGTTAATTATGTTTTTATCTGTATTTGACTTTAATGCAGTCAATATCATTCTTACAGTTTTGATTTCCATATTTTTGCGGTAATAATAGCTTACAACGGGATCGAAACCGAAGGATGTATAAACAGCAGATTTTGTCATACTGATAAGCTCTTCATCACACCATTTTTCAAAATCCGAAGGAGTATCAGCATAAATCTTTACACCTTCTTTATAATCTGTGCCTGAAAGAAACTCAAGTAAAGCTTCTTTACCTTCAAGCGCTCTGCTGATAAGCTTATCTCTGTCAAGCTTACTGCAAAGGCCTATTGCTTCACTGATATAGTCTGAATCCTGCTCAGTTTCCGCACATCTGAAGGCAATCTTGATGTTTGCCGTATCAGCGAGAAATGAGCAAATTTTACCGACAAGACCGCTTTTTTTGCTTTTTGAAGCTTCACAAAGTGCATCAATTGCAGCTCTGTCTATAATCGCATCACTGAACTTTCCGTTACCGGTTTTAAGCGCGAGGTTATAAGCCTTTAGAGCAACTTCACGGTATTTTTCAGATAAGCCTGAAAATAGCTCAGAAGAATTATCTGTAGCCGTAACCATTGACGGATAAACAAGATAATCCTTTACATCAACTGAGGCTGCAGCACATTTAACAATTGCTTTGATATTGAAAAAATCATTTATCAGATATAGCAGGCTGAGCTCGTTCTTATCAGGAACACTTTCCGCCAGTATTTTCTGAAGACGGTCACCTTCCCCCTGAATGATTGCATCAAGATCGGCATCATCGCATCTGTAGCCTTTTTCGGAAAGGAACGAAGCTGCTTCACTATAGCTCTTTTTTTCAATAAGTGATTTTATGTCTTCAGCTTTAAGCAGCTTATTTTCAAGTGCTCTGATCCTGGCAACGCAAAATGCATAATTTGTATCTTTCATGTTACCTCCGAATCAAGAAAACAGCTCTTTATTAAGCGCATCTTTAAGATTATCCATATTCTCATCAAAGATAGCTCTGAAAGTACAGTTGATCTCTACGCCGTCACTTTTAAGAATGAATCCGTTTTCAATGTCAATCGGCTCTTTTTTTACATATACTGCCGAGGTTTCATATACAACAGAATTTATACTATCCTCAAAGCTGTCGGGTAATCTTGCAAGATCTCTGCTGCCGAGATACATAATGTACTCACCGGGAGTGATATTTTTTATGCAGAGCTTTCTCAGCATATCAAAATAATCCTCATCGCTGAACCTTTCAATCTCTTCATATGCAGCAGAAATTATATCATTAATAATTGCATTTCTGACTTCGAGATAGCGATTTCTTGTAATAGTTTCCGCACCGCTTTTTGCAAGAAGGTTCTTTTTATCTGAAAGCTTTTCTGCCTCTTCGATGATTTTTGCTGACATTTCAGCGGCAGTCTGTCTTGCATTGATGAGAATAGTTTTTGCTTCCTCGTTTGCCTGTGCAATGATTCCGGCACAGTTTTCCTCAGACTGAGCAAGAATTTTTTCTTGAATTTTCTCAAGTCCTGTCATTGCTTCATCTCCTTTTTTAGTTTTGTCTCAAACGAAATGAGGTTAAATTGCAACGTTTGAAATAGCAATAAGAGAAACAAGGAAGGTAAGAACTGCGTAGGTTTCAACAAGAGCTGACAGTGTCATTGCACGGGATGTCTGTGTGGGCTGTTTTGCAATAAGTGAAATACCCGAAGCGGCAACACGGCCCTGATAAATAGCTGAAAAATAACCTGTGAGAGCCATCGGAATTGAAGCTGCAAGAAGTGAAAGACCTTGAGCTGATGTAAGATCTGCAAGGTTTCCGCCGAGAAGACCGATTTTATTGAACATCATAAGAGCAATGATGAAGCCGTAAAGGCCCTGTGTACCGGGAAGAATCTGAAGAATAAGTACCTTTGAGAACATTTTTGGCTCTTCAGAAAGAAGACCTGAACCGGCTTCACCTACGAGGCCTACACCTCGTGCAGAACCGACACCTGAAAGACCAACTGCAAGAGCAGCACCTAAAATTGCATAAAAAAGACCAGACATATTATTTATCCTCCTTAATGATAATGTGTTTAGAATTGATTTTAAAGGGAGTGAAAACGGTTCCCTCACCTTCATAGAATTTTGAGAAGAATTCAACATACTGCAATCTGTTGGTATGAACATAAGTACCGATAAGATTGATTGCAATATTGATTGTATGACCTACCAGAAGAATGATAACAAACAAGAATTTGTTTCCCGGCATTGTTGCCATCAGGTTTATTGAGCTTGCTATAACGCCCGTTACAAGCCCGAGAGCAAGTAATCTGGAATAAGACAAAATGTCTCCGAGATAACCGGATGCAGTATTGTAAAGTGCATACAATCCTGAGCCGAATTTACCGAAAATGTTTTTAGCACTTCTGCCGGCTGTAAGAACAATAAGAACAGCACCTGCTATAAGCAGCTTATTACCGATATTGCGGATGTTTTCGGGCACTTCTATAAGAAAGCCTACGCCAAAAACAGCAAATCCGCACACAAAAACAATTACGGGAACCGTATCAAAAATCGAAGCAAGGTAATGCTTGTTTTTGAATAGCTTATAACCGTTAAGGAAAACACCTGCAAACAAATGAATGACACCGAAGCCTAGACAGTACACAAGCAGATCAATACTGTTGCTTACGGGATCCATCCACAAGGCAAGATCGGGCGCTTTTTCCATACCGAGAAAATTTGTGCAGATTACGGGGATGAGGTCACCGAACCACCCACCGAATAAGGCTCCGAAGATAATTGATGATATGCCGCAATAAAAGAACATATTGACTGTTTTCTTCGTGTTACCGCGGACCTTAAGCTTTTTCTCAGCAAATATTGAAGCAAGCACCATTAAGATGCCGTAGCCCGCATCAGAAAGCATAAGTCCGAAAAAAGCATAATAGAAGAATGACATTACGGGATTCGGGTCAACATCCTTGTTTGACGGTGCCGAGTACATTTCCGTAATTCCTTCAACACCGTTTGCAAAGTTACCGTTATTTAAAAGTACAGGAACCTCGTCGTTTTCGTAATCCGGCTCGCTGAAATCAACATAAGCCGTATAATTGTTCTCAATGCTGAATTTCAGCTCCTCGGAATCATCTTTGGGAACATAACCCGAGATAAAGAAAACCGAATCAGTTGTACCCGCCAATTCAACGGCTTTATATTTGTCGATCTGTACTGTAAGAAAATCACTTAAAAATCTTAAGTCATCATATGAATCAGCGTACTTACCGATTTCTGATTTCAAGGCCTTGATTTTTGCTTCCGATGCTGAAATTTCTTCATTTAACCTTGAAATTGTTTTCTCGGACATTGCAGGTAATGGGTTTTCAATGGGAATGAAATTAATCTTTTTAAGTGTGTCCTCCAAAAGCTCAGCTGATGATACATGGCAAACAATTACGGCACACGTAAAGAGCTTTTCCGAGCTTACAACCTCAACGGCAACATCATCAAGCTCAGGCGCAATTTCAAGAATTTGCTTGCTGATATTTTCAGCGGTAAGGTTCTTAGCAAAAGAGCCTATATAGATACGGCTTGACATAGTTCTTTTTGAGGCCGGAACGATGTCGAGACTTTTCCAGGGCAAAAGATAATCCCTTGACTTTTTCTTTTCATTTATAAGAGTCTGTTCAGCTTCTGTTTTTTTGTGAAGCTCAAGTATCTCTATTGTTTTCTGATAGCTTTCTTCGTTCTTTTCCGAAAAAGCCTTGTATCTTTCATAGCTTATAGTTTTGTAGTCCGTAAAGGACTCAATAAATCCACGTTTGATGTTACAGCTTTTTTCAAGAAGCGATACCGCCTCATCAACTTCCTTTTGTCGGCGCAAAAGTGCATCGGAAATTGAAGACGTATCATATTTGCATAATTCTTCATCAGTGAAATCCTCAAGATGGGCATTTCCGTATTTTTGCAGATATTCAACAATCGATTTGCTGTCGCTTATCATTGAGGCAATTTCGAAGCGCAGCAGTTTAACTTTCGCCAAACGGACACCTCCCTTGCAAAAGCGTTATAATATTATCGGAGTATTTCATCAAAAATCAGTCTGATAGCCTCGGAATACTGCTTTTCAGTATCGGAAATTGATTTTTTCTCTCTGAGGGCAGCAAGCTTGTTGGCTTGTTTAATCACTCCGCCGGCGGAATATTCGGCGTCACTGAGAATAATTGCCGCTTCATTTTCAGCCTGTTCAACAGCAGTTTTAATTATTATATCTGACTGAATTTTCGCATTCTGGATGATTTTTTCGGCACTTTTGCGGGCTTTCGCTTCTTCATTTTTGCCCTGTGCCTCGGTTTTAAGGATTTCTTTAATCATTTCAGCCGCCACACAACAACACCCCTTCATAACAAAAATTTATATTATTGCAAATGCTTCTGTCAATTTCATAAATAAAATCTGAGCCATTGACTGCAGAAGCATTCAGGACAGCAGAATAAATGAAAAGCATAACAAATGCAACAGCAAGAATTGCAGAGAAGAAAACATTTTTCAGTCTGCGGAAATCAAACTTGGTTTTAGGCTTTGTGTCAACAAGCTTCTCGAGCTTGTTACTGTTATCATATCCGTTCTTTTCTTTAAGATATGCATCAGGCTCGGGCATTTTAGGAATATGAATTTCTTCCTTGATTGACAAAACACCGATTTCCTTCTCTTCCTTCAAAACTGTATTTTCAACCTTCGGAATGACAACATCATCGGCAATATCCGTTTTGCTCGCAGAATAAACATCGTCAAATTTAGCTGCCTCAAAAGGCTGGTTGTTAAGTGCATTTTTTAAGTCTGAAAGCATCTGATCGGGAGTAAAGTATCTTTCATTAGGCTTGAAAGCGCAGGCTTTTCTTATTATCGCCCAGATCTGATCACTTGCAAGAACAGGCTTAGGAAATGCCTCCCCCTGCATTCTTCTGGCCATAGATTCATTAAGTGAGTTAACGGTTACATCCTGGGGATAAGGCTCTGTAAAAGGTAATCTTCCCCTGTTTGTAAGCATATAAAGAATAAGCCCTAATGAATATGTGTCACATGTACAGTTTATGTTACCTGATCTGATAAATTCAGGTGCCATATAATATTGCGTTCTTTTATAGGAAATTGCGGTTTTTGCAGGCTCAAGGCAACTGAAAGAACCGAAATCACCGATTTTACATCTGCCGTCCTTGTCAAAAAGAATGTTTTCCGGCTTAAGATTAGGGTAAATGTAATCAAAGGATCGGCATTTCTGCAAGGCCTGACAGATGTTTATACCCAGACGGTAGGTTTCCTCAAGTGTGAATGAAAAGCCCTTGAGTACATTTGCAAGGCTCTTCCCCTCTTCAAGCTTGATAAGAATAAGCTTCCCTTTTCCGTCGCTTGCATTACGGAGCTCGAAATCTTCATACTTAATAAAAAATTTGCCGTTATCAGCTTTTTTTACCGTTTCAATGCTGTTTTTAATCTTCTTGATAATTTTATCATAACCGACCTGCATCTCATTTTCTGCTTCACCGTTGAGATTAAAGGTCCTTCTTTCGTTTCTGTTTTCTCCGAGTCGGAGCATTTTCATTATTGCGGTTTCTCTTGTGCCATCGTATTTTTCTTTATATATTGTAAAAACCTTACCGTCTGTTCCGTTTCCCAGTTGTCGTCCGACATGCCATTCGCCGAAAACGGGATCAAGGGAATTTGACATAAATTTTCACTTCCTTGTCGTATAATATTTTGTATCAAAAATATAATAATTAATCTTAAAAATGACATAATAGATATAATTGAATTCATTATATCACAAAATACGATAAATTGCCACATTTTTTCTTCAGTTTTTTATTTTTAATTATTTGTTTTAATATTGACATAACAGCCGCTAAATATTAAAATATATAATGTAAGAATAAAGAAAGGAAAAGGTTTTTACCTTTGAGTGTACGGTAATGGACGAACTTAACTATGAAACCTCCGATATCGTTTCTGTTGTCGATGATGACGGAACCGAGCATCTTTTCGAGGAAATTGACAGAATAGAAACAGATGACGGCAAGCGTTATGTTGCTTTGCTTCCTATTTACGATGACGCAACCGAAATCCTTGATGATGACGGAGATGTCTTCATTCTTAAGGTTATTGAGGAAAACGGCGAAACATACCTTGTACAGATTGAGGATGAGAAGGAATTCAACGAAATCGGCAATATCTTTGAGGACAGACTTATTGAGCTTTACGAAAAGCAGAGCGAAGAAGAATAAAATCAAAAGTTAATAACTCCTGCTGTGTGCGACAACTGTGATCGTTATAACCCAACACGTTATAAAACGGAGAGATGCTTTGACGGCGGATTGCAGACCTCCCGCTTCTGCGGACGAAGGGAGCGTGAACCCGTCTCGCTATCACCACCCTGCTTCTGAGGCAGGTTATACACATCACGAACGGCACAGCGGGATTATTTTATAAGAATCAACCTCCGGGGACACTGACATCCTCGGAGGTAATTCATTGTATTTGCTTTATTGATTATAATGTTTCTTTATTCTCTCATACTCCTCGTCGGTAATTTCAAGTATACCACCATGCTTAAAGCCGTAAGGAAAGGAAAATGATTCATCACTTCTTTTAAAATTACTGTCTCCCGGTTTATCACTTATAAAAGGAACATACCCCATTTCCGGCTTAGGACAACCGAAGAAGTCAATCATCAGGCACCATCTTCCGTCGGGGAGAATCATAGTAGTGGGCGCTTCATAGCTTCCCGGCTTTTCAAGATCTCCCATCAGCTTTTCGAAAGCTTCATCGTGAATATACGGCCCGTACAAATCATCGGAAACAGCGTGCATGTTCATACTTGGATTATTTGCGTTTTTATAGAACATATGATATTTTCCGTCAATTTTCCTTATGTGAGTATCAAGAATTTCATTTGATTTTGTAAAGAAAAGCCTCGGTCTTGAAAAGCTTTCAAAGTCCTTTGTTGTACTGTAATAAATTGACATATGGCTGTAATCGTCCTGCCTGACGGTTGAACCCCAATGAATAACATACTCATCATTTACATCATCATATATTATTTCGGGAGCCCACAGACAGCCAAAGTCATCTCTGCCTATTGGGATTATTCTTTGTTCTGAAAAGCTGATTAAATCCTTGCTTTTCCACATACAAAGTCCCTTACTGCCCGTACGGTTGACAATCTGCCAGTTGACATTGTAATTCTCGTCGTAACGCTTAGCGATGCATTCGTCGGTAGAAAGTATTACAAAGCTATTGTCTTTAAGGCGGATAATTTCAATGTCACGGCAGCCGCCTGAGCTTATTTTACTTTCGAGAATCGGATTGCCGCCGTTAACCTCTTCCCAGTTAAAGCCGTCACGGCTTACGGAAAAATACACCTGCTCACCGTCAGGAGTAATTTTTTCTTTAAAATGTGTAAATAAATAAGGCATTATGTTTCTCCTTGCGCTTTTTTAAAATTATAGCAACATTGAATCCTTGTTTCAATATGTATTTTATAAAAATTATTTTTTCGTTACATTATCTTGAAAAAAGAGGAATAATAAGATAAGATATGAATTATGAAAGGTGCTTCCTCTTATGAGAAAAACAAAAATTGTTGCCACCATCGGGCCAGCTTGCAGTGATGAAAATACATTCAGAGATATGTGCCTTGCAGGCCTCAATGTTGCAAGACTGAACTTCTCTCACGGAACACATGAGGAGCATCTCGAAAAAATTAATATGATCAAATCTGTGCGCAACTCACTCGGTATTCCTATTGCAATTATGCTTGACACCAAAGGTCCCGAATACAGAATCAAAACCTTTGAAAACGGTTCTGTTAACCTCAAGCCGGGCGACAAATTTGCTTTCACAACTGATGAAATTATCGGCAACCGGGAAAGAGTTTCAGTAAGCTACAAGGGAATGATGAAGGATCTTGAGAAAGGAGACACAATTCTTCTCAACAACGGTCTTATGAAATTTACTGTTGAAGAAGTTACCCCGACAGAGGCTAAATGTGTTGTTGTTGACGGCGGTAACCTCTCAAACAGAAAATCAATGAGCTTCCCGGGTAAAGTGCTCAAACAGGTCTACCTCGGAGAGCAGGACAAGAGTGACATTATTTTCGGTGCCGAAAACGATGTTGATTTCATCGCTTGCTCCTTCGTTTCCTGTGCTCAGGATCTTATTGATGTTAAAAATTTCCTTAATGAAAACGACATTACCGGCATTGACCTTCTTGCGAAGATCGAAAATCAGTCAGGCATAGATAACATAGACGAAATTCTCGAACAGTGCGAGGGCGTTATGATCGGCAGAGGTGATATGGGTGTTGAAATCCCCTTTGAAGAGCTTCCTGCCATTCAGAAGCACCTTATCACTAAGTGCCGTCTTTTCGGAAGACGCGTTATCACTGCAACAGAAATGCTTGAATCGATGATTACTAATCCCCGTCCCACAAGAGCTGAAATTTCTGATGTTGCAAACGCTGTTTATGACGGAACAAGCGCTCTTATGCTTTCAGGCGAAACTGCAGTCGGCAAGTATCCCGTTCTTTCCGTTGAAACAATGTCGAGAATTGCCTATCAGACAGAGAAAAACATGGATTTTGTAAAACGCTTCAGAGAGACGGATTTTGTTATTCAGAATACAATTGATGCAATTTCTCACGCAACCTGCGGTATGTCAATTGATGTAAACGCAAAAGCAATAACGGTTTGCTCACTTTCAGGTAAAACAGTACGTATGGTTTCCCGCTTCCGCTCCCCCGTTGACATTGTCGGACTCACCACCAATGAAAAGACCTGGAGAAAGCTTGCACTTTCATGGGGTGTCAAACCCGCAATGTGTGAAGAGCTTCCCTCAACGGATGTTCTCTTCTACACGGCAAAAAAGCTTACAAAAGCTGCCCTTAATCTTGAAGCCGGTGACAAAATTGTTATCACCGGCGGTGTTACCATGGGACAGTCAGGAAGCACTAATCTTATAAAAATTGAAGATATATAAAAAGGAGATCTTATGAAAAAGACTGTAAAAATAATATTTTACTGCTTGATTGCAGTAATGATGCTCACCTATCTTTTCTGTGACATTTTTTCTCTATGGGACTCAAGACCGCTTAAATTTGCCGTAAGTGCGCTGATAACTTTGTTCGGCGTTACTGCTTTCCGTAAAAAAGAAACAAAATTTGTAAGCATCGGACTGATGTTCACATTGCTTGCTGATGTATTTCTCGTTTTACTTAACAAATACCTTTACGGCGTTGCAATCTTCATTATTGCACAGCTTTGTTATGCGGTTTATCTGTCATACATAAGCGGTAAAAGGATTTCTACCGAGCTTTTAAAAAGAATAATTCCAGCAATTCTTGCTTCAGCGATTACTGCTATGCTCGGATTCAAGGGTAACATAGTACTTCCTGCAGCTTACGCAGTTTGCATTGGAATCAATATCGCCCATTCGGTTGAATTACAAATTCAAAAGCCTTCAAAAAAACATCTGCTTCTTATGATCGGCTTTATAGTTTTCGTAATAGGTGACATTTGTGTCGGCTTAAGGCATATGCCGTTTGTAACGGAAAATATTGCATCTGTTCTTTACCTTATTACGTGGATTTCCTATCCACCGAGTCAGATAATGGTGCTTACAAGTGCTGAAGAATGATTAACCTTACAAAATCGAGGACAGTAAAAATGAAAAAGATTATTGTTATAGGTTGCCCCGGATCGGGGAAAACCACCTTTGCCGAAAAGCTTAATAAATGTACCGGCTTGCCGCTTTATTATCTTGATGCTATATGGCACAAGCCTGACAAAACCCACATTTCAAGAGAAGAGTTTGACGAAAGAATAACGGAAATTTTTGCAACCTCTGAATGGATTATCGACGGAAACTACAAGCGCACAATCGAAATGCGTCTTAAGCAATGTGATACTGTTTTTCTCTTTGATTTACCGACAGAGGTTTGCCTGCAGGGAGTGACAGAAAGAATCGGTAAGAGACGTTACGATTTACCGTGGCTCGAAACTGAGGTTGACCCCGAATTCAGAGCATTTATTGAAGGCTTTCCGCGAGACACTCTGCCGTATATATATGAATTACTTGCAAAATATGAGGGAGAAAAACGAGTAGTTATATTTAAATCGAGAAACGAAGCAGATGAATATATAAACAAAATGAGGTGATACAAGATGCGGATAATAAAATATAAACTGAAATATCGTGATGACCTGATTTTTATGATTCTTGAGGCAAAAAACGCTTTAGGAAGAGTGCCTGGGCTTAACGAAGACTTACTTGATATACAACAAAATTATTTTGATAAGGGCGATATGTTTTGGATCGCACTTGATGATAATGAAAGAGTTATAGGTAGCGTTGGCTACAACTCAATTAAAAATAGTGATGATGTGATTCTTCACAGACTTTTTGTAAAAGCAAATCTTAAGCATCAAGGAATCGGTACAAATCTTTTGAAAACTGCAGAAAACTATCTTAAAGCCATTGGTAAAAAATCAGCAATTGTACATCTTGGAAACAAAGAAGATTTTTATGAATCGTGGCAGTTTTATCCAAAACACGGTTATGTAGAATTCAAACCGAACTACATGAAAAAAGATCTTTAAATATTATTATCACTAAAGAAACAACCGCCTTACTTGTTAAATGCAAGAAAGGCGGTATCGTTATTATAATATTAAAATCTTACGGGCGAAGTCCCATGCCACCCTCAAGGGTGAGTGTTTCACCGTTCATATATTTGAAGTCGGGTGAGGCAAGCTGAACGCATACTCTGCCGATTTCAAGCTCAGAATCACCGTAATGGCCTGCGGGGGGCATCTTTACATTTGCCTTAAAAGCATCGGGATAAGCCATCTGGAACTGCTCAAGCTGTGCTGTCCAGGCAAGAGGACAAACAACATTTGTGTTGATGCCGTCTTTTGCCCATTCTGTTGCGGCAACTCTTGAAAGACCTCTGATACCTTCCTTTGCTGCGGCGTATGAACACTGACCGTAGTTGCCGAAAAGTCCTGCACCTGATGCGAAGTTGATTATTGCACCCTGAGTTTCCTTGAGGTAAGGATAGCAGGCTTTCATATAATAGAAGGTTGCATAAAGACCTGAATACATTGCAAGATTGAACTGCTCTGTTGTGTGATCCTGAATGGTAACACCTGAAGCGGAGGCTTGAGCATTGTTGATGAGAACATCGATTCTGCCGAATTCAGCCATTGCCTTTTCTGCAACGCCCTTTGCAATTGCCTCATTGTCAGCACCCTCGGAAATGTCAGCCTGAAGTGCAAGAACCTTGATACCGTAAAGCTTTTCAAGCTCCTCCTTGGCTTTTTCAAGCTTGGATACATTGCGTCCTGTAATTACGAGATTTGCGCCCTCTTTAGCGTAGGCGGTAGCAATGCCGTAGCCGATTGATCCGCATCTTCCGTCAGAAAGTGCAGCAAAGCCAGCACCGGTAATTATTGCAGTTTTACCTTTTAAAAAGCTCATATTTCATCCTTCTTTCTAAATTGATATTTTTATAATAACATATCACGCCGAAAAAAACAATAGCATCGTTGAGATTTTTGACTGCAGTCCTTTTTATTCAGAGCGCAGTGCAATAACCGGGTCCTTTTCGGCTGCTTTTCTTGAAGGAATAAGACCGCCGATAAGAGTAATAACAATACTTATTACTACAAGAATTATCAAAGCAGGAACAGAAAGCTGAGCATCAAGATTAGCTATACCTGTAAGCTTTTCTATCAATGCGTTAATCGGAATCAATGCAGCCAGAGATACTCCGATTCCCAGCAGACCTGAGCAGCATCCTACGATGAAGGTTTCTGCATTGAACACCTGTGAAATGTTACTTTTTGATGCTCCTAACGCCCTTAAAATACCAATCTCTTTTGTTCTTTCAACAACTGAAATGTGTGTGATTATACCTATCATAATGCAGGAAACAAAAAGTGAGATGGTAACAAAAGCAACAAGCACATATGAAACGCCGTTTATTATGGTAGTAAGCGATGAAGTAAGCATACCGACAAAATCAGTATAGTAAATGCGGTTATCCTCGCTTGCGGAAGAATTATATTCTTCAATACAAGCAGCAATTCCATCCTTACTCTCAAAATCATCTGAATAGAGATTAATTGATGTCGGATTGTCGTAATCAACATAACCGAAGGCGGAAAGATTGCTTTCAAGTGAGGCAGATGTAATAAACTGCTCGTAAATCATTAATAAGGTTTCGTCATCAGCTGAATCCTCAAGCCAGGCATCGAGCAAATCAGCAAAATAACTGTTATTCATTGTCATATCGGCGCCGCTTCCACCCGAGCCGCCCATAATTTTCATTGCTGTACGCATTCCCTTAATGGTATTTACTGCCTTATTTATGCTATCACCTATTCCCGAAAAGACAGATAAAACTCCTGAATCCGATTCTTCGTTATCTCCTGCATCGGAGGTGCTTTCAGAGCTTTCGCTCATCCCCATAAAAGCAATCATCTGATATATTGATGCCTTTTCTTCTATATCGGCATTTTTGAGATACTCTTTTGTTGCTTCGATTTTTGCCGCATCATCAGGAATGTCAAATTTCATATTGTTAAGTACATTTATATCTCCCGAAGCAAGCTGCGCCTTGACAACCTCACTTTGTGATGTTAATTCAATCACCTTTGTTTTCAGAGCAGTTGTATAACCTAAGGTTGTCATAATAAAGCCCTCAACTGCATCAGGTTTAAGACGAACAATACCCGAAACAGTAAGCTCAATTGCCTCAGATGAAATTTTTTCAGGTTGAGCGGTTGCATCATCAATGAGGGTAAATGTGCCGTTATCATTTTTAGTATACAGACAGCTCGTCGGAACAAGATAGAAGCTATGATTTGAAATTTCCGAATAATTGAGACTCAATTCATTTACAGCTTCGCCCGAGCTGATTTTCTTTGCGATATCATTGTAGTCAGTATTGCTTATAAGTCCGAGCTGATACATCTTCTCAAGAGGAATACTATTGTTGTCATCGAGAACAAGGACAACCTGGTTATAATCAGTAGGCCAGTTGCCGTAAAGCAATTCATAGTTTGATGTAACCGTGTCACTTACAAGCTCCCCCGAGGCGCCTGAAGGCAATTCGCTGAAATTTGATGCATTTCCCGCACCGGTCATTTCTGAAAACATTGACATCCTTTGGGAGAACATTTCGGTAAACATTGAATTTGAAAGCATACCACCGAATAAAGATGAATCTTCTATTTCGGGAGCATCATTACTGTTGATATAATTACCCGAAGGTGTTTTTGAGTACACATTGAATTTAATTGCGTAATCATACACGGCACCTTTTTCACCGAGGTACTTGTGAATTTCACTGTTCGGATCGTCAAGATATTTTTTGAACTCAGAAAGATTGTTTTGTTTTATCGATGTAAAAAGAGCGTTACTTGCCTCAAGCCCGGCGTAATTAGCGTAAATGCCTGTTTTTTCAGGAGCCTCAGCCTCTTCCTTTTTCTGAATCATCATTTCCATTCCAAGACTTTCAAAGCCTGAACTGTCAATCGCCTGTGAGGTTATTGTAAGCGGATAAGAGGACATCGTATCCTTCTGTATATCGTCGATGTAGGTGCTCATTCCCGTTGAAATTGCAAGAATCAGCCCTATGCCGATAATACCTATTGAGCCTGCAAATGAAGTGAGTATTGTTCTCGCCTTTTTTGTTTTCAGATTATTAAAGCTGAGTCCGAGCGCCGTTGAAAAGGACATCGAAACCTTACTGAACCTATTGTTATCGGGTATGGGTGTAAAATTAACAAAGGGATCTGAGTCGTTGATAATCTTACCGTCAAGGAGATTGATTATTCTTGTTGAGTACATCTCGGCAAGCTCCGGATTGTGGGTAACCATAATAACAAGCTTTTCTTTACTGATTTCTTTGAGAAGCTCCATAATCTGTACGCTTGTCTCACTGTCAAGCGCTCCGGTAGGCTCATCAGCAAGAAGAATATCAGGATTATTTATAAGAGCACGTGCAATGGCAACTCTTTGCATCTGGCCGCCCGACATCTGATTTGGTCTTTTATGAATGTGTTCCTCAAGTCCGACCTTTTTCAATACATCTATCGCTCTCTGACGGCGTTCCTTTTTTGAAACACCTGCAAGCGTAAGCGCCATTTCAACATTTGCAAGAACAGTCTGATGCGGAATAAGGTTATAGCTTTGGAAAACGAAGCCGATTGAATGATTACGGTAAGAATCCCATTCGGCATCGGTATACTCTTTTGTCGAGATACCGTTAATAATAAGGTCTCCGTCATTATACCGGTCAAGTCCGCCTATAATGTTGAGCATTGTTGTTTTGCCTGAACCGCTCTGTCCGAGAACGGAAACAAACTCACTGTCGCGAAAGCATACATTTACGCCTCTTAAGGCATCCTGTCGGAGCGAGCCCGTTTCATAGGTTTTAACAATATTATACAACTGTAGCATCTACATCACCTGATAAATAAAATATATTTGATATCCTATATTAAAAGTATTGAAAAAAATATCACTCTTAATTTAAAAATAATTAAAATCCCAGCAACAGTTTATATGCCGGGATTCAGATTTTACAACAAATATTTTAATAAAAAATCGTCACAAGAACAATTGTAATCAAGCCGCATATTCCGATTGCAACGCCGCTTAATGCCGACTGAATTTCACCGATTTCAACCGCCTTTGATGTTCCGATAACATGACTGCAGGTACCGATGGCAAGTCCTTCCGCAACAGGAGATTTAACCCTGAAAAGCTTTGCGAGCGAAGGAGCAAGGACTGCACCCACAATCCCCGTACATATTACGGAAATTACGGTTATGCCTTCCATTCCGCCGTTCATAAGTGAGATATCAAGAGCAATAGGTGTCGTACAGCTTTTTCCGATGAAGGAAGCCTCTATAGCCTTATCAACATCAAAAAGCTTGCAAAGAGCAATAACGCTTAAAATGCTTGTAACCGAACCGACAAGACAGCTTACTATAATAGCTATAGCGTATTTTTTAACGGTTTTCAACTGCTTGTAAATGTTGACTGCAAGCAATGCCGTTGCAACGGGTAAAAGGTTTGACAGAAAAGCATTGTCCGACATATATTTATCGTAGGATATCAGTCCTGTTTTAATAAAAAGTATGCAGCATATTATGGCAAAAAGCAAAGGATTAAGAATCGGTGTTCTGAATTTTGAAAATAGAAAGGATCCGACACCAAAAGCGAGAAAGCTAAGAAACAAGCCGAATAACGGAGAACTGACAAATGCGTCCATTACTTATCCTCCCCTTTCTGAAGCCTGATGATAAGCTGTGCAGTAAGAGCTGTTGCACCGTAAACAATAGGCGTTGTAACAAGCACTATGAGCAAAAACAGAATAAGATTTTCTTTGATAACATCAAGATGCTGAAGTATTTTTACCCCATAGGGAATAAAAAGAACTGCCATATTTGAGGTGAGAAAATTTGCGGTAGATTCAATTCTTTTCAGCTTCAGAGCTTTTACCGTGAGAAGTAAAAGCAGAATAATCATACTTAATACGCTGGCAGAAAAATTAAACGGCAGAATGCTTACTATAAATTCACCTGCTAAACAAACTGCAAAAATTATTGCGAGTTCGATTGTTATATGTACACTCTTTTTCAAATCCTTTCACCTCTGTAATTTTGGTCTACAAGTGAAAAAACCTTGTAGGCTTTCGCTTACAAGGTTTTCAATTAACTGGTCCGAGTGACAGGACTTGAACCTGCGGCCTCTTGACCCCCAGTCAAGCGCGCTACCAAGCTGCGCCACACCCGGATTTCTGACGACTTTGATATTATATCATAAAGCCGATAAATGTCAATACCTTTTAACAACTTTTTTTAAAAAATTACGTTTAATTATTTTACTAACTAAAATATGTGTTTTGCCAGATGAAAAAAGCAGATGTAAATTATAAAATTGCATTTTCTGTTGAAAAATGTACATTGTGTTGCTATAATTGATAAAAAGAAAAAATGAGGGTGTTGATAATTTTGAAGAAATTTTTCTCCGGCACAGAATTCAAGGTGCTGCTTCTGATTCTGCTTGTAATTTCTGTCGGGCTTATCGGATTTTATGGCTATAACGAATATACGTACCGTAAAGTAGGCATATGTATATCGGAAGGCAACTACAAGCTTGCAAGCAATTATATGGATGGCGTTTCCTCATCTTATAAGGATATGCGAAAAATAAGAAGCCTTTTAGATATAATCGATAACATTGATTATAATAACTCTGACGACATTACCCGAGCTTACTCTAAGCTTGAAGCTCTTAAGGGCTTCAAAAGTGAAAATGTGAATTATGTATACAATTCATTGGTTCTGTCGCTTTATCAGAAGCTCTGCGTTACCGAAATATATAGTGCAGCCATACCTGTTGCCTTGCCCGATGTTGTAACTTTGCCAACGACCACAAATGCAACCATTCCGACAACTGCAGCACCCACTACTACCTCTGGAGTTAACAGTAAGCCGACGAGTGAAACAACGGTTTATTTCACTGAATCAACAACTGAAACAGAAATTTTTACCACTGAGCCGACAACAGTCTTCAGTACTACCGGATACAGTACGACCACTTTGACAACACAATCCACAACCGAGTATACAACAACCCGTCAGACTACAGTACGGGAAACCACTACAAGTCAGGCGCAACACACAGGAACGGTTTATTATGTTGAAAGTGGTGAGGTTTATCACATTTCTGCAGACTGCAGGACCCTTGCCCGTTCAACAAATATTTTGAGTGGTCCCATTCCCGAAGGCAGACGTGCTTGTAAAGTCTGCGGATAAAATGAGGTGGACTATGAAGTTTAACATTAATAATTTTACATCACGAATAATATGTGAAGGTGTAGCTACTGACACAAAAACAGAAGCACTGATAAATAACAACGAGCTCGATTTATATATATCCGCTTTAAAGGATAAGCCTGAATTTGTTGAATTACATTGGCCCGTGGACTGCAACAAGAATTTGCTTGTATTAGGAGATGCCTGGGAAAGAAGCTACGGAGATCTCGAATTCAGGCCGATTTCAGATAACGACAGATTTATGCCATGGTATTTTATTGCTACGGACAAAAGCAAATGCTTTTGTATGGGTGTTAAAACAACTCCGAATTCCTTTGTAAGCTTCCGATATGAGACAAAAGGGATAACAGCCCTGATTGACTGCAGAAACGGCGGAAGCGGTGTTCATCTCAAAGGCAGAAGACTTTGTCTTGCTACATTTATATATGCAGAATACGATAACGCTGATGTTATTGAGAACCTTAAGGATTTCTGCAAAAAAATGTGCACCGGTTCTGTTTTGCCCAAAGAAAGAGTGTACGGCGGAAACAACTGGTATTACGCTTACGGAAAAAGCAGCTATAAGCATATAATTTCTGATGCAAAACTTCAGGTTGAGCTTGCAAAAGGAATTGATAATAAGCCTTTTCAGGTTGTAGATGATTGCTGGCAGGTAAAAAAATGCTCGGGTCCATGGAAGCCAAACAGAAAATTCAAAGATATGAAAAAGCTTGCCGATGAAATAAAATCAATCGGTGCCAGACCGGGAATCTGGGTAAGACCGCTTTGTAATAAAGATAAATCCTTACACAAGGAAATGAAAATTTTACGAGGCGGTAAAAGAAATTATCTTGATCCGACACACCCCGAAGCAATAGCTTTCATCAAGGCTGACATTGAGAGAATCAGAGACTGGGGCTATGAGCTTCTCAAGCACGATTTTACGACTGCTGACCTTTTCGGAAGCTACGGCAAGGATCTTGATGCAACTATCACCAAAATCGATAATTGGCACTTTTATGACAAAACCAGAACGAATGCGGAAATCGCAAAGGATCTATACAAGCTCATCAAAGAATCAGCAGGCGATATGCTGATAATCGGGTGCAATACAGTTTCACATCTTTCTCCCGGATTTGTACATATTTCAAGAACAGGAGATGATACAAGCGGCAGAGAATGGGACAGAACAAAGAAAATGGGAGTAAACACCCTTGCCTTCCGTCTTGCACAAAACGGAATATTTTACATGTGCGATGCAGACTGTGTAGGAATTCTTAAGGATTACATACCGTGGGAGAAAAACGGTCAATGGCTTCATCTTCTGTCATACAGCAATACTCCCCTTTTCATTTCCTGCAACGACAAAATAAGCAGCAAGCAGAAGGATGACATACGAAAAGCTTACATTGCCTTCAATCAAGCCCACGACTTCAAACCTATCGATATTTACACGACTAAAACACCGTGTAAATGGGAAATCGACGGTAAAACTGTCGAATATAACTGGGATTAAAATAAAAGGGGATGTAAAAAAACTCGTTTTTTTACATCCCCTTTTTAGGGGTTAGGAAAAAATGCGCAGAATGAACAAACCGAGCCAAAATAAAGCGTTCAGCTTTATTTTGGTTTACCTGACGGCGTACAAAGGTACTCCGAGGGCGAGGTTTGTTTATAGCATAAAACGCAAAAACCTTGTTTTTGCCTGCTTATACTGATTTTTACAGTTTTAAAGGGTTTCTTTGGTAGTTCAATACCGAAAGAAACCCTTTAGTTATGTTGTTTTATGCGGTCTGCACTTTTTTTACAGCCCCTTCATTTTTTATTTATTATTCTGAAGCTTAACATTAATAATCTTCTTTGATTCCTTGAGGCATTCAAGCTCATGAACTATAAAATCAGAAGGCAAGGTAAACTTTTCTTCCGGAATATCCATACCCGCAACCAAAGAAGCGCGCTTTAAGAAATTCATTGCAAGAGCAGGATTACGCACTAATAACGGACCAAGACAAGAGGTATAAATAACATTACCCTTTATTGCACCCTCTTTTTTATCACCCTTGTTTCCGTAGCCGTAACGTGCTTCAGCAAAGGCTGACTGACCTGGATCAAGAGAAATATCAGCAAGCTTGATTTCATTACCGATAACTTCAACGCCATCGACAGTTTCAAGCCACAAATCGTTGCCGATTACAGTTTCACGCTGAGTCCAATGCATTTTGAGCAAGCCTAAGCCTTTAACAACTGTGCCGTCAAGCATTGTAATATCTTCAGAAAGAATAGCACCTGAGCTGCCGTTTGCAATAATAACCTTACCCTCGGCAGCAAATTTTTCAATTTCGACCTTTACAGGCTCAAGTGCTTTGATAACATCGGGAGTACAGTTAAGGTCTCCGCAACAGAAATAAAGCATATCAGCCTCGTCAAAAGGAACCTTGTCCGCAAGCGTTTCAACGCGTCTGATTTCCAGCGGGATTCCTGCTTTTGCGGAAAAACGAAGCAACGCCATCATATCACCGCGTCCGCCGTGGATACTGAGTGTATCCGGATACATCCAGAGAACACGCAATCTCTTGCTGTCTGCAGGAAGACCGAGAGCCTCAAGATTATCAATTGAACGCATCTCTGTATTATTATTTAAGGTTTCCATAATCAGTTCACTCCTGTTTTTTTCCAGAAAGGTAATTCTTCAATCAGATAAATATTGTCTGCTGACTTTTCAGACAGAGCTTTATCAAGGGTTGTCTCCTTACTGTCGGGAAGGACAATAACATCAGACGGAGCAAAGCCCTCATAAATGAATCTGAGAGCTCCGACATGACCGAGTGCAGGTGATGTACAGATGCACTGCTTTGTGTCCGAGTCAAGGAATGGCTTGAATGAGGAGTCAAACATATAACAACCGTTTATATACTCAGGGTAGAAATCTATGTACTCATCCAATCCCATAATTACTGTTTTAGGATTCTTGTCTGAACCGATTGTGCTGATAGCTGACTGAAGGGTTTCAGAGTTTTCCTGCTTAATGCGGAAGTACTTCACATTGTGTTTACCAACCTTGCGATCCTCCCACTGACCGACTTTTTTGTTATAAGAAGCAAGAGCCTTCTGAACTTCTTCCTTCGGCACACCGAGTTCAAGAGCAATTGAGGTTGCAAGGGTGTAGCTGTACAAAAATTCATTACGGTTACAACGGAATGCAAAGGTTGTGCCGTTAAGTACGAATTCTTCCTTTTCAAAGGAAGCCGAAGACGTGTAATATTCGGGAGTAGCATCGTTACTGAATCCACACTTTGAACAACTGAAGGAGCCTATGTTTTCCATGTTGTGTCTGTGGAAGGAAAGACTGCTGTGGCAGACAGGACAAGGCATTGTAACTGCGAAAAAATCTCTTTCCTTTACAAAAGATTTTTCGTGAGCCGCAACACCGTATCTTACTGCACGCTCGGGACCTGCAGCTTTGAGTGAAAGATTATTCGGCTCATCATTATTGAAAAATACAGTCATATCCGGTTTGATAACATCACGTATCTTGCCGCGGATAAAGCTGGGCTCACCGTTTCGTTGCACCTGATCCTTCTGTATGTTTGTAATTGCAAGATATTTTGCGGGGAGCTGCTCACGGATACGGGATATATAACGCTCATCTGTTTCCATAACCATAAAGTCACAGCTGAGCTTTCCGGTAACAGAACAATTTTTAAGAAGTGGCACTGCAACACCAGCGGTAAGATTTGCACCACCGAGATTTGAAATAACCTTATGCCCCGTTTCTTTAAGAATGTGGTCAAGAAGCTTGGTTGTTGAGCTTTTTCCGTTGGTACCTGTGATAAAAACGGTTTTTTCGGGGTTGAGACCCTTGACATGCTTAATAAATAAAGGATCAATTTTTAAGGCAACTGCTCCCGGAAGATTTGTTCCTCGGCTTTCATCAATAATTCTGATAATAATCGCCACAATTTTTGACATCCATAAAGCAAGATAAAATCTTAATTTACTCATTTTTTACTTCCCCTCCAGCGGATTTTTACAACATAAACTAAAATCAAAAACACAGGTTTTGATGTATACAAATTATCCTCGTAATTATATCACCGATGTCGGCAAATTGCAACCTTTTCCGCACAATTATGCATTCTGGAAATTCTTTCACAAATACAGCTTCCGATAAAGTATGCATCTTCAACAGCAAGTGCATTTTTTTGTAAGAATATATTGCAAAAAAGCTCCCGTTTTGATATAATTTTTCACGTACAACGGAAAATAAAGGATGTGATGTTTTATGAAAGCTATTGTAGGCGGAAAAATCATTCTTAAAGACAGAATAGTTGAAAGCTGCGCTTTACTTTACACAGACAAAATTGAAGGCATAGTTTCTGAAGGTCTCGTGCCTGAAAACGCAGAAATCATAGACGCTGACGGTTGCTTTGTTGCCCCCGGTCTTATCGATATGCATATTCACGGCTATCTCGGAAAGGATGTCTGCGACGGTAAGGAAGAAAGCATAAGAACGATCTCAGAAGGACTTCTTGCCAATGGTGTTACCGGTTATCTTCCGACAACAATGACAGAGGATATGAAGGTTATCCGTAAGGCGCTTGAGGTTTGCCGTTCATTAAAAGAAGAAAGCAAAACCTGGAACGGCAGTGAAATTCTTGGTTGCCACGCTGAAGGACCGTTTATCAGTGAAAGCAAAAAAGGTGCTCAGGATGCAAAGTACATACTTAAGCCTGACGCTGCATTTGTAAAAGAATATAAGGATATTATAAAGTCAATTACACTTGCTCCCGAAACCGACACAGAGGATTTTGCGGCAATCCGTGAAATCTGCCGTGATACAGATGTTGTTGTTTCAATGGGACACACCTCTGCTAATTATGAAACAGCTATGTCAAGTGTAAATGCAGGTGTAAAGCACGTTACTCATCTTTTTAACGCCATGACTCCCCTCGCTCACCGTGCTCCGGGCGTTGTCGGAGCCGCACTCAATTCCGATGTAAGCTGTGAGGTTATAGTTGACACCTTCCACGTTGATGCCAGCCTTTACAATATGCTCTGGAAGCTTAAAGGCAGAAAGCTCTGCTTTATTACCGACTGCTTACCTGCAGGCGGACTTCCCGAAGGTGAATATACACTTGGCGGGCAGAAAATCATTTACAAGGGTATTGTTTGCAGACTTGAGGATGGAACGGTTGCAGGAAGTGTTCTCAGACTTAACAAGGGTGTTTGGAATGTTTACAATAACTCCGATATTCCTCTTTATGAGTGCGTAAATTGTGCATCACTCAATGTTGCATCCGTACTCGGAATCGAAAGGCAAAAAGGATCACTTGAAATCGGCAAGGATGCTGACATCATTATTGCTGACAGTGAGTTCAATATTATAAAAACCATAATCAAAGGAGAGATTAAATATGAATCTTAAAGTAAAGGCTAAGCTTGATCCACAGTTTGAACCTCTTGCACTTGTTGTCCGAGAGATGCGTGAGGCAACAAAGGAAAACGGTCAGGATATTATAATTGCCGCTATCAGAAACGACGAATACACAACTACATATAAAACAAGAATTTTCCCCGAGGGCACAGGTCACGACGATGAAAACTTCCGCTTTGTTGAGCGTATTGCAAAATCACTTGTTTGGGTTGCAGGTGCTTATAAGCTTGTAATCGCAGGTGCCGATACTGTTGGACAGAAAATCAAAGAGGCATATACATCTGATGGACTGCGATCTTTTGATGTCGGTCACATGAAAAAAGTTTATGAGCGTGACTTCGAGGTTGAAATCTGCTCTCTTGAGGAAGCTCCGAAGGATTACTCATCTGCCGCACCCCTCGGCAGACATCTTGACGGATGCCGTATCGGATTCGATGCAGGCGGAAGTGACAGAAAGGTAAGCGCCGTTATTGACGGTAAAAGTGTATATTCCGAAGAGGTTGTATGGTTCCCGAAGCTTAATTCAGACCCCGAATACCACTATCAGGGAATCCTTGAAGCAATGAAAACAGCTGCATCTCATCTTCCGAGAGTTGATGCAATCGGCGTTTCTTCTGCAGGTATTTATGTAAACAATCGTATTATGGCAGCGTCTCTTTTCATCAAAGTCAGCCCAGAGGATTGCGAAAAAAGAGTAAAAAATATGTATCTCGACATTGCAAAGGAAATCGGCGAAAACATTCCTATCGAGGTTGCAAACGACGGTGACGTAACTGCCCTGGCAGGTGCAATGGATCTTAATGACGACTCTGTTCTCGGTGTTGCGATGGGTACAAGTGAAGCCGGCGGTTACATTGACCCCGACGGCAACATTACCGGTTGGCTCAACGAGCTTGCTTTTGTACCCGTTGACTATTGCAAGGATTCAATGGTTGACGAGTGGTCAGGCGACTACGGTTGCGGTGTAAAATATTTCTCTCAGGACGGTGTTATCAAGCTTGCTCCCGCTGCAGGCATTGAGCTTGACGAAAGCCTCTCCCCTGCCGAAAAGCTCAAGGTAGTTCAGAATCTTATGAAGGAAGGCGACGAGCGTGCCGCCGCAATCTATGACACAATCGGTGCTTATTTCGGTTATGCAATAGCATACTACACTGAGTTTTATGACATTAAACATGTTATCATCATGGGCAGAGTAACCTCAGGTGAAGGCGGTGTTATTCTCCTTGAAAGAACTCAGGAGGTTCTTGACAAGGAATTCCCCGAGCTCTCAAAGAAAATCAAGCTTCACATTCCTGATGAAAATTCCCGCCGTGTCGGTCAGTCTGTTGCTGCAGCAAGTCTGCCGAAAATTAAATAATCAAACAGAGCCTTACGGGAAACGCCATCCGTAAGGCTCTTTACAAAAGACACGAAAAAGCACAGGGCAGCAAATAAGCTGAACCCTGTGCTTAATGCTATTCAGATGTGAGGGTAAGCTGTCAGCAAAGCTGACTGAGGGAGTGAGAGGCAGGGCGGCGGATACCCCACCACTCGTTAATCATTCTTCAGCCGAACACATAGTACCGTCCCTTGTGTTCTGTGTCTCCACGCTTTTCATAGAAAAGCTTATCGCCGGAGTATTCATACTGATGTACGGTTGAGTCAACCTTTTTATAGGTTTTTAAACCGATTTAACCCTCTCCGACGGCAAAGCCGCCACCTCTCCCAAAGGGAGAGGCAAGCAACTTAATTTTCGTCAACACACAGAACCGTCCCCTGTGTTCTCTTGTAGTAAAGCTCATAAGTGCCCTCTTTAATTTCATAAAGAAGCTGTCCGTTTTCGTAGTAATAGTTGTGCTTTACACCGTTGACTGTTTTGCTTGTTCAAGGGCGCAGGAAAGGTTGGCTCAGGCGGTGGGGTGAGCACCGCCCAAGTCAATGCAGTTTAATGTGTTAACTTTTTACTCCTTCCACCGCAAGCGGTCCCACTTCCTCAACGAGGAAGGCTTAAGGCTCCTTCTTTGAGGAAGCTGGATTTTGCGAAGCAAAAGACTGAGGGAGTGCAGGGCGGCGGAGAGCAACCACCGCCCGTTAATTATTCTTCAGGCGAAGACGGAGAATCGTCACCTGTGTTCTTGTATTCAGTAAAAACAATAAGTGTATTTTTTATTTGTTTAAAGTCAATTTGTTCACTATATTCCATAGTAATCGGAATAGGCATTCTAAAATTTTTATTATCATCAGTATTTTTAGCAACTAAAAACACATTAGTTCTTGCAATTGTCTTTGGCGAAATCTTTTGATAACCCTCTATTTCACTCAACAACCAAATATCATTGTCCTTAAACATATCAATAGAAGGTTCTATAAGCAAAAGTTCTGTATCGCCTTTGTTTTCTATTTTTACTGTGCAAAGAATATATAAATACTTTTCTGGATTGTTTACAATGTCCATCGTTTTTAATTTAGACAATCCCGAAACTCTCATAAAATTCTTTATATGTTTTTCTTCATTTGGAATAATTTGCTCATCACAACTCCCTTCTCGAATATCTACAGATTCAACAATTGCAGTTGCTGACAATTTATGTTCTACTATTCTAGGTTCGACCAAAAATAATACTATGGATACGGACAAGGTTAGCACACATATTAAAAAAATATGCACAACTTTCTTTAACACTATTAACATCTCCTATTTGATTTTTACAATATAGATTAATTCATAAGCATTTAATGCCTCCATCAAGCCCGCTTTACTTTTGGTGTTATAACCATCGCGAGGTGACGTATGTGCAAAATAGTATATATTTTCTTTGCTTTTGGTGTAAACTGTTTTTCCTAACAACACAGCATGGGATATTCCAGAACTGCCTACAAAAAAAGCCACATCTCCTTTTGAGAATGTTTTTTTATTTATCACTGATTTCAAATCATTTTCTGTTTTAATTGTTTTATATTTAAAATTTTTGGTTTTTGTAAGAAAATAAAATAAGTCAGGGGCTATACCCCATGCATCAGAAATCTGAAAAATCGTTGCTGAATTAACTATATACCATGTACCTATTGCATATACCGGATATGTTACCGAATAATGATGCCAACCGCTTGAACCTAATCCTGTCATTTTGGATAACCCACCTGCATATAAGCATTGCGATACAAAATTCGCACAGTCCCATCCATTTTTCTTATAAAGCGGATTATAGCCATCCCACCATTTTTTTGCGTATTCTATGGCTTTCTTTCTACTATAGTATCCTCTCGGGTCACTATCATTAACGGGCTCATTCTCACAATACGCAAACATATTGTAAGACAACTGCTCACCTGAATACCCAATATAATCCACATCATCAGCATTCAGGAACCTGCCCGTCTCCGGATCATAATACCTTGACTGCAGGTAATATAAATCAGTCTCATTATCATAAACATAACCTCGGTAGCGTATGGAATTCTGCACGGCAAGTGTCTCTGAACTGCAGACTTCACCGTTTCCGTCGATAACCGAAACGCATCTGCCCCAACTGTCGTAGGTGTAGGTTGCATAAACAGAGCCGCCGCTTGTTCTCAACTCCGTTACATCGCCGCGGGTGTTTGTCACGGCATAGTAAACATGCTTTGCTCCGTCGGAATAGCGGTATCTTGTAACACTGAAAAGGTTTCCGTCGGCATCGTACTTGTAGTAAAGCTCGTAAACGCCTTCTTTAAGCTCATAAAGAAGCCGTCCGTTTTCGTAGTAATAGCTGTGCTTTACTCCGTTGACTGTTTTGCTTGTTCAAGGGCGCGGGGTGGGTGGTGCGTGACCTTTGCCAACGCACCGTCCAAGTCAATGCAGTTTAATGTGTTAACTTTTTACTCCTTCCACCGCAAGCGGTCCCACTTCCTCAACGAGGAAGGCTTAAGGCTCCTTCTTTGAGGAAGCTGGATTTTGCGAAGCAAAAGACTGAGGGAGTCATTCAACCGTCCCCTGTGTTCTTGAAGCCGTGGTTTAATCTTTTTGTTTGTCAATCAAAGATTCTCCTCCTGATTGATTGATTGATATGCTCATAAAACTCTGGTTCAAAAACATAAAATTCAGATTTTCTGTCCAGGATTTCATTAAATTCAGCAGAATTTTCAATTTTCAAAACTGTAAGAATTGTATCCGTAAAACACGGCATCTCGTATTTATAAAATTCATAATATTCTGAAAAGGTTGCCATATTAGCAACAAGATAACCCTCACCGTTGTAAAAATAAATTGTTGCATCTACAACTCCAACTACTTGAGCATTCACCGCATCTAAAACATCTTTTGAAAACCAAGGATTATCAGGGTAAAAAACATTAGTAGAAATATGTATGCTTGTTATTACATTTTCATCTTTTAATTCCCACAGTATTTTATATGCATCTTTTTTAGTCATTGGAGAAAAAGAGCATTTTTTCAACATACCGAATAAATCTTTAATGGTATCAACTTTAAATATTTTTCTACCCATTGAATCATAATCACTAATTGTTTCCGGAGATTCTTGTAATTCAACAGCATCAAAATAATCAAACAAGCCTATTCCGTATATTTCATCTTCTTTGTTGTGATAAAAAATATCATTAAAATACAATTGTTCTTTTTCTAACAGGTAGTAATCTGCAGTTTGATATTTTATATAATTAAAGGCATAAAAAATAAAAACAAAAAGAAAGACAAAAACAATAGAAGCGACGATTATTTTTAAAAATTTTTTCATCATAGTCAACCCTCTATTCATTTATAAAATACGTTTTTTGTTTGAACCCATGCCCATGCACTTCTTCCATAAGAGCGTTCAACTATTGTGTATTGTGAATATTGTGCACTAGAAGGAATCACAATCATGTAATTTGATGATCTATATTTTTCCGGTACATTGCATATGATTTTTGAAAAATATTTCGTTCTTTTGGATAAATATTAAACACAGGGGACGGTTCTATGTGTTAATAATGTTTCCTGACCAAGCCAAAACTAACACCCGTCAACCTGCTGACTTGCCGTATTGACAAGCCCCTGTTTTTTAATTCTTCAATATTTTTCTCTTGCTCTGCCTTTGGCAAAGCCTGAAATTCAGTTGCGCTGCTGCAGCCTGAACACAATTTAATTATAACCCTCGCCTGCTCATCTGTCAAGCGGACAACCTCTTTTTCTTCAATCTCCAAACACTTGTCCGTGTTTTCCTCGTGATTGAATGCTGTGAACTCATCGAGCGGCATAATATCAAGAATAAAATCAGTATCAACTATCCAGCTTCTGTACGTATATTCGTTGTAACTGCTAAACCTGTAATCCTCAACATTTTCACAGAGTTTTGCCTTCACTGGGTTCTGATGTATGTACCTCAACACCGTAAATAAATAAGCTTCATCTTCAACCGGTTCGCTTTTAAACCTATCCTGAAACAAATGACCTACTCGCTGATACTTGATATTGTACCAATATACAAACTTCCCGCCTATTCGCTTGAAAATCTGCTCTAAAGGTTCCTTTTCCTCTTTAATCAGCAAATGTATATGAT
Organism: Acutalibacteraceae bacterium; assembly: GCA_045601905.1. Lineage (GTDB taxonomy): Bacteria > Bacillota > Clostridia > Oscillospirales > Acutalibacteraceae > UBA6857. The sequence goes on along the minus strand of JAZSAM010000058.1, from coordinate 26,301 downwards.
TGCCCATAAGGCAGTAAGCGAATAACTTATATTCACTCACTGTCTTTGTTTCTTTCAATGTCCAAAGAAACTTTTCGCAGTCTTCCTCATCCTCGAAAATCTGCTGTTTGTTTATTCCTCGGAGCATTATGTGATATATTCCGCTTGAGCTCTTTTTTCTTGCTTGTCTTGGCATTTCTTACCACCTCAAGCTGATTGTATCACTTTTTTAGTTTTTTATCAACACAGAGAACCGTCCCCTGTGTTCCAAGCACTCTCCCCTGCTTGAATTGTTATACTCAATTTTTTGAACTCAAATTGTACTCAAAAGCAAAAAAATTAACCCGAAAACCTAGATTTTACGAGGCTTTCGGGTATTTTTAATTTTATTCCCACTCAATCGTTCCTGTCGGCTTCGGAGTCAGATCAAACAGAACTCTGTTGATGCCGTCAACCTCGTGAGTGATTCTGTCAGTTATTTTGTGAAGAACAGCGTAGGGCACCTCTTCTATTGTTGCAGTCATAGCATCTGTTGTGTTGACTGCCCTGATGATTGCAGGCCAGCCCTCATAACGGCTTTCATCCTTGACGCCAACGCTCTTGATGTCGGGAACGGCAACAAAATACTGCCATACCTTACCTGCAAGACCATTCTTGTCAAATTCTTCTCTGAGAATTGCATCTGCTTCTCTGAGTGCATGAAGTCTGTCACGAGTGATTGCGCCAAGACATCTAACACCAAGTCCGGGACCCGGGAAGGGCTGACGGTAAACCATTTCGTGAGGAAGACCGAGTGCCTCACCTACAACGCGCACCTCATCCTTGAAGAGAAGCTTAATGGGTTCAACAAGCTCCATTTCCATTTCTTCAGGAAGTCCGCCGACATTGTGATGTGACTTGACAGCCTTTTTACCTTCTGCCTGCTTGATGCTTTCGAGAATGTCAGGATAAATGGTTCCTTGTGCAAGGAACGAAATTCCGTTGAGCTTTGCTGCTTCCTCATCGAACACCTTGATGAACTCTGCGCCGATAATCTTACGCTTGGATTCAGGATCGCTCACACCAGCAAGAAGGTCAAGGAATCGGTCTGTTGCATCAACGTAAATAAGATTTGCATCAAGTCTGTTTCTGAAAACCTCGATTACATTTTCACTTTCACCCTTACGCATAAGACCATGGTTAACATGAACACAGACTAACTGCTTTCCGATTGCCTTGATGAGAAGAGCGGCAACAACCGATGAATCAACACCGCCTGAAAGAGCAAGGAGAACCTTTTTATCTCCAACCTGTTCACGTACAGCTGCAATCTGTTCAGCTATAAAAGCATCTGCAAGCTCTTTCGTGGTAATTCGTGCCATACTGTCGGGTCTTTTGTTTGAATCCATTTTAATTCCTCCCAATATATTTTAAGAAAATTTCTAACATCCAAAGTGGCGACCTCAAAGGGTCGCCTTAAAAATCAGTTTGTATAATTGTCAAAATAACCCTGAACAAGAACAACAGGAGTGCCCTTGTCGCCTGAACCGCTTGTAAGGTCGCAAAGAGATCCGATAAGATCGGTAAACTTTCTGGGTGTTGTACCCTGAGAAGCCATATTACCTACGAGGCTGGCCTCACCCTTGTCAGAAATACGCTTTGAAATCGCTGCCTTGAGCTCATCGCCTGTGAGTCCCTTGAAATCATTGTCAGCAAGATATTTGAGTTTAAGCTCGTTGGGTGTGCCTTCAAGACCTGCGGTGTAACCGGGTGATACGCAGGGGTCAGCAAGCTCCCAGATTTTACCCTGAGGATCCTTGAATGCACCGTCACCATAAACCATAACCTCAATATTCTTTCCGCTTGCCTGCTTAAGAAGCTCCTGCGTTCTGTAAACAAACTCATTGCAGTTATATGGAAAAAGCTTGATTGTGTCCTCTGTTGACTTATTAGAACCAAGAAGGCCGAAATCAGCATTGTAACCGCTACCGTCGATTGATTTATTAAGAATATCATCAAGACCGAGAACAATTCTTGCGCCTGCTGCCTTGAGAATTCTCTTTGTGCGTGCTCTTGTGTGAATGTCGCAAGTGAGAACGCAATCTGTGTAATCGAGAATGCTCTTTGCCTGGTTAGCAAAAACAACCTCACATTCAGCGCCACATTCTTTGATGAGATTTGAGTAGTATTCCACATAGTCAACGCCTGTGAACTCATGCTTGTTTTCGCCAAAGAGCTCACGGTATTTTTCAAGTGAAAGAACATCACTGTAAGGATTAATACCTGCTTCGTCAAGCTGGTCGTAAGTGAGAAGATGGTTACCTACTTCGTCACTGGGATAGCTGAGCATAAGAACAATCTTCTTACAGCCCATTGCAATACCGCGAAGGCATATCGCGAAACGGTTTCTTGAAAGAATGGGGAAAATAACGCCGACTGTTTCACCGCCGAGCTTAGCCTTAACATCCTTTGCGATTGCTTCAACTGAAGCATAGTTACCCTGACTTCTTGCAACAATTGATTCTGTAACAGCTACAACATCCTTGTCACGAAGCTCAAAGCCTTCGCTCTTTGCTGCATCAATAACACTGTCACAAACGATTTTTGCAAGGTCGTCTCCCTCGCGGATAATCGGACAACGGATACCTCTTGAAACAGTACCTACTTTTCTTTCCATCTGAATCATTACCCCTTGTAAATTAAATTGGTAATCCATATCGGCACACCGATAAAAATACTTTTTTATTTTATCACTATACAAACAAGAAATCAAGTGTTTCTTTAATGATATTATTAGCAGAATTGTATTTTTTTTACATTTTACAAAAAGGGAAATGATGTTGCTTTTATTTTTAGAAAAAATAACAAGAGCAGAACTTAAGTCGAGCAAGTATACTGACAGTAGAGCATCTGCCGCTTGAAAAAAGATACGTTGTGATGTTATAATTTCAGCAAGGATGTGATTTTATGTTTAGTATTGACACAGAAATACTTATGAAAAATTCAACATATAGAAATTTAGGTGCTTCAATTGAAGGAATTTCGAAGCTCGGTAATGGTGCAAGCGGCTCGGTTTACCGAGTAAACTGCAACGACGGACAGACCATAGCTATTAAAATCAGCGGTCACCCCGAACTTATAAAACAAGAGTTTGAAATGTTGTCTTTTCTCAAAAATCAAACAGCAAGCAAAATTCCCGCTGTCTTTTTTTATGATGAAGCTGAACAAACAGGAATTATTGCAATGGAATACATAAACGGTATAAGCGGTACCGATAAAGCTTTAAAATACAGTTTTCACAAAAAGCATCTGGCAGAAAGCATTGTAAATAATCTTTTGGTCATTCAGGAGGCACACAACGATAAATTCGGACCGTACAATAACGCCGTATATGACACCTGGCAGGAATATTATAAGATATTTGCAGATGAAATTTACAGCTTTTCAAGGCAGATGCATGCTGAAAACAGTCTTGACAATATTGTTATGAAGGCGGTAGAGCTATCGCACAAAAATTTTGACAGAATTTTTTGTGAGGCGATACTTACTCCAACGCTTATTCACGGCGATTACTGGATGCCGAATTTTATAATAGACAAAAAATCAATGGAATTGCTGAGTGTTGTTGATCCCTTTAATGTTATGTGGGCTGATCGTGAATATGAGCTTTTCGCAATGACTGTAGGATTCGGTAAAAAACTCCACTTATATGAAACATACAAGAGCAAGGTCAATGTGTCGGAACATTGTGATATGAAGCTTGAAATGTATGCGTTATATTCTGAATTGCTTTGGTATAAAAAGCTCGGTTCAATTACTCATTCATACCTGAGAATGCGGTCAAAAAGATTGATGAAAGAAATGGAAAGACATAAAATATTATAACCGGATACATTAAAGCCCTCTTGACGAGGGCTTTTCTGAGTGTTAAATAATTCTATACAATTTTGTTAATTAATCACTGCATAGCATTACCAATACTGAATAAAATTCAGCAATCACCGAATACATCTTCACAAAACTCTATTTCTGTGCTATAATGACCTAAATATCTAACCATACCGAAAAGGATGTTTTAATTGAAAAGCTTTACTATCCAAAAAAATGACAGCGGTCAACGACTCGACAAATTTATAACAAAGTGCTGTCCAAAATTACCCAAAGCTCTTATGTACAAATATATAAGAATCAAAAGAATAAAGGTCAACGGTAAAAGAGCAGAAATTTCAACCAAGCTCTGTTTAGGCGACATTGTTGATATGTACATAAATGACGAATTCTTCGAAAAGAAGGAAACTGTTTACGATTTTATGTCAGCTTCAAAAAAAATTGATATAATTTATGAGGATGAAAATATTATTCTGCTTAATAAAAAGGTAGGGCTACTCTCCCATCCCGACGAAAGCGAGTATGTTGATACGCTTATAACAAGGACAAAACGATACCTGTTTGAAAAAGGCGAATGGAATCCTGATGACGAAAGCTCATTTACTCCGGCACTTGTTAACAGAATTGACCGAAACACAAGCGGAATCGTAATCTGTGCAAAGACCGCCGAGGCGCTTCGCGTGCTTAATCAGAAAATGAAGGACAGAGAGCTTCACAAAATCTATCTTTGCATTGTTCACGGAACTCCGCCTAAAAAGGAAGATATAATTGAAGGCTATCTTGTCAAAAATGAAAGCAAGAATAAGGTTTTCGTTTCAAAAAATTCTTCCGATGACGCTAAATACATCAAGACTAAATACAAGGTTCTCGGCAGTAAAAACGGACTGAGCCTTGTTGAAGTTGACCTTCTTACGGGAAGAACTCATCAGATCAGAGCACATATGGCATGGCTCGGAAATCCGCTTTTAGGTGACGGAAAGTACGGAAAAAATGAGAACAACAAAAAAGTCGGCTACAAAAAGCAGTGCCTCTGCTCACACAAGCTCATTTTTGATTTTACAACCGATGCCGGCTCGCTCGAATACCTTAACCATAAGGAATTTACAGTTGACGATGTGTGGTTCCGCAAGGAATTTTTTGACGGCACTCTCACATTACGAGGTGAAAAACATGACTGATTATGAACAGATAAAGCAAAAGGCTGCTGATTTGCGCGAAAGGCTGCTTTACCACAGTAAGCGCTACTACGAAATGGATGCCCCCGAAATCGAAGACTACGAGTATGACATGATGCTTCGTGAGCTTGTTGAAATTGAAGAAAAGCATCCCGAACTGATTACTCCCGACTCCCCCACTCACCGCGTCGGCGGAAAAGCCGACGGACAGTTCACTCCCGTTGAGCATATTGTACCGATGGAGAGTCTCCAGGATGCTTTCAGCTATGAGGAAATTTATGCATTTGATAAAAGAGTCAAAGCAACTGTAAATGACCCGGTTTATGTTGTCGAGCCTAAAATTGACGGGCTTTCCGTTTCACTCGAATATGAAAACGGTATGCTTGTAAGAGGCTCAACAAGAGGCGACGGACGCACAGGCGAAGACGTTACCGCAAATCTTCGCACAATCCGTACCATACCTTTAAAAATAAACACTTCCTTGCCTTTTATTGAAGTGCGCGGCGAGGTCTATATGCCGAGAAATGTTTTTCGACAGCTTACTGACGAACAGGAGCTTAACGGTGAAAAGCCCTTCAAAAACCCACGAAACGCCGCAGCCGGTTCCTTGAGACAAAAGAATCCGAAAATCACAGCAAAACGAAAGCTTGACATTTTCCTTTTCAATATTCAGCAAATTAACGGCAAGGAATTACACGGACACAAGGAATCCCTCGACTACATAAAGGAGCTCGGATTCAACACAGTCCCCTTCTATACAACCTGCGACAGTATTGAAAAAGTAATTACCGAAATTGAAAGCATCGGTAATAAACGAGGCTCACTTCCTTTTGATATTGACGGTGCAGTTATAAAGATTGATGATTTTTCCCAGCGTGAAATCCTCGGTTCAACCTCGAAATTCCCGAAGTGGGCACTTGCTTTTAAGTATCCTCCCGAAGAAAAGGAAACAGTTCTTACAGATATTGAAATCAATGTCGGCAGAACAGGTGTTCTTACCCCTACTGCAGTTTTTGAGCCTATCCTGCTTGCAGGCACGACCGTAAGCCGTGCAACCTTACACAATCAGGATTTCATCAATGAAAAAGGCATCGCAATCGGTGACAGAATTGTTGTCCGTAAAGCCGGTGACATCATCCCTGAGGTACTTTCGGTTGCATACCACAACCCGAAAAATGATGTTTACAAAATTCCCGACATTTGTCCCTCCTGTGGCGGCAAGGTAATAAGAGAAGAAGGAGAGGTTGCCCTCAGGTGTAATAATCCGGAATGTCCAAATCAGCTTCTCAGAAATCTTATACACTTCTGTTCAAGAGATGCTATGGATATTGAAGGAATGGGCACAGCAGTTCTTGAGATTTTCGTTGAAAAAGGATTAGTCAGAACTGCCGCAGATATTTTCACTCTTGACAGAAATGAAATCGCAAAAATCGACCGAATGGGTGAAAAAAGCGCTGATAATCTTATTGCTGCGGCTGAAAAAGCAAAGAGCAACGACCTTTCAAAGCTTATTTTCGCTCTCGGTATAAGACACATCGGACAGAAAGCCGGAAAGCTCCTCAGTGACAAATTCGGCTCAATGGAAAGTCTGATGAATGCTGATAGCGCTGAGATTGCCTCTATAGACGGCTTCGGTCAGATTATGGCTGACAGTGTCACAGAGTTTTTTTCCCACCCTGAAAGCCGTGAATTAATTGAAAAGCTTCGCGACATCGGTGTCAATATGACCGGTGAAAAAACAGTCAAGGAAAACCGTTTCGACGGCAAAATTTTTGTACTGACAGGCACTCTTACCGAATTCAAACGCAGTGAAGCAAGTAAGATTATTGAGTCCCTTGGTGGAAAAACATCTTCAAGTGTATCAAAGAAAACTGATTATGTTCTTGCCGGAGAGGATGCCGGAAGTAAGCTACAGAAGGCAAACGAGCTTGGTGTGAAAGTTATCAGTGAATCCGAATTCGCAGAAATGATTAAATAAATTTTAAACAGGTACTTTACTGCAAGGAATGTAAAGTACCTGTTACTTTATTTAATTTTTACTGTCTTAACATCAGAAAACTTACTGTAAACATACTCACCGTTCAGCTTTTTTACGGCATAGGCTTTAAAATAATAGGTCTGTCCGCTTGTAAGCCCGGTTTTTGTGAAGGTAAGGCTCTTTGTTGTTTTAAGCTTTTTAAAGCCCGAATTCGGTTTGCTCGAATAATAAATCATATAACCGTCAGCACCTCTTACCTTGCTCCACTCCAGCCTGACTCCACCCTTGAGAGAGGTTGCTTTGAGGACGGGCGGAAGAGGCTTTGTTGTTGTGGTAATCGAAGTGTAGGATTCAGCCCAGAAATATTCGTTATCAATCTTAATATACGGCTTGACTGCAAATTTATAGTTGGTTCCGCTTTTGCAACCGCTTTTTGTTGCAGAGCATTTTGTCGTAAAGGAAACCATTACCTTCCACTTGGAGTTTTTTGTACTGTAAACATAAACTCTGTAGCCGGTAGCTCCCGCCGAAGCAGGCCAGGTGAGCTTTATGACACTTGAGTTCTGCTTGGCTTCAACTTTTGACGGCTTAAGAGGTCTGGTTGCTGTAGTTACGGTTGTGTATTCAGGTGCTCTGACGGTATTACCGTTTTCAGTAACATAAGCTCTTACTGCATAGGTCATTACCTTTCCCGGATCAAGTGATTTAACCGTGAGACTATTTCCGGTAACCTTTTTAAGTTGCTTCCACTTTCCTTTGGAATTTTTATTATACACTGCGTAGTAATCAGCATCGGTTACCTTGTTCCACGAAAGCGTGATTGAGGAAGATGTTGACGAAGCAGTTACTTTTGAAGGCTTTCCAAGCTTTTTCTTTTCACCGTCAAAGGTTTTTCTGCCAAGAGCATTACATCTCGAGCAGGAATAGTAATATTTTGCAGGTTGAGAATAGGTTGCTGATGAGGCAAGGTAAGCCTTACCGGTGTTTTTCACGGAAAAATTATGTCCCAATGCAGGAATAACCTCTGATTTAACAACAATTTCTCCACAATTATGGCAATGACTTCCCTCTGTACGCCCCGATGAAAAGCAATCAGCAGGAATAGCCTCATCAATTACCGCACTGTGCGGTGTAACATCCAGCAGTACAATTTCATAAAAATCACATTTACTGCAGTACCAATATGCCTTGCCTTTGTTTTTGCAATCAGGCTGTTCTACTGTTACAAAATTCTTAAGCTTGTGCCCCGTAGGCTCAGTCTTGCCGATTTTGTCCTTATAACCGCATTTACAAACTATTTCTGTATATCCGTATTCGGTGCATAAAGGCTCAACAACCTCAGAAGAAGCTATATCATCATGATTATGATTGTATACCCAGTCAGCTTTCAGAAGGCGGTCGTTACCCGAAGAAACAGTAATTTCATCTAAGGAAGCCTCAGCTCCCTCGTAATAAACAACATCCATGGCATAGCAGTCTGAAAATGCGTTTGCTCCGATATATATTACATCCGCGGGAAGATAAAGTGTTTTGAGAGCTGTACACCCACCAAATGCACTGTCTGTTATATACTCGGCTTTATCAGGAAAAACGAAGCATTCGAGACTACTGCATCCGAAAAAGCACTTACCCGAAAAAACATGAACATCATCAGAAAGCTCAACTTTTTCAAGACTTGTGCATCCCTCAAAGATACTTTCGGGCACTGTGATAATATTCGACGAAAGCTTCACGGATTTTAAGTTTTTACACCTCTGAAAAACTGCTTTACCAAGATTCACAACACTTTCAGGCATATCAAAGCTAAGGAGATTGGCACAACCGAGAAATGCACTGTCTCCTATCGTTGTAATTGTATCAGGAAGCTCTACTGACGAAATTGAGAGCTGATTTCTGAAAGCTTCCTCCCCTATTGCAACTACTACCTTTCCGTCGACATAATCACGCACCTTAACATCACCGCTGAGCTCGTTTTCACAACCGACAACGGCACATTCGTTATCGTAAACAGAATAAATTATTCCGTCGTAGGTAACAGCAGATGCAGACACACTGAAAGCGAGAGAAAAAGTAAGCAGAAATGCAAGAAGAAAGAAAAATCTTAATCTGCCCGAAGCTCTGATTCTCATAACTCTTTAGTCAATAACAGCAACAGCTTCTACTTCTACAAGAGCATTCTTGGGAAGCGTCTTAACTGCCACACAGCTTCTTGCAGGAGCTGATGTAATATATTTTGAATATACTGCATTAAATGCTGCAAAATCAGCCATATCAGCAAGGAAGCAGGTTGTTTTAACTATATTGTCAAAGCAAGTGCCTCCCTCTTCAAGCACTGCACCGAGATTCTTCATTACCTGCTCAGCCTGAGAGGTAATATCATTTCCCTCAAGCTCACCGTTTTCGGGGTTGATGCCAAGCTGACCTGAGGTATAAAGCATTGTACCGGTTGAAATTGCCTGTGAATAAGGGCCGATAGCGGCAGGTGCTTTTTCGGTTGAAATTTTAGTAATCATAATATCATTCCTTTTCCTCTTAAATTATTTTACCATACTTTTTATAAACTGTTCTGCGGCTCGCGGAGAACGGTTACCCTTACTGAGTGCATATGCCTCCGCTTTTACATCAAGCTGATTGTTCACCTCAATACCGTATCTCTCTGCAAGCTCATGAACGATGTCAAGGTAAAGAGTTTTACCCGGCTTTGAGAAATATACCGTAAGACCAAAGCGTTCCGAAAGAGAAAGCAGCTCCTGAACAGTATCATTACGATGAATATCGTCTCCACCCGTCGCTCTGTCGGAAAATGTTTCCTTGACAATGTGACGGCGATTGCTTGTAGCGTAAATCACGGCATTTCCGGCCCTGACACTCGCTGAGCCCTCGAGTGCCGCCTTAAGCATAGAAAACCGATCATCATTTTTATTAAAGGAAAGATCATCAATAAAAATAATGAATTTCAAAGGATTCAGCGCAATTTTTCCCATTACCTCACAAAGAGACAAAAGCTGATCCTTTCTTATTTCGATAAGTCTGACACCCTGATTAAAAAACATATTTGCAATTGCCTTTACAGTTGAGGACTTACCGGTACCTGCATCACCGTAAAGAAGCACATTTGCCGCAGGTCTTCCGTCAACAAGAGCCTGCGTATTATCAATTACAGTCTGTCTTTCTTTTTCGTAACCGACAAAGCTTTCAACATCAATTTCATCACGGGATTCGACGGGAACGATTTCATTTCCCTCAACCTTGAACATCGGATAAGAAGTGAAAATACCGTAGCCGAATCGTGATACATTTTTACAGCGTTCAAGATAAAGAGCTGTAAAATCGGTCGGATTATTTTCAAATTCCGGCATATAGCCGTCAAAGGAAATGTACTCACGGACATCGTCAGCCGTGATTTCACAAAGAAATGAAAGCATTTCAAGCTCGTGCTTCAAGCTCTCCTTTATGCATTGAGAAACGGGCAGATTACGGGCAATATTGGTGATATATACATTATCATCCTCACATATTGCTCTTTCAAGAAAGGCCGAAAAAGAAGCGTTTTTCTTGTAAAGAGAGCTTACAAACTCGCTGTAAAGACTGAGCTTTTCGCCAAGGCTTCCCTCGCAGCAAAGGAATCGATAAAAGCTCTGCATTTCCTCTTTGTAAAAAATGTTACGAAAAACCGTCAGAGACGAAAGCTCATATTTTAATTTGTTAAGATCTTTTTCTGACATAATGTCACCTTAAAATTTATTGATTATTGCGCCCTTATCGGCAGAGCTTACCATATCGGAATAGCGCTTGAGACAGCCTTTAATGTCTGTTTTTACCTTGAGAACCGTCTCAGCCTTTCTCTTTTCAAGCTCATTTTCGTCAACAAGAAGTTCGATTTTGTATTCGGGAATGTTTATGCTGATGATGTCACCGTTTCTTACATAGGCAATCACACCGCCTCTGACAGCTTCCGGAGAAACATGACCGATTGCGGCACCTCTTGTAGCACCTGAAAATCTGCCGTCTGTGATGAGGGCAACATCCTTGTCGAGTCCCATACCTGCAATTGCAGATGTAGGTGAAAGCATCTCTCTCATACCGGGGCCTCCCGAAGGACCCTCGTAACGGATAACGACAACATCTCCCTTGACAATCTCACCCTTGTAAATTGCGGCGATAGCTTCCTCTTCACTGTCAAAAACCTTTGCGGGTCCCTGATGAACGAGCATCTCCTTTGCAACGGCACTGCGCTTTACAACACATCCGTCAGGAGCAAGGTTACCGCGAAGAACTGCTATACCGCCCGTCTGTGAATAAGGCTCGTCAATACTTCTGATTGTATTGGTATCAAGATTAACAGCATTTTCAATGTTTTCAGCCATTGTTTTTCCGGTACAGGTCATTACACTTGTATCAAGAAGCTCCTTCTTTGTAAGCTCCTTAAGCACGGCATAAACACCGCCTGCTTCATTAAGATCCTCCATATAGGTATGTCCTGCAGGAGCGAGATGACAGAGATTAGGTGTTTTTTCGCTGATTCTGTTTGCATCGTCAAGATTGATTTCAATTCCGCATTCATTTGCAATTGCGGGAAGGTGAAGCATACTGTTGGTTGAGCATCCGAGAGCCATGTCAGCAGTGAGGGCATTGTTGAAGGCCGACTTGGTCATAATGTCACGGGGACGGATGTTCTTCTTCACAAGCTCCATAATCTGCATACCTGCGTGCTTTGCAAGCTCGATTCTCTTTGAGTAAACCGCAGGAATTGTGCCGTTACCCTCAAGTCCCATACCGAGAACCTCAGTAAGGCAGTTCATTGAGTTAGCGGTGTACATACCCGAGCATGATCCGCAAGTGGGACAGGTCTTTTCTTCACAAAGCTCAAGTCTCTTGTCGTCAATCTTGCCTGCGGAATAAGCACCGACAGCCTCAAACATACTTGAAAGGCTTGTTTTTTTACCGTCAATTCGACCTGCAAGCATAGGTCCGCCTGAAACGAAAATTGTGGGTATGTTAAGTCTTGCGGCAGCCATCAGAAGTCCCGGAACATTTTTGTCACAGTTGGGAATCATTACCAGACCGTCAAAGCCGTGAGCCATTACCATTGCCTCTGTTGAATCGGCAATAAGATCTCTTGTGATAAGTGAATACTTCATACCAACATGACCCATTGCAATGCCGTCGCAAACGGTAATTGCAGGGAAAACAATGGGTGTACCGCCTGCCATTGCAACACCGAGCTTTACTGCATCCGCAATTTTATCAAGGTTAACGTGACCGGGAACAATTTCGTTAAAGGATGAAACAATACCGATAAGAGGTCTTGCCTGCTCCTCTTTAGTAAGACCGATTGCGTGATAAAGTGAACGGTGAGGTGCATTATTGAAGCCGTCAACAATTGTATCTTTAATCATATTTATGTTCCTTTCCGGAGAAAATTATCTTTGCTTATAAAGGCATAAAGGTCTGCTGTGCCGTGGCTCAACAGACCTGATGTTTTTTTAGTTATTGATGAGCTTATCTTCGTCGCTCCATGAGTAAAGCTTACGGATTTCCTTACCGACAATCTCGGAAGGATGCTCTGCAGCAATCTTACGCATTGCGTTAAAGTGTACCTGTGAGCCTGCATCTGACATATCAAGAAGGAATTCCTTTGCAAAGGAACCGTCCTGGATATCAGCAAGAACCTTCTTCATAGCCTTCTTGGTTTCTTCTGTGATAATCTTGGGACCGGTGATGTAGTCACCGTATTCAGCAGTATTTGAGATTGAATATCTCATACCCTCAAATCCGCTCTGATAAATAAGGTCAACGATAAGCTTCATTTCGTGGATACATTCAAAGTAAGCATTTCTTTCATCGTAGCCAGCTTCAACAAGTGTTTCAAAGCCTGCCTGCATAAGTGCACAAACACCGCCGCAAAGAACAGCCTGCTCACCGAAAAGGTCTGTTTCTGTTTCGGTTCTGAAGGTTGTTTCAAGGACGCCTGCTCTTGCACCGCCGAAACCGAGAGCGTAAGCAAGTGCGATTTCAAGAGCATCGCCTGTTGCATCCTGCTCAACAGCTACAAGACAAGGAACACCCTTACCGAGCTGATACTCGCTTCTTACTGTGTGACCGGGGCCCTTGGGAGCGATCATAACAACATTTACATTCTTGGGAGGCTTGATGCAGCCGAAGTGGATGTTGAAGCCGTGAGCAAAAGCAAGAGTCTTGCCTTCTGTAAGGTGAGGCTCAATGCTTTCCTTGTAAAGCTTTGCCTGCTTTTCATCGTTGATAAGAATCATAATCATATCTGCATTCTTTGCAGCTTCTTCAGCAGTCATAACCTTAACGCCCTGAGCTTCTGCCTTTGCCCAGCTCTTGCTGCCCTTGTAAAGACCAACGATAACGTCAACACCTGAATCCTTGAGGTTGAGTGCGTGTGCGTGACCCTGTGAGCCGTAACCGATGATTGCAACGGTTTTTCCGTTAAGCTTTGCAAGATTGCAATCCTGCTGATAATAAATGTTTTGCATAGTAAATTACTCCTTTATTTTAATGTATATGTTTTTAAATTATTCCTGAGAGAACATTGTTTCGGCACCGCGCTCAATTGCAACAATACCGGTACGGCACATTTCGAGAATGCCGAGAGGCTTCATAAGCTCAATAAAAGCATCTATTTTAACGGGCTCTCCCGTTACCTCAACACTTATTGTGCTTACGGAATAGTCAATGATTTTGCCCTTATAAACCTCTGCCGCAGCCATAATTTCAGCACGGTTCTGAGGATTATTTTTAAGCTTGATAATCATAAGCTCACGTTTCATTGCGCTTTCATCGGAAAGCACCTTGACCTTCTGCACATTATGCAATTTATGAAGCTGGGCAACAATCTGATTTTTTGTGTATTCATCACCTGAAAGTGAAATTGTGATTCGGGAATATGCCGGATTTTCAATTTCACCAACGGTGAGAGTGTCAATGTTGAAGGCTCTGCGGGTGAACATACTGGAAACCCTTGTAAGAACACCGGGCTTATTATCAACATAAACTGCAATAACATACTTACTCATTACCGTCTGCCTCCTTATCAATTGTAACGATTATATCTTCAATTGAGCCTCCGGGAGGAAGCATCGGAAGAACAAATTCATCCTTTTCGATAATGACCTCAATAAGAGTGGGACCGTCATTTTTCATTGCCTTGTTCAGCGCGTCTTCAAACTCATCAGCTGTTTCGGCACGGTAACCCTCTGCACCGAAAGCTTTGGCGAGAAGCGGAAAATCAGTTTTTCTGCCAAGAACAGTGTTTGAGTATCTTTTTTCAAAGAAGAGAGTCTGCCACTGTCTTACCATTCCGAGAACACCGTTATTAAGAAGAACAATCACAACCGGAATGTTATAGCTTACGGCAGTTGCAAGCTCATTGAGATTCATACCGAAGGAGCCGTCGCCCGTGACAAGAATTGTTTTCTGTCCGGTAGCAACCTGAGCACCGATAGCCGCACCGAGACCATAGCCCATCGTGCCGAGACCGCCCGAGGAGACAAATTTTCTTGTCTTTTCAAAGCGTGTGTACTGAGCAGCCCACATCTGATGCTGACCGACATCCGTTGCTACAACGGTATCATCATTCTTATGCTTGTTTATAATTTCAAAGATCTTTTTAGGTGGAAGAACAGAGGTTGATTTTCTGTCATTTTCCTTTTCGATTTCATCTTCCTGCTTTTTGAGATTTTCGAATTCTTTTCTCCATTTAGGTCTTTTCTTTTCTTCGACAGCTTCAAGAATTCGCTTGAGACTGTCTTCTATATCTCCGAGAAGTCCTACATCAACAATAATGTTTTTGTTTATTTCAGCTCTGTCGACATCCAGCTGAATAATTTTTGCATTCTTACAGTATTTCTGCGTGTTTCCTGTGGCTCTGTCACTGAAGCGAACACCGATACCGATAACAAGATCTGCGTTTTTGTTAGCCATTGATGAAGCATAGTGACCGTGCATACCCTGCATACCGAGAAAACGTTCATAAGAGTCAGGCACCGAGGAAAGTCCCATAAAGGTACAGCCGACACAACCATCTATTTTCTCGCTGAGCTTCATAACAGTTTCACCGAGATCACGGCTCATTACACCGCCGCCTACATATATGTATGGCTTTTCACATTCATTTATAAGTCTTACTGCTTCTGAAACCTTGGATTCACGTGCCTTCTTTTCGGGGTATTTTGCAACAACATTCTGAGGAATAAAATCAGTTGTTGCAATCTGAACATCCTTGGGTATATCAACAAGAACCGGGCCGGGACGTCCAGATTTTGCAATTCTGAAAGCATCACGGATACAATCAGCAAGCTCATTTACATCCTGAACAAAGTAATTATGCTTGGTTATTGGCATAGTCACACCGGTGATGTCAATTTCCTGGAAGCTATCCTTACCGACAAGAGATGTCGGAACATTGCCTGTGATTGCAACCATCGGAACCGAATCGAGCATAGCGTTTGCAATACCGGTAACAAGATTAGTTGCGCCGGGACCTGAGGTAGCTATAACAACACCCACCGTTCCCTTTGCTCTTGCATATCCGTCAGCTGCGTGAGCAGCTCCCTGCTCGTGGGCAGTAAGTATATGATTTATTCTGTCACCAGCTTTATATAAAGCATCATAAATATTAAGAACCTGACCGCCGGGGTAGCCGAAAACATCAGTTACACCTTGCTCAATCAAGGTCTCTATTACTATTTGCGAGCCTGTCAATTTCATTTTTACGAGTCCTTTCAAAAGGGGTAAGTCAAAATATGACTAATTAGCAAGTATTATATCACAACAAAAAATAAGTGTCAATAATTATAGTAAAATTTAATCATTTAAAGCGAAAAAACATCGGTCACAGCCTTACTGACTGTGACCGCAGATTATTACTGAGCCTCAAGCTCTCTTTTCTTTTTGTTTTCTGTTACGATTGCTGTTACTTCATCCATGAAATCACCGTGAAGCTTAAACTTCTTTGAGAAGATAATGAGTGAGATTACAAACAGAACAGTGGGAATTACACAAAGCATAAGTGTGATTGCAAGCTTTGCTGATTCGGGGTTCTGTGCATGAAGGTCGCCGTCATACTTTGAAAGTCCGAGTGAAGAAAAGAGAATAATAGTCTGAAGAGTATATGCCATCTTCTGAAGGAAGCCTTTCATAGAGAAGGTAATGGATTCAGCTCTGAAGCCCATCTTATACTCACCGTAGTCAACAACATCGGCAAGGAAAACTGTTTGTGCAATGAACATTGATGCCATACCGATTGCGCAGATAAGGTATGAGATGTTCATAATCATAAGCTGATTCATAAAGGCACCGACTGACATTCCGAAATAACCGACTGCAGTGAAAACAAGTGAGAACTGATATGACTTTCTCTTCGACATATACTTTGAAAGAATGGGGAGCATAAGAAGACCGAGAACAGAGCCTGCACCCTGGAAAACTGAAAAAAGTGACTGTGCCTTGGGGTCGCCGACAACTACGTCAAAGTAATATGTTGCAACACCTGATGTAAGGTACCAGCCTGCATTTGAAATCATTGCAAAGAGCATAAATACAAGAAGCTGATCGTTTGATTTAATGATGCTGAGTGCCTTTTTGAAGGAAAACTTTTCTGCAGCCTTTGTAACATGGGTTTCTTTTGTTGTTGCAACAGAAAGACTCGAGAAGAAAACAAGGCTGACTGCACATACTGCAGCACAGATGAGAAAGCTTCGTGCGTCATAAACCTTTTCCTCAACACCGCTTTCATTTACGGCAGTTGTAAGACTGACAGCTGACATAAGAATAGGAGCTCCGATTGAAACAATACCCTGACCGAGACCTGAGAAGGTTCTTGCAAGAGTTGAAATAAGACTTCTTTCCTTCGGATCGCTTGTGAAAGAAGGAACCATTGACCAATAAGGAATATCGGCAAGAGTGTTTGTCATACCCCAGCCTACATACATAATTGCGATGTAAGCGCAAAGAGCTACGCCCTGAAGCTTTAAGGGGTTTGAAAAGAGTAAAACAAGCACGATTGAGTTGAGGATTGAACCTCGGAGAATCCAAGGTCTGTATTTACCCATTTTCGTGTTTGTGTTATCAACGATTGTACCCATCATCGGGTCGTTGATGCCGTCCCAAAGTCTTGCTATAGGCGTAAGCACGAGAAGAAAACCGGGCTTAAGCTTAAGAACATTTGTGAGATACTGTGCCAGATAGGAATAGAACATACCGTAGCTTAGGTCAAGACCTATTGCACCTATACCGTATCCGAGCTTACTTTTAAGAAATTTCAAAGTCTGCATAGTGTTCTCCTTTCATTTGCTTTAAAATTATATCTTGTTCTGCTTCTGCGCAGCAACAAGAGTATTTTTCATAAGAAGAGCGATTGTCATCGGTCCGCAACCGCCGGGGACGGGTGTAATGTAAGAAGCTTTTTCTTTAACAGCATCAAAATCAACATCACCGCAGAGCTTGCCCTCAGCATTACGGTTGATGCCTACGTCTATTACAACTGCACCCTCTTTTACCATATCATCGGTTACAAAGCCTGCCCTGCCTACTGCGGCAACAAGGATGTCTGCCTGTGCAGTGACCTCGGGAAGATTTTTTGTTCTTGAGTGACAGACAGTGACGGTACCGTTCTTTTCAAGAAGAAGTGCCGCCATAGGCTTGCCTACGATGTTACTTCTTCCGATGATAACACAGTTTTTACCGCTGACTTCGATGTCATAATACTTAAGAAGCTCCATTACACCCATAGGTGTACAAGCTGCAAGGTCATACTCGCCAATCCAGAGCTTACCAACATTTATTTTTGAAAAGCCGTCAACATCCTTTTCGGGAGAAATTCTGTCAATAACCTTTTCATCGTCAATGTGCTTGGGAACAGGAAGCTGACAAAGAATTCCGTTTACGCTTTCGTCAGCATTAAGCTTATCAATAAGTCCGAGAAGCTCCTCTTCCGTTGTTTCTTCGGGAAGGGCATACTCAAGTGATCTGAAGCCGACATATTCACAAGCCTTTTTCTTATTGTTTACATAAACTCTGGAAGCAGGATCATTGCCTACAATAATAACTGCAAGGGTAATTTCCTTACCCTCAGCCTTGAGTGCTTCTGTTTTTTCTTTAACGGTATCCTTGATATAAGCAGAAACCTTTTTTCCGTCAATTAAATTATACATTCTTCTCCTCCGTTTTTCTTATTCGTTATCTGTATCTTCCGAAGACAGATCAGAGGACTCATTTTCGTCAAAGCTTACTTCCTTTTTCGGCTTTTCAATAAGTCTCTCGTCACGGGACTTCATAACCATTTTGCCGTCTTCAATTTTTATCTGACGCTTTTTCTCTTTAAGCTGCTTTCTCTCAAGCTTCTTTTTCTCATTTAGAAGCTCCTTTTCAGTTTTCGGCGGGAAATAATCAATGCCCTCAATCGGCTTTGGGTGTTTTGTATATTTTACGGTAAGTGCCACAAAGAGCGTTCCGCAAACAATCACAAGAGCAAGAGAAATAAGCTGTGAAACTCTGAGATTGGTATTGCCTACATAAAGACTGTCAGTCCTCATACCCTCAACGATAAATCTTTCAAGACCGTACCATAAGCCGTAGCCGAGAAAAAGCTGACCACTGAATTTTCTGAACTTTTTGAGAATGATATAAAGCACAAAAAATCCGAGAATGCACCATACCGATTCGTAGAAGAAGGTCGGATGAACATAAAGATTATTAGCAGCAATGTACTCCCCTATTGCCTCTTTGCCCGAAAGGTGCTCAAGACCGAACTGCGAAGGATTCTTCGCAATATACTCAACGACCTTTTCACTCATCATACCCCAGTTGGCATTTGTAAATCCGCCGAATGCTTCCTGATTGGCGTAATTGCCCCATCTGCCGATTCCCTGTCCGATAAGAAGACTCATACCTACCATATCAAGCAAATTAGCGAAATTAAGCTTTTCAACTCTGCAGACAACGTACGCCGCGAGTATACCGCCGATAATACCGCCGTAAATTGCAAGTCCGCCTTCCCATATTTTGAAAATATCCAGAAGGTTGTTTTTATAACTGTCCCACGCAAAAACAACATAATAAAGTCTTGCGCCGATGATAGCTGAAATTGTGCCGTAAAGAAGCACATCAATCATTTTGTTAAGATTGATTTTCCAGACATAAGCAGTTCTTCCGCCAAATAAGACGGCAAGAGTAAAGCCAAAGGCAATAATTGCACCGTACCAACGCACAGTGGTAAAACCAAGGTCTATGTAATTGGAAACTTCAAAAACCTTGTCAATTCCCGCAAAGGTTACGGGAAGATTCTGAAACACATCCATACTGTTCCTCCTTTAAATCATTCAAACGAAAAATCAGAGGGTTACATTATTCACTTAGCTTCTTAGTAGATTTTATTGCCGTTAAAGCAACAACAATTGCAAACACGCCGAAGAAGGCATCACCAAGGTTAAACGGATACTCGACGTTGATGAAATCCTTTGCAACAAAAGTGAAAATGAGTCTCGGCACATTAAGGCAAAGTGCGATAAGACCGCCACTGAAGCCGAATGCCGTGATTCTCCAACGGGAATCATCGCAGTAAACGCCCGAAATCACCTGGGAAAGTGCCACAAAGAACAATAACATACAAGCAATCATCATAAGCTCAAGGAAAAGATCCGATACTCTGATGTAACTTATCTGCTTGACGAAACGGGTGATCATTTTAAAACCCGCCCAACCGATAGGCGCAATCGCCAAAAACTTGCGTCTGTAGGCAGCAGAAGAGCCCTTATAAAAGCTTACAGCAAGAATGATAATGTAAAATGCAGAAATAAAGGCAAATACACACTGTAAAAGATAAGGAAGAGCACCTGATGCCATAAGCATTTTGAACAATTCAGCTCGGTTTGTCACATAAGTGGGAAGCTCTGTGAAAATTCTCATGCTTTGAACCGCACTGTCACCGAAATCATAAATAAGACCAACAGCAAAAAGCACACTTGCAGCTCCTGCGTTTTTATCCTTGAAGGCAACAAGATCAACTCTGCTGCTCTGATGTGAAAGGAACGAAACAAGAACAAAGAAGAGACAGCTTGCGGCAAGAAGCACATAAAAAATCACATTGAATGCGTCACCGCTGACAAAAAATCCTGTTTCACTGTCAATGAACTTTGCAAGCTGAACACTTCTTAATATACTGAAAAGTATCGTGCAGGCCAGCACAACGGGCACAGTAATGCCAAGGTCGAGATTTTTAAGTGAATTTTTAATTTTCATTGTTCTCCTCCTTGGTGTAATCACGTTGGTCTGAAGGAACATAGCTTTCAATGCCCTTGTAATTCTCAATTCGTTCATCAATCGGCACATACTTTTTGGGAAGTGCGATATTTTTGTAAGCAGGTCTTATAATCTTTCCGCCTGAAATAAGCTCTTCAAGGCGATGGGCAGACCAACCTACAATTCTTGCACAAGCAAAAAGAGGAGTGAACAGATCCTCGGGAATTCCGAGCATTTTGTAAATAAGGCCTGAGTAAAGGTCAACATTTGCACACATAGTCTTGCTCTTACCCTTTACTTTTCTGAACACCTCAGGAGTGAGTCTCTCAATAGAGTTGAGAAGCTCGAAATCCTTTTCAAAGCCGTTTTTATAAGCAAATTCCCTTGCCTTCTTTTTAAGAATTACGGCTCTCGGGTCAGAAATTGTGTAGACTGCGTGTCCCATACCGTAAACAAGACCGCTGCCGTCACCTGCTTCTTTTCTGATGATTTTTTCAAGGTAAGAAGCAATTTCGTCCTCATTGGCGATATCAATGTGAGCCTTGATGTCGTCAATCATATTGGTAACCTTGATGTTTGCGCCACCGTGACGGGAACCCTTGAGTGAGCCGACTGCACCGGCATAGGCCGAGTAGGTATCGGTGCCGCTGGAGGTGAGAACTCTGTTTGTGAAGGTTGAATTGTTACCGCCGCCGTGCTCTGCGTGAAGAATGAGGCAGATGTCAAGAAGCTTTGCTTCATCGTGAGTAAACTTTCTGTCGGCTCTTATAGAGCGAAGAATGGTTTCAGCGGTTGATAGCTCCTTCTTTTCGGGATGAATGTACATGCTTTTCCCGTAGAACTTCTTTCTCTTCACCTGATATGCATAACAGATGATAACGGGTATCTGAGCAATAAGCTGAACAGACTGACGAAGTACATTTTCAATTGAAACATCGTCGGGATTTTCGTCAAAGGAATAAGAAATAAGGATGCATCTTGCAAGCTTATTCATAATATTCATTGAAGCGTTCTTCATAAGAACATCCTCTATATACGTATCCGGAAGAAAGCGGCAGGTTCCGAGAATATCCTTGAAAAGATCAACCTGCTCTCTTGTGGGAAGAGAGCCGAAAATCAAAAGGTAAGCAACTTCTTCAAATCCGAATCTGTCCTCTTTTTCACAAGCTTCAATAATGTCGTTGATGTTTATGCCTCTGTACTTAAGAACACCGTTTTTAGGTACTCTTTCACCGTCGTCAATGTAATAACCTTCAACAGAGCAGATATTTGTAAGGCCTGCCATAACACCTGTACCGTCAGGGTTTCTCAAGCCTCTTTTTACACCGTACTTCCAGAAAGCATCAAGATCAATCTTGCTCTTTCTTTCAATTTTGTCGCTCATTACCTCGAGCAGCTCAGGGGAAATCGGGTTAATTTTATCGTACATTTTTTTGCCTCCCGAAAAATTAAGTGATTTAACTCAAAAAAGTAATTACTATATATTTTATAACATACAGATTATAAAGTCAATATTTATTGAAATGATTTTACCGAAAGGACTCAAAAGTAATTATGAAATCCTACTTAATTTTAAGCCTGATACTGTGCATCTGTATGCTTGTATTTCCTTTTTTCTCAAAGCTTTCCGTTGAATCCGACACCGATACTTCTTACAAATCTGAAACGGACAAGGATAAAGAAGAAAGCACAACTGAAAAAACTATAGATGTTATGCGAAGCTCAACCGGAAGCATCACAACAATGGATATTTTCGAGTATCTGGTAGGTACAGTTGCAGGTGAAATGCCTGCAAGCTTTCATAATGAAGCCCTTAAAGCTCAAGCAGTTGTAAGCTACACCTACGCTAAATGGCTGCTTGAGGAAAATAAAGATGAAGAAAGCTACATAACAGACTTGTCGTCGCTTCATCAGAAATACATCGACAAAGCCGAACAAAAAGAAAAATGGCAGGACACCTACGAGGAAAACAGAAAAAGAATCGAGGATGCTGTAAAGAGCGTTTACGGTGAATTTCTGACTTTTGACGGTAAAGCTGCGATGACAGTTTTTCACGCACTTTCCTCGGGTAAAACCTTAAGCTCCGAGGAGGTGTGGGGAGATGATGTTCCTTATCTTGTTTCCGTCGATGCTCCGGGTGATATAATTGCCGAAGAATACGAAAGCACCGTAAGCATTCCGGCCGAAGAATTCAGAGACTCATTCGAGGATGAAGATGTCGCATTTGAAGATGATAACTTCAAAAAGTGGGCATCGGTAAAAGAAAAGTCCGATGACGGGTACATAAGCGTGCTTACTGTTTCCTCCTGTGACTTCACGGCAAGACAGGTACGAAAAATTCTTTCCCTGCCCGGGAACTGCTTCAGAGCAAAAACCGACAGTAACGGCTTTGTTTTCACCGTGCACGGAAAGGGGCACGGAGTCGGAATGAGCCAGTACAGTGCCGATTACCTTGCTCGGCAGGGCAAAACCTACAGGGAAATCCTCAATCATTTTTATCCGGGTACAACTCTTACAAAAGAATAAAAGGTAATTTACAAAACAAGAAATCCGTTGTATAATACACGGGAAAGGATGATGAAAATGTTTGTCAGAGTTAACAGCATCGGATTATTCGGCATGAACAGCTATGCGGTGGGCGTTGAAGCCTCCATTGACAGAGGTATGGTGCGCTTTGACCTTGTCGGTCTGCCCGATGCGGCAGTAAGCGAATCCCGTGACAGAGTGCGTTCAGCCATCAAAAACAGCGGGTTTCTTTTTCCTGCTTCAAGATATACTGTAAACCTGACTCCTGCAGACATTAAAAAGGAAGGCCCGATGTATGACCTTCCGATTCTTGTTTCTCTTTTAATTGCAACGGGACAGCTCAAGTGCGAAATTGAGGACTCGGCATTTTTCGGTGAGCTTTCCCTCAACGGCAAGGTCAACAAGGTTAACGGAGCTTTGCCGATGGTAATCAAGGCGCAGGAGCTTGGCATCAAAAAAATTTACATTCCATCAGACAACGCAAGTGAGTGCTGCATTGTCAAAGACATTGACATTTACGCCATTCACAATGTAAAGGAGCTTTATGAGCACCTGACGGGCAAAAAGAAGCTCGAAAAGGTCAACGAGCGATATTACGGAGAATACGAGCATCCTTGGGAGTATGTTCCCGATTTTGCCGATGTCAAAGGACAGTTTCAGGTAAAAAGAGCACTTGAAATTGCCGCAGCCGGAGGTCACAATGTTTTAATGATCGGCCCTCCCGGTTCAGGTAAGAGTATGCTCGCAAAAAGACTTCCGTCAATTCTTCCCGATATGACATTCAAGGAGAGCCTTGATGTAACCAAGATTTACTCAATTGCCGGAATGCTCCCCGACAATGTTTCACTCATCAAATCCCGTCCCTTCCGTTCACCGCATCACACAATTTCAACGGCAGGGCTTTCAGGCGGAGGCAGAATCCCCCGTCCCGGTGAAATCAGCCTTTCCCATCACGGCGTGCTTTTCCTTGATGAGCTTCCCGAGTTTTCACGGATGTCCATGGAAACTCTCCGTCAGCCCGTTGAAGACGGCAAAATTACGATTTCCCGTGTTTCAGGCACACTTACTTACCCGAGTGAGCTGATGCTTGTTTGTGCAATGAACCCCTGTCCTTGCGGCTACTACGGACATCCGACGAAGAAATGCACCTGCTCAAAAGGAACTCCCGCAAAGTACCTTGCAAAGGTCAGCGGTCCCCTGCTTGACAGAATGGACATTCACATTGAGGTGCCTCAGGTTGAGTTCAAGAAGCTTTCGAGCGACGAAAAAGGTGAAAGCTCTGCCGACATAAAGAAAAGAGTCAACGAGGCAAGAGCCATTCAGACAAGGCGTTTCAAGGACACAGCCGTTACCTGCAATGCAAAAATGACTCCTGAACAGACACGTACCTACTGCAGGCTTGACGAAAAGTGCAAAGCAATGCTTGAAAGGTGCTTTGAAGCGATGGATCTTTCCGCAAGAGCTTATGATAAGATACTCCGAGTTGCAAGAACAATTGCCGACCTTGATAAGAGTGAAAACATAGAGCTTGAACATATCACCGAAGCTGTTCAGTACAGATCACTTGACAGAAAGTTCTGGAGGACAGAGTGAGACCGATATAATAATGTTGCCCCGCAGATTGATGCCTGCGGGGTTTGTGTTTGATGCTTGTCTTCCGTCAGGCACAAAAAAGCAGGCGCTCTCTTGTGAAAGCACCTGCCGTAATTTTTAGTTAAATTATTTAACCATTGAAGCGATTTCAGCTGCGAAATCGTCAACCTTCTTCTCAATGCCTTCGCCCTTTGCGAAACGAACAAACTTTGTAAGCTTGATGTCTGCGCCGAGAGCCTTAGCAACTGAGTTGATGTAGCCGTTAACGTCACCCTCGAAGAGGTCTGAACGTACAAAGGTCTGCTCGAGGAGGCAAATTTCCTTGATCTGCTTTGCAAGACGGCCCTGAACGAGACCTGTGAAGATCTTGTTTTCAACGATTTCAGCCTTATGTGAAACTGCGATTTCAGCAAGAGTAGCCATAGCTTCCTTTGAAATGAAGTTGGGGAAGTTCTTCTTCTGCTTCTGATCAAGACCCTTGAAGATTTCTGCATCCTCGTCGCTCCACTTCTTTGAAGAAATTGCTTCTTCTGTGAGGCTGTTAAGGATGGGAACGGGAAGTGATTCGGGCTTATTGAGAGCGCTGTCAATTGTGATTGACTTCATCTTAGCAAATTCTTCCTCTGAAATGTCAGCCTTGCCGAGATATTCGGGGCTCATAGCAGCAATCTGCATTGCTACGTTCTTGCTCATTGCTACGAATTCATCGTTAGCAGCAGTTGCATCGTCAACATCAAATGCAGCAAGAACACCAACTGAACCGCCTGCATGAATGTATGATGTTGTGTGACCTTCAAGAAGAGCAAATCTACGAACCTTCATGTTTTCACGAAGAGCAAGGAATACCTCCTGAACCTCTTCTTCAACTGTCATATCTGAATCAACTGCCTTTGTAGCAAGAAGAGCAACAAGGACAGCGGGCTTTGAAGCAACAACAGTCTTAACAACCTTAGCTGCAAGCTCAACGAAGGGAGCACCCTTAGCAACGAAGTCTGTTTCGCAGTTGATTTCAACAAGAGCACCTGCATTAGCATCGTTGTAAGCTGCAACAACGCCTTCAGCAGCAACACGGCTTGCCTTCTTAGCAGCAGAAGCAAGGCCCTTTTCTCTGAGAATATCAATAGCCTTGTCGATATCGCCGTCAGTTTCAACAAGAGCCTTCTTACAATCCATCATACCAACGCCTGTCTTCTCACGAAGAGCCTGAACGTCTTTAGCTGTAAATGCCATAATAAATTCCTCCTAGAAATAAGTATTATTTTTAAAGAAACCCCGTCAATATAATATAACGGGGTTTAAAATCAAAATTATTCAGCAGCTTCTTCAGTTGCTTCAACAACGGGAGCGTTTGATTCGCCCTGTCTGCCTTCGATGATAGCGTCAGCCATTGCACCTGCGATAAGTCTTACAGCTCTGATAGCGTCGTCGTTACCGGGGATTACAAAGTCAACTTCATCGGGATCACAGTTTGTGTCAACGATAGCTACGATGGGGATACCGAGCTTGTGTGCTTCTGCAACTGCGATTCTTTCTTTTCTGGGGTCAACGATGAAGAGTGCAGCGGGCTGCTTCTTCATTTCTGTGATACCACCCATGAACTTTTCAAGCTTTTCGATTTCAAGGTTAAGCTTGATAACTTCCTTCTTGGGAAGAAGGTTGAATGTTCCGTCCTGCTCCATAGCCTTAAGCTGAGCAAGTCTTCTGATTCTCTTCTGGATTGTCTGGAAGTTTGTGAGCATACCGCCGAGCCAACGTGCGTTAACATAAGGCATATCACAACGCTTTGCTTCTTCAGCAACTGAATCCTGAGCCTGCTTCTTTGTACCTACGAAGAGGATTTCTCCACCTTCTGCTGCGATACTTCTGATGAACATATAAGCATCTTCTAACTTCTTAACTGTTTTCTGAAGGTCGATG
>JAZSAM010000057.1:0-18225 GCA_045601905.1 Acutalibacteraceae bacterium | reverse complement strand
GCGAATGTCGGCATCGTCACCGAAGCGCTCGCAGTGCGAGATGAAGCGAGGTGAGGATGGCGCAGCGGTCAAAATCGCTCGGCGCTCCAAGCCGACAAGCGATTTTGGGAACCGCAAGAGGGGCAATTAAAAACTTGCGGGGAGTGCGGAGACCATAACGTAAGAACGGGAACAAGTCTTAAGTAGCGGACTCATTTGCATAAAGTTGTTTTAAACAGAGCAGTACGCTCTTATTACCCTCGAATAGAGCTGTAGTAATGTGACTTTTTTCGCAGGGAGGAAGTTTAGTATATTACAAAGTAAATTTGCGTAACTGTGGTATCAGCCACGACAAAAGTGCCGACGAAAAAACGTCACCCCTTACGGACGGATTCAACTTACCAAAGAGCGCTTTGCTTACTTTGCCGCTCGGGGCAAAGTAAGTGCCACGCCGGCACGAGGCGTCCGGGGTACTAAAGCAGTTAAGAGACTATCGGTAAAAGATGCCGAGCAAGTCGGGAAGAAAACATCTCAGTATAATTCGGAGTGCGGAATTCGGAATGCGGAATTGCGGGGAGCTCTTCGGGCAACTGAAAGTGTGATGCCGCAGAAGAACAAATATAAGCCTTAGTCGCCCGAGGGGCGACACAACGCCACTCACCCCGACACGAGCAGATGAAAGAACTCTGTAGCGGAGGCGACTGTCGGACTATTCGTTGTTGGAAGACGGCGTGATCGGAGACCATAACGCAAGAACGGAAACAAGTCTTAAGTAGCGGACTCATTTGCAGAAAGTGGTTTTAAACAGAGCAGTACGCTCTTATTACCCTCGAATAGAGCTGTAGTAATGTGACTTTTTTCGCAGGAAGGAAGTTTAGTATATTACAAAGTAAATTTGCGTAACTGTGGTATCAGTCACAACAAAAGTACCGACGAAAAAACGTCACCGCCACTGCGGCCCTCCACGTTTTAAAAAGAGCGCTTTGCTTACTTTGCCGCTCGGGGCAAAGTAAGTGCCACGCCGGCACGAGGCGTCCGGGGCACAAAAGCAGTTAAGAGACTATCGGTAAAAGATGCCGAGCAAGTCGGGAAGAAAACATCTCAGTATAATTCGGAGTGCGGAATTCGGAATTCGGAATTACCCTCTCCGTCAGACCTTACGGTCTGCCACCTCTCCCAAGGGGAGAGGCAAGAAATTGTCTCAGACTGTACTGCTCCGTAAAAATCTTCTTTCTGACTACACACCCGAGTCATATCTGCGGAACAGAACTTAAAGCATAAACTCAACCCATCAGTGACCGAAATTTTGCATTTTGCATTTATTGTTCCCGCATCTCTGCATTTCTCATCCCGATGCAGCTTACCTTACAACATCAGATATTTACGAAAGGAAGGTGATCTGAATGTATAAATTTACGGGCTTTACCGAAAAAGCCAACAGAGCTCTAAACAGAGCAATCGAAATTGCCGAGGATATGGGACATACCTATATCGGCTCGGAGCATCTGCTTTCTGCTCTTCTTTCCGAAGAAACGGGAAGCATTCAAAGCTCATTTTCATCAAGAGGAATCTCCTCGGTGAGTGTACAGAATGCCATAAAGAAAGTAATCGGCATCGGAATACCGACAGTGCTTACTCCGTCGGATTTCACGCCGAGAACAAAAAATGTGATCGAAAATGCTCTCTCCCTTGCCGCAAGAGAAGGCTCGGGCTATGTGGGCACAGAGCATTTGTTCAGGTCGCTTCTGAGCCAGGAGGAATCCTCGGCAAACGAAATTTTAAGAGCATCGGGTGTTTCCGTTCCCTTACTGCTTGATGAAATCACATCAGGCGGCAGAACGGGCACCGCACAGACTCCGCTTTCAGCCAAAAGGCAGAGGGGACAGAAATCCTCAACACCCTCACTTGACAAGTACGGTCAGGATCTTACGGCAAAGGCACAGAAAAACGAAATCGATCCCGTAATCGGCAGAGAAAAGGAAATCGAACGTGTTATACAGATTCTGTCACGCCGCACTAAAAACAATCCCTGTCTTATAGGTGAGCCGGGCGTGGGTAAAACCGCCATTGCGGAGGGACTTGCACTCAAAATCGTTTCCGGTGATGTCCCTGAAATCCTCAAGGACAAACGGCTTGTGAGACTTGAGCTTACGGGAATGGTTGCAGGCACGAAGTACAGAGGCGACTTTGAAGAAAGAATCAAGGGATGCATCGACGAGGTAATTAAGGTAAAGGATGTCATCCTGTTTATCGACGAGGTGCACAATCTCATCGGCACAGGCTCGGCAGAGGGTGCCGTCGATGCGGCAAACATTCTCAAGCCCACCCTTGCAAGAGGTGAAATGCAGCTCATCGGTGCAACAACCCTCAATGAATACAGAAAATATATCGAAAAGGATTCTGCTCTTGAAAGACGCTTTCAGCCAATCAAGGTAGGAGAGCCGTCAGAGGACGAGGCAATTGAAATTCTCAAGGGAATCCGTGACAAGTACGAGGCGCACCACAAGGTGAAAATCACCGACGGTGCAATTGAAAGTGCCGTCAGACTTTCAGCAAGATATATAAGTGACCGTTACCTGCCCGACAAGGCGATTGACCTTGTTGACGAGGCGGCATCAAGGGTGAGGCTGAGAAGCTTTACCACACCCGATGAAATCAAGGTGCTTGAGGAAAGGCTCAGAGACATTACGAAAGAAAAAAGCGCCGCCGTTGATGCCCAGGATTTTGAGGGCGCGGCAGCACTTCGTGACAGGGAAAAGGAGCTTATGAGCGAAATAACCGTTTCACGCACACGCTGGAAAGAGGAAAACACCAGAGAAAGAGGCAGCGTGACGGCAAGCGAAATCAGCGAGATAATCTCGGGCTGGACGGGAATCCCCGTAACAGAGATAAGCAAAAAGGAAAGTGAACGGCTTCTTAAAATGGAGGAGATTCTCCACGAAAGAATTGTCGGTCAGGATAAGGCGGTTTCAGCTGTTGCAAGGGCTTTGCGCCGCACAAGAAGCGGTCTCAAGGACCCGAAAAGACCGATGGGCTCATTCATTTTCCTCGGTCCCACGGGTGTGGGTAAAACGGAGCTTTGTAAGGCTCTCGGCCAGGCGGTTTTCGGCTCGGAGGATGCAGTAATCCGCTTTGATATGAGTGAGTTCATGGAAAAGCATAACGCCTCACGGCTTGTTGGCTCACCGCCGGGCTACGTCGGCTACGAGGAGGGCGGTCAGCTTACCGAAAAGGTAAGGCGCAAGCCCTACAGCGTGATTCTCTTTGACGAAATCGAAAAGGCTCACCCGGATGTGTTCAATATGCTTCTGCAGATTCTTGATGACGGTATACTCACCGATTCTCAGGGCAGGCGGGTTGACTTCAAAAACACGGTCATCATTATGACCTCCAACCTCGGAGCAAAGCTGATTGCAGGTGAGAACAAGGCCATCGGCTTCACTCAGGATAACGGTGAGGACGAAAATGACAGCAAAATTGAAAATGCCGTAATGGGCGAGCTGAAAAAAGCCTTCCGCCCAGAATTTATCAACCGTATCGACGAGATAATCGTTTTCAGGCAGTTGAGAAAGAAAGAGATTTCACAGATTGCAGGAAAGCTTCTTTCACAGCTTTGTGAGCGTGTAAGTCAGCAGGGAGTTACCCTAACCTTCAGCGATGAGGTAGTTGACCTGATTTCGGAAAAGGGCTTTGATGCCGTTTACGGAGCAAGACCGCTGAAAAGAGAAATCCGTAAAAGCATTGAGGATCCTCTTGCAGAAAAGCTTCTTTCAGGCGAGGTCGCAAGGGACAAGAAGTATGAGTGTATAGCTGAAAACGGCAAAATCCGCTTTGTTCAGGTTGAAGAAACAAACGAAGAATAAAAAATAAGAAGCCGCCATAATTGGCGGCTCCTATTTTAAAATTTCAAATTTTAAAACAGTTTGTTTTTTAATTAGCCTTCGAGAATCTGCTTAAGGATAGCATAAAGCTTGTCAAAGAAAGCAACGATTTCTGCCCAGTTATCCATGATGAAATCCTTCATTGTAAGTATCCTCCTTTATAGATTTACTTAAGGTTTCCCCTTTAGTCAATTATATTATATATTTTTCTTTAAACAATGTCAATAGTTAATTCAAAAAATATTCATTTTTATATAACTAATTTAAAAAGTCAGCAGGGTGTCTTTCGGAGAACTCTGCTGACTTTGATGTTTAATGCTTATTCTGCTTCAGCAGGAGCCTTTGCTTTTGAAAGAATGAGATTTGTGATGATGCCGAGAATAAGAGCGCAGGCAATTGAAGTGATTGTGATGCTGCCGAAGTTGAGGGTAAGTCCGCCGATACCTGCGATGAGAATTACGGAAACTGTGTAAAGGTTTCTGTTGTCCTCAAGGTTAACGCTCTGTACCATCTTGAGACCTGAAACTGCGATAAAGCCGTAAAGAGCCATACAAACACCGCCCATTACGCAGGAGGGGATGGAATCAACGAAAGCAACGAAGGGCTGGAAGAATGCGATGATGATTGCGCCGATTGCTGCTGCGATGATTGTGTAAACTGAAGCGTTTCTTGTAAGAGCAACGCAGGCAACAGATTCGCCGTAGGTTGTGTTGGGACAGCCGCCGAAGAATGCACCGACCATTGAGCCTACACCGTCACCGAGAAGTGTTCTGTGAAGTCCGGGCTCCTTGAGAAGATCCTTGCCGATGATTGAAGAGATGTTCTTGTGGTCAGCAATGTGCTCTGCGAAAACAACGAATGCAACGGGAAGGTAAGCAGCGGCAAGAGTGCCGAGGTAAGCTCCGTCGATTTCCTTGATGCCCTTAGCGGCGGTAAGGAAGGTGAATTCGGGAAGAGCAAAGAGCTTGATGCCTGAGAAAACGCTGAAATCGATAAGTCTGAGAGCATCGTTGCCGGTCTTGATGCCGATAACTGTGAGTACTGATGCAAATGCATAGCCTGAAAGGATACCGATGATGAAGGGGATGAGCTTGATTGATTTCTTACCGTAGGTTGAGCAGAGCATTGTAACAATGAGGGTTACAAGACCGCAGGCAATTGCAACAAGAGGATGAGCTGAAGAAACCTTGTTGATTACTTCAACGACCTCGCCGTTTTCGATTACCTGTGAAGCGGCGTCAACCATGAATTTACCCTTCTGAAGGTCGCCGATTGCGTTACCTGCAAGGGAGAGACCGATAATTGCAACTGTGGGGCCGATTACCTGCTTGGGCATAAGCTTGTCAATCCAGTTAACACCTGCGAGCTTGACAGCAAGAGCGATTGCAACGTAAACGAGACCTGCGAAGATCGCACCGATGATAAGACCTGCATAGCCCTTGGCTGCACTTACACCGCCTGCGAAGGCAGCTGCCATTGAGCCGAGGAAGGCAAAGGATGAGCCGAGGAAAACGGGGCTGTTAGCCTTTGTGAAGGCAACATAAACAAGGGTGCCGACGCCTGCACCGAAAAGAGCTGCAGAGGGCTGCATATCGTGTCCGATGATGATGGGAACAACGAGGGTTGCCGCCATGATGGCGAGAAGCTGCTGGATTGCGTAAACTACAAGCTGTGGAAATTTGGGCTTGTCCTTGATGTCATAATAAAGTTTCATATTTTTCCGTCCTTTATATTTTTTTGTATCAGCGTTTCAGTCTTTTATTGCTTTATACCCAGGCCTGAACGTTTTTCTCAAAGTGACCTGTATCCTGGAAGCCTGTCTGTGTATTGAGTCTTTCTGCTGACCAGGCGTCCTGAATCTGCTCGTAGGTGCCGTTTGCAATGTCTGCTCTCCAGAAGCCATCCTTTGCACCGTACATACACCAGTCGGAGCTCCACATTCCGTGGCCTGTTGCCTTGTAGGTCCAGAGCATCCAGCTGTAGTCAAGGTTGTTCATTGTTCTGAAGCAGTTCTTCCAGGTTGTCTGCTGATGGGGGTAGAATTCACCGACCATAAGAGGTACGTTGGGGTGAAGCACCATTGTCAGAAGAAGGAAGAAGGTGAAAATGAAGTCATTATTGTTGTAGAAATGCACCTGATAAACGATGTTGTCCCAGCCCTTGAGGAAGGTGGGAGGAAGTGCAAAGCCGGTCCAGATTGCTTCCATAGAGATGATGTGATCCTCATCCACGGCACGGACTGTGTTATAGAGGATGCCGTAAATCCATTCATTTTTTGCACGTCTTTCAACCTCTGTGCACTGAACGTCACACATAGGCTCGTTGAGAAGGTCGTACATAGCAACTGCGGGGTTGCCGTTGAAGCGTTCAGCGATTGCTGTCCAGAGCTCCTTTGTGTACTTGCGGTACATTTCGCCTCTTTCGCTGTCCTCGTAAAGCTGAGCGCCCTGGAAGGCACGTCCGCTGTGAGGAGCATCACTCTGTGAGCCTACTGCACCGTGCATATCAAGAATAACATAAAGCTCTCTTTCGGAGCATTCTTCAACAATCCAGTCAAGGATGCTGAAATCCCATTCGCCGTTTTCATCAAGGATCTTTGTGCCCTTGTCGTCATAATAGAAGTTTCTGTACCAGAAGGGGACACGGACACAGTTGAAGCCCTTTGCCTTGATGTTGTCAAGGTCCCATTCTGTAATCCAGTTTTCATAATACTGATCCATAAGAGCCTTTGCCTTTTCTCTGCCGAAGCGCTCTTCGAGAGTATCGTAAATGTATTCACCGTCGTACTGCTCACCCTCGGGGATGTGGTCGGGGCAGAGCCAGTCCTCACGGACAAGCCATGCGCCGAGGTTTACGCCCTTGAGCTGGATGTGGTCACCTTTTTTGTTGTAAAGTGTTCTGCCCTTTACAACAAGGTAATCCTCGTCGGTAAAGCCTGTTGCTTCTGCTGCTTGTGCGTCTGCTGCAGCTTCTTCGGCTATTTCCTCAACTGCAACCTCTTCAATTGCTTCGGTGACGGCAAGGTCTGCCTCGTCCTCGGCAAAAGCAATGCTTGAGGTTGAGAAAACCATAAGGATGCAAAGCAGTACACTTAAAGCTTTTCTGAATGTTCTCATTTGTTTTTCCTCCTGAAATAAAAATTTGTTTTATGCCACTCTTTATTATACATCTATACCGTAAAAAGTCAATTTACTTATCTAACAAAATTAGGAAAAAAACTTTGGTTATTTGAGCAGAAAAAAAGGGCGACACTCCTTGAAGCATCGCCCTGAATTGATTATTTATGCTCTTTCTGCACCGTAGTTGACTGCAGCGATTTCATTTTCAGCGTTTCTGAATTCGGGAATCCAGTGCTCGCCTGCCTTGACTGCCTTGAAGCCTTCCTTTGAAAGTGCAACATTGACCTGAGTAACACCGGATTTGTTGCCGTCTGCGTCAGCCTTTGCACAGTAGGTGAAGCTGTAAGCGCCGATGTCCTTGATTGACTCGGGAATGTAAAGGTAGGTAAGACCTGATGCATAGTTGAATGCGTCAACGCCGATTACTTCAAGTCCGTCAGGAAGTGATTTGTAGGTTTTGCCAAGGTCGGCAACAACGCTTTCATCACTTTTTGTGATTTCCTTTTCTGCCTTGTAGGAAATGATTTCACTGAGAGCCGCTGCCTTGAGGAAGGCGTGACGCTCGATTGTCTTAAGTCCCTCGGGAAGGTAAACGGTTTCAAACTTACAGTCGGAAAGCGCTGCACGGGAAATCACCTCTACCTTTGAGGGTACAACGAAGGTCTTTCCGCCCTCGTAAGCTACGGGGCAGCAGAGAAGAGCTGACATATCCTTTGTGTAAAGCACGCCGTCAACTGCGCAGAAGAACTCGTTTTCTTCATCAACAACGAACTTTTTAAGAGCACGCAGATTAATGAAGGTTTCGCCCGTAAGCTCCTTTACATCCTTGCCGATGTAAACGGTTTCAACGAAGGTATCCCACTTGATTGCGTGGCGCTTGACTGAAGTGACGGGCTTTGAGGTGTCAGCCTTGAGCTCACCGTCAACAAGCTCTGATGCGTAGTCAATTTTAAGCTCTGTTGACTTGTCTCTGTTGATGAATGAGGAAAGCTCGTTTGTGCCGTCCTCCTTTTCGGTGTAGACAGTAAGGGTGTCGGCTGTTTTCTTTGCGTCAAAGATAAGCTCAACCTTTTTGTCAAGAAGTCCGCTGTCATAGGTCGGGAGCCACTGGTCGCCCTGTGTGACCTTTTCGTTGAACTCCTCTTCACTCATTGAAATGTGAATGTTGAAGTAGCCTGAGAAGGAGCCGTCGTCACGCTTTTCAACGCAGTCCCAGAAGGCGTGGTGACCGATGTAGGTAACCGATGAGGGAATGCGCAGGTAGTTGCAGACACGGTTATAGCTCATTGCATCTGAGCCGATGTACTCAAGGCCTTCGGGAAGTGAAAGGTAAATTCCGCCAAGCTTGGCAATTGCACTTGAGCCTGTTTCATCCTCTGCGGCTGTGCTTGTTTCGTAGGAGTAAATGTCTGTCATCCACCAGTTTCTGGTAATGGCCATTGTTTCGATTCTTTTAAGTCCCTCGGGCATATAAAGAGCTGCGAGGGGAAGGTCGTAGAAGGCAAGCTCGCCGATGGTTTCAACCGTTGCGGGAAGAACATAGGTGAGAACATCAGCCTCGTATCTTGCACGGAATTCGAGGTTGTTTTCGTTGTCTGCCCAGATTGTGTCGTTGTAGCCGAATTTTTCTCTGAGATGCTGAGGATGGTTCATGGGATAGCAGATGATTTCTGTCTTATCCTTGTTGTAAAGAACACCGTCAATATCGCAGAAGTATTCGTTTTCCTCGTCAACGATAATCTGCTTTAAGCTGCGGCAGGTGAAAAACGATTTGCCGTCAATTTCCTTTACATCCTTGCCGATGTAAATTGTTTCAACCTTTTCGTCACAGTTGAAGCAGAATTCGGCGATTGAGGAAATGGGCTTTGTCTCATCCTTAACAAGGGTGAAGTTTGTTGCTGCATCGGGATTGCTTTTGTCGGTTTCGATGGAGACTGCATAGTCAATTTCAAGCTCACTGATGTAGCCTGTGTTGTTGAACTTTACAAATTCAACGGTGCCGTCGTCCTTTTCGCCGTACTCAAAGGGTACACGGGAAACAACTCTTACGCTGAAGTACATTGAAAGTCCGACAGCTATAAGGATGAGAACCGTGAAAATGATCTTTTTGAGTGTGAAGTTTGTAAAGGGCTTGTTGATGTGAGGTGCTGCAAGACCGTCAATTCTGTAGGTCCAGATTTCATCCTCGGGAACGTCGATTTTTACATCGACGGGGGCAGTCATACCTTTGTAAATCTTTTGCTTTTTGTCTTTCATAATCTCTACCCCTCCTTATCCTATGAAGCCGCCGCTGACCTTTTCGCCCTGCTCCTCGGCACGCTTTTCAGTAACCTCGGCACGGCGCTGAAGCACCTGGATAACCTTGGTCTGTTTTTCGTTGTCGTAGTCCCAGAAGAGGTAGGGGATTGTCATGAGAACATAGCCGATGATGTCGATGATAAGCGGCACGGCAATAATCTTGAAACGGGCGCTGTCGATGTAGAGAACGTCCCAGTTGCTGTTGAAGCCGAATTTGAGAAGAAGAAGCGGAATTATAAGTCCGACAAATGAGGTGATGGGGCCTGTGAACCAGCCGAAAACACCTGCAAAGCTTTCAAGTCTTTCACCTGAAAGGTACATCTGATAGTCACCGATACGGGTGTTCATATCGTGACCTGCAGTTGTGGGAATTGTCTTTGTCATTTCCATAAGGAACATTACTATGATACAGAGTGTACCGCAGAGCATAAGGTTGTCGCCGCAGAACCAGAAGGCACAGACGAGAAGGGCGTTACCGAGTGCTCTTGTCAGCTGATAGAAAATCATAATCTGCTTATAGTCAAATCTCTTAAGGAAGTAGGGTGCGCACAGATCGGGCGGAGTGCCTGCAAAGGAGATAAGGTTGACGATGATTGTGTAGGGAAGACCTGCAAGACGGAAGGTGTAAAGGTAAAGGATGGTTGTGATTGCAAGCATACCGTTACCGAGAGAGTCTATAAGGCCTACAACGGTGTTGATAAGAAGGTACTTGTTACGAAGAACACCGAACATACCGTCCCAGAAGTTGATCTGGACCTTCTTTTCAAGAGGAGGCTGAGGAATTCTTTCCTTGATTCTTCCTGCGTAGAACATTGTGATAACAGCAGGTACGATGAATGCGATGGGATATACCCAGCGGAAAAGATTGATGTCAGCCCATTCATTGTCAAGAGAGTCAACAACAACGGGGATGATGATTGAAACGATTGTATGTACAAAGTGGGAAAGCTTTACGGGATAAGTACGCACAAGAAGTCTTTCCTGCATATTGGGGCTGATGGTCTTTGACACGGTTTCGAGGTTGTTGCCGAAGCCGAAGATGTTGTAGCAGGCAAACAGAAGGTTTGCTGTCCAGACTCTTGTGACCATATCGGGAATCTCGTAAAGGGGAAGCCAGCCTACAAGGATAACCATGATGCACTTGGGGATAACATCACAGTAAAGTGAGTACTTGTATCTGCCGAATTTAGGAACAAGCTTCTTTCTCCAGAAGATGTTTCTTGAGCCTGCCCAGCCGTTCCAGAGAATGTGAGTACCGAGAATCTTCATTGCCGAGGTGGCGTTGATGCCGATGCTTTCCATGTTGTTGAGGTAGGCAATAAGAGGATTGGTTGAATTTGCAAGGAAGGGGAATTTGCCGAGAATCATCACAAGACCGATAACTATCAGAGAGAAGTACAGTCCGTAGAACTTCCTTTCTGTTTTCTTCGGCAGGAAGCCGAGGTTGTCGTTGATAATCCAGCCGATAAGTGTCCAGATGTAGTTTAAGGGCATATTGATAATGCCGATAAACGAGAAGGTGAGATAGGGCAGCTCGTAATGATACATAAACAGGTAGCAGGCCGCCCAGAAGCCGATGCCTTCAAGCATTTTTGTACCTGTGTAATTGCTTCCGACACCAAGGAAAATGTCCTTGTATTCCCTGTAGGGAACATATTTGCCTTCAGCAGGTGTTTTCCAATGAGTTTTTACTTCGGAGAAAAATCTGCCGACCTTTCCTCCGCCGTTTCCTTTGCTCATTCATACACACTCCTTTTCTTATATAATGCTACAATTATACCATAACAGTTGACAGATGACAACGATTTTCTTTGCTGAAAAAAAACGCATATATTTGGCTATTTTGCTATTTTAGGGAGCTTGTTGTGACAAGGAGTTTCAAATGTTTTCAGTTGTTTTAAAGTTGGCAGATCATAATACTATATATAAAAGAAAAAATTTTGTAACAATAATGCGTTTATGTTGCAATTACTGTACAAATTGTGATAAAATGTGTTGATTAGTTTTCTACACGAAAGGACGGTTACTATGAGGTTACTGTTAGCAGAAGACGAAAAAGAGCTTTCGAAGGCTCTTTGTGCAGTTTTAAAGCATAATAATTACTCCGTCGATCCGGTTTTTGACGGTCAGGATGCCCTTGATTACGGGCTTTGCGAAAATTACGACTGCATCATTCTCGACATAATGATGCCAAAGCTTGACGGACTGACGGTTCTTAAAAGGCTCAGGGAGCAGGGTGTTTCCACTCCCGTTATCATACTTACGGCAAAGGCTGAAATCGAGGACAGAATCGCAGGCCTTGACACGGGTGCAGATGACTACCTTACAAAGCCCTTTGCAATGGGTGAGCTTCTTGCAAGACTGCGTGCCCTTACAAGAAGAAAGAGCGAATTTTCACCGAATCTTCTTTCCTTCGGAAACCTTTCACTCAACAGAGAGAGCTTTGAGCTTTCAGTCGGTGAAAATTCAATAAGACTCGGCAACAAGGAGTTCCAGATGATTGAGATGCTTCTGTCAAATCCGGGCAGACTCATTTCTACCGAGCAGTTTATGGAGCACATCTGGGGCTATGAGACAGAGGCAGAAATCAATGTTGTATGGGTTTACATATCTTATCTGAGAAAAAAGCTTTCCTCTCTCGGAGCAAACCTTGAAATTAAGGCAGTAAGAGGTCTCGGCTACACATTGGAGGAAAAGACATGCTGAAAAAACTGCAGCGCCGATTCGTGCTTATTGCAATGATGGCACTTTCCGTTCTTCTTTTCGTGCAGCTTTCGGCGGTAAATGTTTTCAACATTTACCAGAGAGACCAGGAGCTTTGCTCAATTCTTGAAACGATTACGGAAAACAAGGGCTATCTGCCGAGCGATTTTGACGATGTTTTTGATCCCTTCGGCGGCTTCAACCCCTTTGCTCCTCACATTCCGCAGAGCACGGAGACACCCTATTCAACGAGATATTTCGTTGCACGGCTGTATATGGGCGAGGTTATGAGCGTTTCCACCGAGCACATTGCCGCGGTCAATGATGCTATGGCAAGGTCATACGCCCAGACGATTTATCAGACGATGGAGCCGGGCTTCGGACTTCTTGGCGTTTACCGGTATTATTATACTCAGGACGGCCCTGCAAGCCTCATTGTTTTCATTGATGCTCAAGATGAGTTTGAGGCGGCGGCAAATCTTGCATCAATTTCGTTGTTTGTCGGATTTTTCACAATTTTTGCAATTCTCGTCCCCGTAATTCTTTTCTGCAAAATGGCGGTGCGTCCCGTTGCTCAGGCAATTGAAAAGCAGAAGCAGTTCATCACCGATGCGGGACATGAGCTGAAAACGCCTCTTGCAATTATCTCGGCAGATGCGGAGGTAATTGAGCTTTGCGGGGGTGAAAGTGAATGGCTGTCGAGCATCAAGAATCAGACAAAGCGAATGAATGTGCTGATAAAGAATCTTGTTAACCTTTCAAAGCTTGATGAGCTCAATGACGGCGTCAGAAAAGAGATGTTCGACATCAGCACGGCTGTGAGGGAAACTGCCGAATCTTTTGAAACAAAGGCAAAGCACGACGGAAAAAAACTTCTTATCTCCGTTACTCCCAATCTCAGGTGCTACGGCAACCAGGAGGAAATCAGTCAGCTGATTTCAATTCTGTGTGACAATGCCATCAAATACTCAAATGAAAACGGAACCATAAGAATCAATCTTTACAAATCGGGTAAAAGCATCTGTCTTGATTGCTTCAACACCTGCGATTACATTGATCCCTCATCAACGGGAAAGCTTTTTGACCGTTTTTACAGAACCGATGCATCCCGTTCAAGAGAAACGGGCGGCTACGGTATAGGGCTTTCCGTGGCAAAGGCAATCGTTGAAAGGCACAAGGGAAAAATCCGTGCCGTTGCAACGGGCACAACGGAAATCACCTTCAAGGTCACCTTGTAAGGACAGAAAATACATTTTAAATTAAAGGGCGGGTGAAGCTTATGCCTTCTTTTACGAAGGTTTTCAAACGACTTGAAAAGAAATATATGCTGACGCACGGGCAGTATGAAATGCTTGTCAGCGCCCTTGACGGGCATATTGTTCCCGATAAATTCGGAAAAAGCACAATCAACAACATTTACTTTGACACTCCCAACTTCCGTCTTATCCGTGCTTCCATTGAAAAGCCGACGGTATATAAGGAAAAGCTGAGGATCCGTTCCTACGGAGCTCCCGAGGCAGACAGTAATGTTTTTGTTGAGCTGAAAAAGAAATACAAGGGCATTGTCTATAAAAGGCGTGTCGATATGACCTATGACGAGGCTATCCGTTACCTTTACAAGCGCGAGAAGCCTCCCGAGGAGTCGCAGGTTACCCGTGAAATTGATGCGTTTCTTAATTTTTACGGTAACCTCAGACCGGCAGTTTCCCTTTTTTATGACAGAATTGCCTATTATTCAAAGGACGATCCTGAGCTTCGTCTCACCTTTGACACGAACATACGCTTCAGAAACAAAGAGCTTGATTTAAGGTACGGTGACTACGGTACAGTCACGCTTGACAACAGCATGTACATTCTTGAAATCAAGTGCATCGATGCGATGCCACTGTGGCTCACACGGGAGCTCGACAGACTTAAGATTTACCCCACGTCCTATTCAAAATACGGAACAGCCTATAAGCTTATGCTTTCAGAGGGGATGCTTTCATACCGAGTGCATGCCGAAGCCGGTAATAACACAAGAAAAATAAAACAATAACGAAAAAAACGGAGGAAGTTATTATGTCAGGAATTTTTCAGTCAGTTTTATCTCTCAACATCACATTTTTTTCATTTCTTGCCTGTATCCTTACTTCAATTGCAATCGGTGCAGCAGTCGCAGTAACCTATATGAAAACAAGCAAGCGCTACACAAACAGCTTTGTTGTGACTCTTGCTCTTCTTCCTGCAGTTGTTCAGGTTGTCATTATGATGGTTAACGGAAACCTCGGTGCAGGCGTTGCCGTTGCAGGTGCCTTCAGCCTTGTCCGCTTCAGAAGCATTCCCGGCACTGCAAAGGAAATCGGCTACATCTTTATTGCTCTTGCGGCAGGTCTCGCAACGGGTATGGGCTACATTGCCTTTGCAATAATTTTTGCGGCAATTATGTGTCTTATGAGCATTGTTTATGAATTGACGGGCTTTGGCGGTAAGCATGTCGGTCACAAAAAGACACTTACTGTTGTAATCCCCGAATCACTCGATTACACAGGTGTTTTTGATGTTGTTTTCAAAAAGTACCTTTCTCACTGTGAGCTTATAAATGTAAAGACCACCAATATGGGCAGCCTTTTCAAGCTCAGATACGAGATTGCCTTCAAGGATCCCTCAAAGGAAAAGGAATTCATTGACGAGCTTCGCTGCAGAAACGGCAACCTCGAAATCATCTGCTCAAGAGCAGAGCTCAATCAGGAAATTCTGTAAAAAACATCGGATGCATATAATCTTTTTGAGGAGGGTACAAATCGGAAAGTACTTTCACAGAAAGGACGGTTACCCCTTCAGGTAATCGGTATTAAGATCTTATGAGAAGATTATCAGAATCAGTTTTTGTACTTCCGGCTGTTATAATTTTGCTTTTTGCTTTTTCAGCCTGCAGCCGACAGCAGATCACGCAAGCAGAAACCGCAAATCAGCAGGAGCCTGCTTTTTCGTCAGGCGTGCCGATTACGGCTGAGTTTCAGCAGAGCACAGACGTGACATCAATGGAGTACGATGCTTATGCCGTGCTCAATGATGCGGCATCTACCGTAAAGGGTACGGGGCTTTCATTTGAGAACAACACTCTCAGTATTACCTCGGCAGGCTCATTTTACATAACGGGCAAGCTGACCGACGGCAGAATTTATGTAAACAGTCCCGACACTGAAAAAAAGGTCAAGCTTATTCTTGATTCCGTTGATATAAGCTGCTCTTACGATGCACCCTTGTTTATAGAAAATTCGCCTAAGGAAACGGTGATTATTCTCAACGACGGCACAGTCAACAGCTTCTCGGACACCTCCCGTGAGATTCCGACAGACGAAACGGATTATGCCACGGCGGCAATCTATTCCAAGGATGACCTTCAGATTGAGGGCGCGGGAGAGCTTATTGTCACGGGAAACTTCGGCAAGGGCGTTTTCTCAAAAAATGACATCGACATCCGGGGCGGAGTTATAAGCATTACTGCAGTCGATGACGGAATCAGAGGCAAGGACAGTGTGGAGGCAGAAAACTGCACTCTTAACATAACAAGCGGCGGCGACGGAATCCGTACAAGCGAGGAGCTTGAGGCTGACAAGGGTGATATTACCGTAAATTCGGGTAACATTAATATTACAAGCAGTCTTGACGGCATTCAGGCAACCGGCAATGTTTATTTAAATGGCGGAAGCATTTCTGTCACAAGTGCGGGCGGTACAACGGGCGATTACTCCTATCAGGCTCAGGGCTGGGGCAGTCCCTTCCCGGGCGGAGGAAGGGGAGGCTTTCTTTTTGC
The DNA here is from genome assembly GCA_045601905.1 of Acutalibacteraceae bacterium. GTDB lineage: Bacteria > Bacillota > Clostridia > Oscillospirales > Acutalibacteraceae > UBA6857. Next base: position 2,446 of record JAZSAM010000057.1, on the reverse strand, counting down.
ACAAGGCGGAACTCCTGACGGGAGCCTTGCAGAGGAAGAAAGCTCGGATACACCGTCAACAAAGGGCATCAAGGCGGGAAAGAGCATCACCGTTAGTGCAGGTGTGCTTACACTCAACTGCCTTGACGACTGCATTCACGCTCCCTATGTCACGGTAAATGATGGCACAGTCACCGCTTCAAGTGACGATGACGGTATCCACGCAGACGAAAATGTCACCGTCAACGGCGGCTATATTGATATAAAAACAAGCTATGAGGGCGTTGAAGGAAGAACGGTCAACATAAACGGCGGCACTCTTGTTGCAAAATCTGCCGATGACGGCTTCAATGCGGCCTCCTCATCAGTCAGCACCTATGCAGACATCACACAGACGGCAATGGGCGGCTTCGGCGGAATGATGGATTACGACTCAAGCTGTATGATTACCGTAACGGACGGTTATGTGCTTGTCGATGCTTCGGGTGACGGAATCGACTCCAACGGAAGCGTTGAGCTGAAGGGCGGCACAATGATTGTTTTCGGCCCCACGAATGCGGGAAACGGTGCCCTTGATTACGGCGGAAGCTTTGTTGTAAACGGCGGTACACTCCTTGCAACGGGCGCACTCGGAATGGCACAGTCTGTTACGGGAAACGGCGTCGATGTGCTTAATTTCAACATCAGCGGTAACGGGAACACCTTATACGCCATTGCAGACAGTCAGTCGGGCTGTGCAATTGCCTTTACTGCACCCAAGCAGTTTGAAAATGTGATTTTTGCAAGTGATGTGCTTGATTCGGGTAAGTCCTACAGTGTGTATCAGAACGGCAATGTTACGGGAAGCACACCCGATGCAAACGGCGTAATTTTCGGCGGAGCTTATACTCCCGGTGAGCTGATTGCAACATTGTCTTGACAAAACAGGATAAAAGTGATAAAGTAACTAAGTTAATTTATATATATGTATTTAAGAAGGATTGGTGAATTAAATGTCAGGTCATTCAAAATGGAGCACCATTAAAAGAAAAAAGGAAAAAACCGACGGTGCGAGAGCTAAGGTTTTCACAAAGATCGGCAGAGAGATTGCAGTTGCAGTCCGTGACGGCGGTCCCGACCCCTCATCAAACTCAAAGCTCAAGGACATAATCGCAAAGGCAAAGGCAAACAATGTGCCTAACGACAACATCGAAAGAATCATCAAGAAGGCATCGGGCGAAAGCTCAAGCGCCAACTATGAGGAAATTATGTATGAGGGCTACGGTCCCTCAGGCATTGCAGTTATCGTTGAAACTCTTACAGACAACCGTAACCGTACTGCAGGTGAAATGCGTCACTACTTTGACAAGAACAAGGGCAATCTTGGTCAGCAGGGCTGTGTTTCCTTTATGTTCACCCGCTACGGTGTAATTGTTATTGAAAAGGAGGATGTTGACGAGGATCAGCTTATGGAGGATGCTCTTGAAGCGGGTGCAGTTGACCTCCTTACAGATGAAGAGGATGTTTACGTTGTACGCACAGAGCCTAACGATCTCGGTGCAGTACGTGACGACCTCGAGGCAAAGGGCTATGCCTTTGTTTCTGCAGAGGTTGAGTACACACCCAACACCCAGACTGCACTTACAAGTGAGGACGACCTCAAGTGCATGGGCAAGCTTCTTGAAATGCTTGAGGATAATGATGATGTACAGAATGTATGGCACAACCTTGAGAACGAGGACGACCTTCCCTGATAAAAGTCAGGAAACAAATGCCGACAAAACGGTAAAGTTCTTTTGATTACTTTTCTTTCAAGAAAAGTAATGCCTGCCCGGCGAGGGCAAATAAAAAAGCAAAGGGATGTAAAAACTTTTTTTACATCCCACTTTTTATTTAGTTTGGCGGTGTAAATGTATAATTTAATTGTAGAATAAAGGGCGCTCTTGCAATCTGATACAATTCCTTGGCTCTACCCTTGGGAGAGGTGGCAGACCGTAGGGTCTGACGGAGAGGGCGATTACACATTTACTGCTCGGCTTATTTTACTAATAGCCTCTTAACTGCTTTAGCACCCCGGACGCCTCGTGCCGGCGTGGCACTTACTTTTGTCGTTTGTGACAAAAGTAAGCAAAAGCACGCTTTTGTGAGTTGTAACCGTCCGTAAGGGGTGACGTTTTTTCGTCGGCACTTTTGTTATTACTGATAATTGGTTACGCAAATTTAATTTGTAATACACACAACTTTCTTCCTGCGAAAAAAGTCACATTACTACAGCTCTGTTCGAGGGTAACAAGAGCGTACAGCTCTGTTTAAAACTACTTTCTACAAATGAGTCCGCTACTTAAGACTTGTTCCCGTTCTTGCGTTATGGTCTCCGCACTCCCCGTTTTCCAACAACGAATAGTCCGACATTCGCCGCCACTACAAAGATCTTTCATCTGCTCGTGTCGGGGTAAGTTGCGTAGTGTCGCCCCTCGGGCGACTAAGG
>JAZSAM010000056.1:0-4983 GCA_045601905.1 Acutalibacteraceae bacterium | reverse complement strand
AATTTGTAAACAGATAGAAAAAAGAATTTGTGGTGGTGTATTATGGTTGGGATTATGGATATCGGCGGCGGTTTAAGAGGAAACTATGTAAGCGGTATTATTGATTTTCTCCTCGATAATTCTATTGATATTGAATATTGTTTGGGCGTTTCTGCGGGTAGTGCAAATCTAATAACATACATAGCAGGTCAGCGTGGAAGATTAAAAAGTTTTTATGAGGAATATTCATTTGAAAGACAATATATGGGTATAGGTAATTATTTCTGCAAGGGAATGTATATCAACCTTGATTATATTTATTCCGATATAACAAACAGTTACGGCAAAAATCCGTTGAATTTTGATGCTATTACAAAATCAAAAAAAAAGTTTGTTGTTGCGGTAACTGATGCACAGACCGCTGAACAAAAATTTTTTTATAAAAACGATTTCGCCTATGACGATTTTACTTTGTTAAAGGCAAGCTGTGCATTACCTATAGTTACCCGTCAACCTGTTTTATTTAAGAACAGAAGATATTTCGACGGCGGTATCTCTGACCCGATTCCATATAAAAAAGCTTTTGAAGATGGTTGTGACAAGCTGATTATTTGTTTGACACTTCCCGTTAGCTATAAGAAATCTGCTTTTCCTAAATGGCTTGTTAATCCATTACTTTTTAAATATCCGCAAATCGCAAAGGCTATAACAACGTCACACACATTATACCATAATAGGATAAATGAAATTCTTGAACTTGAAGAGCAAGGCAAAGTGCTGATACTTTATCCTAAAGATTGTTTCGGAATTAAAACAGCAACAAGAAACAAAATCGGGTTAAACAAATTGTATCAGCTCGGATATAAGGATGCGGAGAAGATAGAAAAGTTTTTGAATATAGCCAAGAATTAATATCCTAACAAATTCCAATTTATCAGTTTGTTGCCAAATTAAGCTTTAAACACAAAAAAAGGCAATCTTCGACAGAAGGTTGTCGTTTTTTATTCAATCCGAAGGCTTGGTAAGTAATCGCCGTCAGGCGTATGTAATACATTCGATTTGCCAATGGTATGTCATCAAGGTGTAGCCTTGCATTTCTCCTTCGGATTGATTGCATACCTTTCTTCGAAAGGATTACATATATCCCTGCCGGATGATTTCATTCCGTCTTGCGACGGATTACATACAAGGCTTCGCTTGATTTTGGCAAAGCTTTATAGTATAATCATTTCATCAGAAGGATTTAGCCCCGATTGCAATTTTCTTTGCTTGCAATCCTTCAAAAAACATACTAACAACCGGGAGGAAAAGCTTATGAACATACTTATAATTGATGGGCAGGGCGGTCAGCTCGGAAGCCAGATAATCAAAGCTGTGCTCAACCGTTACCCGGATACGGAGCTTACTGCGGTCGGAACGAATGCCACAGCAACAACTGCAATGGTTAAGGCAGGAGCAAAAAAAGCGGCAACAGGTGAAAATCCCGTTGTGGTTGCCTGCCGTAAGTCTGATGTTGTCATCGGACCCATCGGCATAGTAATTGCGGATTCGCTTTACGGCGAAATCACGCCCCGGATGGCGGTTGCCGTCGGTCAGAGCGAGGCTTCGAAGATTCTTATTCCCATAAACAAATGTGAAAATCTTGTTGCAGGAGTTTCAAATCTTACAGTGTCTGCACTTATTGAGGATGCCCTTTCAAAGCTTCAGACGATTATTGATAAAAACCCTTGAAATCCGATAAATAAAGTGCTATAATATCCGCAGTTGTCCAGGAAGGATAGCGTCAGGAACAGAAGTTCTTTTTATTTGTTTTTATTAATTTGGTTTTTTACGATACTATGAAGGTGTTGTTTTCCCAGAAGGGATAGCTGCACCTTTTTATTTTTGTTGTGAAAAGAAAGGACTTCCTATGAAAAAGCAAACCTCAACATTCAGACTTTCATTATCGGCAATGTTCCTTGCAATGGCATTTGTTCTGCCCTTTTTAACCGGGCAGATTCCGCAGATAGGCTCAATGCTTTGTCCGATGCACATCCCCGTAATTCTCTGCGGCTATATCTGCGGAGCACCGTGGGGCTTTGCTGTGGGCGTTATTGCGCCTCTGCTTCGCTCGATTACACTCGGAATGCCACCCTTGTTCCCTACGGCATTTGCAATGGCGTTTGAGCTTGCCGTGTACGGCTTTATGTCAGGCTTTTTGTACCGTGTACTGCCAAAAAGCAGAATCAACATCTGGCTTTCTCTTGTTCTGTCTATGGTTGCAGGCAGACTTGTCTGGGGTGCGGTTCAATTCTGCTGTATGGGACTGGATGCAACCAGGTTCGGCTTTTCTGCGTTTTTTGCGGGTGCCGTTGTCAATGCACTTCCCGGAATTGTTATTCAGCTTATATTTATTCCGATAATAATTGCTGTGCTCGAAAAGACAAGGGTTATTACGAGCAATCAGTAAGCAGTTGGGGATAATCGTTCCTTGTTGACAAAAAAACAAGCAGATGATATTATTTAAATGACAGTTGATTATTTGATTTCACGGGAGGTAATATTATGAAAAGGATAATGTTCGTCTGCCACGGCAATATCTGCCGTTCAGCTATGGCAGAATTTATTTTCAAAAAGATGTTAGCCGAAAATAATGTCTCCGACTGCTTTTATGTCGCTTCCTGTGCCACAAGTACCGAGGAAATTCACGGCGGAAAGGGTAATCCCGTTTATCCTCCTGCAAAATCAGAGCTCCTTAAACACGGCATAACCTGCGAGGGTAAATGTGCCGTTCAGCTTAAGAAGGGCGACTATGACAACTACGATATGTTTATTGCTATGGACAGTATGAATGTCCGTAATATAATGAAGATTTTCGGCAAGGACAAGGACGGCAAGGTCTGCAAAATGATGGACTTTACCGACCGTAAGGGCGATGTTGCCGACCCTTGGTGGACGGGGAATTTTGATGTTGCCTATAACGATATTTATGACGGCTGTAAAGGACTTTTCGAGCATCTGAAAGGGGATAGCAATGATGAAAAATACACTTAAAAATACAGCGAAATTAATGGCGGCAGGCGTTGCGGGGGTTGCAGGTGCTTACGGCACCTGTTGCTTTATTGACGAGCTTCTCTTCAACCGTAACCTTAAGCTTCCCGACAGTATTAACCGTAAGATTGCAGGCTGTGATGCAGGGCACCTGGGTGATTTTCTCGAGAATAATCTGAGATGGCTCGAGGATTACGGCTACGAAAGACATTACATCATTTCCGACAGCGGCTTTAAGCTGACGGGCTTTCTCTTTAAAGCAAAGCAGGAAAGTGACATTTACCTCTTCGGTGCTCACGGCTACAGAAGCTACGGAAAAAAGGAGTTTTCCGGTGTTGCACAGTATTATCTTGCAAAGGGAATCAATGTGTTCATTCCCGACCACGTTGCCTCGGGTGAAAGTGAGGGTACCCGTTGCACCTTCAGCTACCACGAGGTAAGAGACTGCATGAAGTGGCTCGAGTACATGAAGGAAAGCTTCGGCAAGGACATAAAAATCATCCTTCACGGTGTTTCCATGGGCAGTGCAACAGTTGTGACAATGGGCGGCAGAGAGGACTTGCCCGAAAATGTGAAAATGATTGTCGCTGACTGTGGCTTTACTTCTGCAAAGCCGTTTTTTGAGCATAAGCTTGAAGCGATGGGCTTGCCGACAAAGGCGCTGATAAAGGGCGTTGATGCCGCACACAAAAGAATCCAGGGCTGCAGCTTTGACGAGCTTTGTCCCATAGAGTATGTAAAGAAGCACACCCTTCCCATTCTCTTTGTACACGGCAAAAACGATAACCTTGTGCCTGCATTTATGGCAGAGGAGCTTTACAATGCCTGCACGAGTGAAAACAAGGACATTCTCATTGTTGAGGGTGCCGACCACGCTCAGTCGTATATGCTCGGTAAAGAGGAATTTGAAGCTAAGCTTGACAGGATGCTTGAGCTTGTGAAGTGAGATGTGAGTAGTGAGTAGTGAGTAGTAAGTAGTAAGTAGTAAGTAGTAAGGAACGCCTTACGGCATTAAACTTCATTGATATAAAAATGACCCCGTTCAATTGCTGAACGGGGTTAATTTTTGCCGCGTGTGGGTGCTGACTACTGCACCGCAGGTGCTCCGAATTCCGAATTCCGAATTCCGAATTTATCGCGCGGTATCTTTTACCAATAGTCTCTTACCTGCTTTAGTACCCCGGACGCCTCGTGCCGGCGTGGCACTTACTTTGCCCCGAGCGGCAAAGTAAGCAAAGCGCTCTTTTTAAAACGTGGAGGGCCGCAGTGGCGGTGACGTTTTTTCGTCGATGCTTTTGTTGTAACAGATACCTCGGTTAAGCAAATTTACTTTGTAATACACACTACTTCGTTACTGCGAAAAAAGTCACATTACTACAGCTCTGTTCCAGGGTAATAAGAGCGTACTGCTCTGTTTAAAACCACTTTCTGCAAATGAGTCCGCTACTTAAGACTTTTTCCCGTTCTTGCGTTATGGTCTCCGCACTCGCCGTTTTCCAACAACGAATAGTCCGACATTCGCCTCCGCTACAAAGATGTTTCATCTGCTCGTGTCGGGGTAAGTTCTGTAGTGTCGCCCCTCGGGCGACTAAGGCTTATATTTGTTCTTCTGCGGCATCACACTTTCAGTTGCCCGAAGAGCTCCCCGCAATTCCGAATTCCGAATTCCGCACTCCGAATTATACATTTATCCGCCGTCGCAAAAAGGAAAGTCCCGACACCTCACGGACTTCGCCGTGAGACAGTCCACCGCGGTGAATTTGTCAAGTCGATTAAATCCGTCCCGCGTTATAAAGTAAAAATCTGCTTCTTTTAAAATATGCAAAGATATAACCTTAGTCGCCCGAGGGGCGACACTACGCAACTTACCCCGACACGAGCAGATGAAAGATCTTTGTAGTGGCGGCGAATGTCGGACTATTCGTTGTTGGAAAACGGGGAGTGCGGAGACCATAACGCAAGAACGGGAACAAG
>JAZSAM010000055.1:0-2893 GCA_045601905.1 Acutalibacteraceae bacterium | reverse complement strand
TCAAAATGCCGGATTGCATTTTCTGCATACTTAAGATAATTTTCTTTTTCTCTGTCGTTTGTTGCAAAGCAAACTGTGATTTCCTCTGTTATGTAAGGATGAGCATGAAGACCTTTTCTCATTGTGGTCGTATCATCTCTTCCGCCAACCAATCTGATTTTAATACCGCCTTCGCCAAACACTATTTCCTTCTTGCCATTTTCAGTTTCTTCTTCAGATTCTTCTATGTAAGGCTCATAGCTTGATACCTGGTCATAACGGAAAAGTTCTTTCGGATACTGCTCTTTATTGTCTTTTGAGTCATCTATAATGCGGAACATTCCAATATCATCGAAAAACTCTATGCCTTGTCTTGAAGTTGCAGAAGGGTATCTGTCTGACTTTTCACCTGCAAGAGCAACCTCCTTATATATACGGTCAGAGCGTTTCATATACTCCATATGACCTCTTAGTTCATCTTTGGTGAACCTATACTTTTGGATATGGAATGAACACATATCATCGCACTTACCGCAGATATACTCATCACCCTTGATTTTGGTTCGATTTAACATTCCACACTCTCCGCCACAGAAAGCGCAGGTTTTCTTTCCAAAAATGTTTTTAAAGAAATCGCCGAGTCCCATAGTTTTACCTCCTTTATGTTTTTACGCATCCTTTAGTTTACAATATCGCTTGTGTCAACAACGTGTGTAGGCTGATATTTAACTACGATATCACCGCTTGAAGGTGTTACGCCTTCGTCTTTCTTGAATACGATTCCTACATTGTCACCTTCTACAGTTTCGTCCATAGACTTATTAAACATCTGCAAGTCTTCAGCCACACCTATTGCAATAACCTTACCATCTCTTATAACAGAAACCTTTTCGCCTTTTTTAAGGATACCGTCTGCCACTCTGCCGATAAGAGTATTCTTACCTGATTCTAAAGTCCAATCATCAACCGGCATAGAGAATGGTCCGTAAACCTTTACGGCATTGGTTGTAACTTTAGTTCCTTCGCTGTCGGTTATTTCGCAGTAAATCTTCTGACCAAGAAGAGCGTTTTCCTTTTCAATCGAAAGAACCAATGCGTCACTTGTTGCATCTTTTACATAATCACCATTTACAATTTTATCCGTATTGTTTCTGTAGCCGGTATAGTAGAACCACTGATAGCTATAAGGAGCTTTTCCTCCGTATACCTGAACCTCAAGTTCATATTTTGTGCCATATTCTTCCGCCTCTGAACCTTCAGGCTGTTTGTGGATGGTAAGAGGTGTGTCCAGAATGTACTCCTGACTTCCGCCGTCAAAAGGTTTGGTTGGTGTGACAGAAACACCGGGATCAACCGTCTGAGTAGGATCCTGAACCCCAATCTGAGGATCTTCAGGAGCTATATTTATCGGTTCATCTTCTTTTTCTTCGGTGTTCTGCTTAGTATTATCCTTTTCAGCATCTTCATCTTTATCTTTGTCTTCGTTTTCTTCGGTTTTGTTTATTATTTCTTTATCGTTGTCATCCTCTGTGTTTTTATTACTGTCGGGATCAGACATATCAAACTTTACTCTGTTACCTTCATCCATCATACGGGAAATAATTGCAGCAACCTCGCTTCTTTTGATATTATCATCAGGCTTGCAGTTGTGAAGTGCATCAACGCCTGTTAAAATACCTGCACGGTACATCTTATACACATAGTGAGCATATGTAGCTCCTGACTTAACATCAAGAATACTTCCGTTTGGAATATTGTTTATTTCTTCAAATGCACTATCAGGAAGAGCACTTGCAAAGATTTCTATGTATCCCGCTCGTGTAGCATTTGCGATATAGTCATAATTCTTTTTGATTATGTTATTGATTTTGCAGTAATCAACATAAGGCTGATACCAAGGAGTACCTGATGTAAGGGTAACATTACCATTTAAGTAAACCTGACTCATACAAGCCGCAAGCTTGATTGCTTCTGCGTATGTAAGTAGGTCATCAGGCTTAAATTCTGTTGCACTCTTACCGTTGATGATGCCTGTGTAAACAGCTCCCACTACTTCATCGTGGTACCACGCATCTTCAGGGACATCAACAAAAGGATTTACAAGTTGGGGATGACCGCAAACTGTACATTTACCATCTTTGAAAGTGTGCTCGCCAACATTAAAGAGTTCAAAGCATACCTGACATTCTTCATAGTGACTGTTCATGTTCGCCATTTTCATAAGCTTGTGTTCGTGTTCTCCGTATGCCGCAAAGGCTGTTGTTGCCATAGAAAGCAGCATACACAACGATAGGATGATTGATAATGTTTTTTTCATATTTGTTTACCTCTTTTCTTTAATTTTATATAGTTATGGCATTATAACTATCATACTGTCTTTGGATTTTTCTTCATCAAAGCTTACATTTGCATCAGCTGTTAAGATTATGTAAGCTTCTTTACTTGTAAGCTTTCTTCCGGTTGCATCCTTTACGGTGCAACGGAATTTACAATCTGAATTCATTTTGTTATCGTCAACAAGGACTGTTAATGTATCGGTGTTTTCACCTTCTGCCCACTCATAGTCCTTGTAAACATTAAGATATCCGCCGTCAAGAATTTCGCTCGGATATGTGAACTCCCACTGATAACTGTAAGGAGCTTTTCCACCCTCGGCTACCACCTTGAACTGTACCTTTTCGCCATGTTTACCTGCCACGTTTTCGGGGTTGGCTGTTATATACATTGACCTCGGAAGAATTTTTGCAGAATTTGAAACCACACCATAAGTACCGTTTTTGACATCACACCTGTATTCACAGTGACTCACAAAATCAGCCTTCTCAACCTGTATCTTAAGTGTTGATGTTGTAGCACCCTTTGCCCATGTATCTGTCGGCTCAATTTTTTTCCAACCGTTTGTGTTGTCATTTTT